>JBKOUI010000164.1:0-2590 GCA_046723315.1 Pseudomonadota bacterium | reverse complement strand
CATTGATCAGCACCGACGTGATGGTGCCGCCGTACATGGCTCCATAGTAGATGGCGCTCAGCATGATGAGAGCGCCGATCGGATCGAGCGTGAAGGTGAGCGGGATCAGCATCGCTGTGCCCGCCGCCGGCCCGAGCCCTGGGAGCACTCCGATCAACGTGCCCAGGAAGCAACCAATCAGCGCGAAGCCGAGATTTTGCAGGCTCGTTGCCGCCGTCAAGCCCGCGAGCAGATGCTGGAAGGTGTCCACTGTGCATCCCTCTCAAAGTCCGAGCGCGCCGATCGGCAGCGGTACTTTTAGCCAGTAGAAGAAGACATGGAAGACGCCGAAACTTCCCGCCAACGCGGTGAGCAAGATGGCGGACGGCGAGCGCGCGCCAAGCGCAAACAAGAGACCGGCGATGAAGAGCAGCGTGGTCAGCCGGAAGCCAAGCGGCTCGAGCAGTGCGGCTGCGGCTGCCAGCGCGATGAGCACGCCGCCAGCCTGCCAGGCCGCCTGCCGGCTCGGCAGAAGGCTCCCGGTAGCAAAGTCGTGGCTCCGAGCGGTCTCGACCAGGATGGCGACCGTCAACGCGGCCCCGAGCAAGCTCAGCCAGAATGGAAAGAAGCCCGGCCCCGGACCCAAAGCGTCCCCGAGCGAGTATTCGAGCGAGGTGACCAGGGCAGCCGCAAAGATGCCCAGCATGCAGACGCACGCAACGAGGCGCCCGCGTCGCACAGTTCCTCCTCGGGGATTTGTTCTTGTTGAACGAAGGCTAACATGATCCGAGCGGTTGGGACAATCGATACCCAAGACCTGATGCGTAAGATCCGGCATTCGCCAATGGAGCTGCTGGCGCAGGCGGGCCGACCGTCGGGCGTGGCTTGTGAAGTCCGTTCTGCGCCGATTGCGATCGGTGCCCCCGCCCGGAGCCGCATGACCCAGCCCGACTTCGCCAAAGCCGCCCCTCACGTCACCTCCGCCGAACTCGATCTGGGGCAACAATCGTGGCAGTGAGTTTCTTGCCGGTATCCAACGGAGTGGAGCGGGGCCGCGATGAGTCTACGCGCCGAGCTCGTGCGCCTGGGGCTGCGCTGGTTCGTTAAGCGCAAGATCGGTCCCGCGACCACCCTCGAGGCACTGCGCCGACAGGACGCATTCCTCGAGCGTCTAGTGCCACCGCCGCCAAAGGGTACGCAGGCGACACACGTTGACCTCGATGGGGTCAAAGCAGTCGCCGTCGTTACTCTCGCGTCCCTCGGCGGCCGCCTCGTGCTCTATCTCCACGGCGGCGGGCATGTGTCGGGCTCGCCGGCGCTCTATGGTGATTTCACCTGGCGCATCGCCGCGGCGACGCGCGCCCGCACCGTTATCCTAGATCATCGGCTTGCGCCCGAGCACCCGTTTCCGGCGGCGCTCGACGATGCCGTCACGGCCTACCGGGCGCTCGTGGCCGCTGGTGTCGATCCGCGGAGAATGGCGGTGCTAGGAGAGTCCTCAGGCGGCGGACTGGTCTTGGCGATGCTGCTCAAGCTGCGTGACGAAGGCTTTCGTCTTCCGGCCGCCGCCGTCGCGCTTTCGCCCTGGACCGATCTCGCGCTCACCGGCGGTTCCTTGCAGCGAAACGCCGACGCCGATCCGATGCTGCGAGCCACGGAGGGCGCGCGGCTCGCGAGCTATTATCTCGCCGGCGCCGATCCTCGCACACCGTATGCGTCGCCGCTTTACGCCGACCCGACCGGACTGCCGCCGACGCTCATCCAAGTCGGCAGCGACGAGATCCTGCTCGACGATTCAGTACGCATGGCGGAGCGGATGCGCGCCGCCGGATGTCAGGTCGAGCTCGAAATATGGCCGCGGATGCCGCACACCTGGCAGGTCTGGGCGCGGGTCCTTCCGGAAGCGCGCGCGGCCATCGAGCGCATCGGCGCATTCGTGCAGGGCAAGATGTAGTCGGTGCGATTCTACATCGTCGCGCCGTTGGCCTTGACACGGCGCAAATGCTCGTCGAGGCGCCGCATGATCTCGGGCCGAAGCTGATGCGTTGGGGCAAGCACTGTCGCAGCGGATATGCTTGAGCTACGCACATCGTCGAAACGAAGGCGAGCCCAGTTGGATTAGGCGTTTGCAGACTGCAATTGGAAACTGCAATTTGAACCTGGTTCTGCCCGTGCCATACTTGCGAACATGGCAGGACATGTCGTTATCCGTATCACCGAGCGCCTCGGGGGCGGTGAGCCGCTTCGCACGGCGTATGCCGTTACTGAACCCAATCAGCACAGAGCGATCGCTTTATTTAAGCTAAGACCGGATCACACCGCCGACGAACAGGTCGAAGCAGTAGCCGAACTCACTCAATCCGCGTTGGATTCCTTGGGGCTCAAGCCGGGAATGATTAAGCCCCTATGAGGGACAGCGGAAGATGAGAACCCCGCGGGGCGGGTCCGGAGCTTTGTCGTGACCGACAAATTTCATTTGCACCCATGGTCTGATCTTTTGCCGCGACCAGACAAAGCTGTTACAGGGGCAGGTAGCACAATCTGCGGATGCAATTCATTCGTTTTGCTCGGACAACAAAAGTCCAGCGAAATCTGACACTTGCGCCTGAGG
>JBKOUI010000014.1:0-3463 GCA_046723315.1 Pseudomonadota bacterium | reverse complement strand
ATCTTCGGCCACATGCTTGGACAGAAGAATGTGCCCGGCGTCACCGCAATCCATCATCCGTTGCGCCATGTTCAGGCCGGCTCCGGCTAGATTGGGACGATTGTTTACATCGACCACACCGCTGACCGGACCGCTGTGAATGCCCATGCGCAGTTGCAGGCGCGGATACTCCTTGCGCGCGCGGCCGATCTCGACTGCGCATTGCGCAGGCGCTTCGGGACTGGTATAAAAGACCAAGGCCATACCATCGCCAGTCGCGATCTTGAGTAAGCGGCCCGCTGCTTCGGCTTTCTGAAACTGCTCTGAACCGCGCACGACCTGGGTTAATTCTTCAACCGCCGCGTTCTGGTGATTAATCGAGAGCTTCGAGTAGCCAACAATGTCGATGAACAAGACATGCGCGATCTCAAGCGCGATCTCTTTCTTGATCTCTGTGGACATGGACGGCGAGCGCCCCCGGCACTTGTATCAGTTGGGATTATGTCCCTTTTCTCAGGCAGGTCTAGACGAAAGCAGTCCTTCGCGGCGTGACTAGGACCGCGCCGAGCAACTTGCTCACCCTCATTCAAGCCGTGTATTCTCCCACCACGATTGGGTCCCCGTAGTTCAACGGAGAGAACAAGGGTTTCCTAAGACGAAACGGACTTTTCATCACACTTCGTCAGCAGTCCTCCCAACTACGCAAACTACCTCTTGCCGGTAGCTTGCCCGGGAAGCTTCGTCGTCTGACGTCATCAGGAATCTGCCCATTTTTATGCAGCGGGTGACACAAAGGGTGACACAAATTTTTGCTCTCGCGAATGTCCACAGCTGCTCTTAAGGAAAGCGTACGGCTAAGGTCCAATATGCACACCAGAAACGCTCAGGTACTTAGATGCTGCAATTTACGCAAAAACTGTGGAGGCTGAAAACTATGAAAATATCAAAATTCCTATGGTCGGTTCTTGTAGTGTTTGCCGCTGTCGCATTGATTGCGCCGCAGCAAGTCGAGGCGATTGTCGTTGACGGTAGAATCAATGGGCAAATTACGTTTACGGGAAGCGGCACCATCACCGAAAGCACCGGAATTAACAGCACCGGAATTAACAGCACCGGAATTAACAGCAACGGAATTCACGAGCTTGACTTCAACGGCGAAATTTCCCCGCACGGGCCATTGTCCGTGACTAACGCAACAGGTGACTTTATCCCCACCGTGGGCTCGCAAGCTAATTTCACCCTGCCAATCCGATGGACTGGCAGCGGCTCATCAGTGAACCTTCTCGATGTCTTGCCCGGCGTTGGGGGGCCCGCCTGGAACATTCTGGTCGCCGGCGACGGTAATGCTACTGGTACGCTTTTTAGCTTGAAGTCAGTCACCTTCGATGAAGATAGTCTAACGTTGATTGGCAGGGGAACGACGCAGATCATAAGCAGCGATCCATTAGTGGGCGATCCATTAGTTCTGAAGCACTCCGCTGCCAGGATAGTAATTCAGGGAACTGGCCAAGATTTCACGTACAACCTTACTGTTGTCACGACTGCAGTTCCAGAGAGCGGGTCAGGACTTGACCTCCTCGCGATTGGCTTAGTTGGCTTAATTGGGGTCGAAGGTTTGCGCAGAAAAATCGTGACCCGGCAAAATAGGTACGCATAGGCAAACGCGAAGTTAAGCGGGGTAGCCGATCATCCCCCGACCGGAACCGCCGAGCGCGGGCAGGCTGCGGATAACGCAGATTAAGAATTAGACCCATCCCGCGTAATCCGTGTAAGCTTGTGGTGAGCACAGTCGAATCCGCTCATTGCGGCAGCGTCACCTTGAACTCGATCTTCGCCAGTTGCTCTGGCGCCTTGCCAATCTTGCGCAGGAACGCCAGCCAGCGTGGGTCGGCGTGGATCTTGTCGAACAGGTTATCCGTCACGATCTCGCCGAGCCCGCCGTCGCCGTACTCGACCGCCTTGTCGAGCCACACGAATGCCTTATCAGCCTCGCCGCAGTAGGCGTAGACGCCGGCGATGTTGGAGGGCCCGTCCTTCTGGTACTTCGCGATCAGCGCGGCGAGCGCGGCGTCCGAGTCCGCCTTGCGTCCGAGCGCATGGTACGCCATCGGCAGGCCGATCATCTTGTAGATCTCGCTCGTCTCCTGCTCGATCTCCGCCAGCGCGCCCTTCGCATCCCCCTTGAGCAGCAGCGTTACGCCGAGCTGGCAGTGGGCGCCTCCATTGGTTGGGCTCAAGCTCAGCACGGTGCGGAACGATGCGATCGCCGCGTCGAGCCGGCCAGCCATGCGCTGGTGATAGCCCAGGTTGAAGAGCGTCGTCACGTTCACCGGATCGCGGCGGACGGCGGCCTCCTCGAGCACCAGCGCCTCATCCAGGCGGCCAAGAGACTGGAGCAGCGTGGCGCTCGTGGTAAGCACACGCAGGTCCGCCGGATCGATCGCGAGCGCTCGCTCTAAGTGCAGCGCGGCACCGGCGAGGTCGTTGTCGCCGTACATCGCGATCCAGCCGAGACCGGCGTGGGCCGGCGCGTAGTCGGGATCGATCGCAAGCGCCTTCACGGCCGCCTCGCGGGCTTGAGCATACCCCTCCTTGTTGGGCAGCAGGCCCTGGCTCGCCTCGTTGCCGAAGTTGCGGGACAGCCCGTACCACGCCGGGGCGTAGCGCGGATCGATCGCCAGCACCTTGTGGTAGAGCGCGTCGGACTGTTGGAACGCCTCGGCGGTGAACGGCCGTCCGAGCTGGACGGCCTGGAGATAAAGCGCGTACGCCTCGGGATCGGTCGTGCGTGCCTTCGGCGCCGTGCTGAGCAGCGTGAGCTTGAGCTGCTTCACCACGTCGGCGGCAATCTCGTCCTGGACCGCGAAGATGTCGTCGAGCTTGCGGTCGTAGGTCTGCGACCACAGGTGCGCGTCGGTGCCGGCCTTGATCAACTGCGCCGTGATCCGTACCGAGTTGCCCGCCTTGCGCACCGAGCCTTCGAGTACGTGCGCCACGTGCAGCGTGCGCGCGATCTCCGGGATCGCAACCTCTTTGCCCTTGAAGGCGAACGACGAGGTGCGAGCCGTCACCTGCAACTGCGGAATCTTCGCGAGCAGGTTCAGCAGTTCCTCCGAGATACCGTCGGAGAAGTACTCCTGGTCCTTCCCCGCCGACATGTCCACGAACGGCAGCACGGCGATGCTTTTTTCGGGAATGGCAGTTAGCGACGTAGTCGGCCTACGCGAAACAATCATGAAGGCAGCGACCATTGCTCCAAATACCAGTAGCCCTATTGCCACTGCGACCCACCGAACATGCGCCCGATGTTTCCTGACCGCTTCGAGCTTTTTGGGCAGTTGTGGATTGCCGACGTCATCCGAATAGAGATTGCTGATTTCGACGCGGACGCCGTGTTTCACTTCGAACGAGCCAAGATCATGCAAGAGCGGCCGCCAACGGTCGTGCTGTTCCAGATCTTCAGCCACATGTTTGGAGACGAAGA
>JBKOUI010000005.1:0-4010 GCA_046723315.1 Pseudomonadota bacterium | reverse complement strand
GGCCTAAGAAGCCGCCGACGCTCAGTATCACGGCCGTGACGTGACCGTCCTTGTCGAGGAGAACGTCACTGACTTCACCGATGGTATTATCGGACGTGTCGTAGACATTCTGCTTGTGGTACTCGGTAACACTCACCGAATCGCCTGGCTCTGCTACTGCTGTCATCTTCTCAGCGCTCTTAGGTGCCGATGGCATAGGCTGAGCGGCCTCAGGCGGTGGGGCAGCTTCAGGCTTAGCAGCTTCAGGCGCTGCGGGGGCAGGCTGAGCAGCTTCAGGTAGAGGTGGGGCAGGTTGAGGGACTTCAGGTGCTGGTGGTTGGGCAGGCTGTGTGGCTCCAGGCCCAGCCGGCGCAGTCTGCGGGGTTTCAGATGTGGGCTGCGCTAAGGCGCCAGCGCTAACAAACAGGAGGAGCGCAACAACTGAGGCTAGTCTCTTCATGTCCGTCTCCCGAGGTGTTGGAAGATCGTCGGAACGACAACGCTGAATTAGGACTGGTGTTCCTCCCAGGCTCATTAAGCTGTACGAGAAAGGCGTAGTTCCGCTCTCGCAAGACAGCGCGTTGACTGGTTCTGCTTTGATTAGTCGGTCGTGCGCCGACCTAAGGATGACATCTTTCGGGACTCGGCCTTAGCGACGTGATTTTTCACGGTGATGAAGCTGTCGGGCACAACGGAAATTGAGTCGATGCCACACCCGACCAGGAATTCAGCAAACTCCGGGTGATTGCTTGGTGCCTCCCCGCACAATCCGACCTTCGCACCGACCTTGTGAGCCGTCTGAATGAGGTTGCCAATCATCCACTTGACGGCCTCGTTCTGCTCATCGAAGACGCTCGCAAGCCGCTCGGAGTCACGGTCGACGCCAAGCGTCAATTGGGTCAAATCATTGGAGCCGATCGAAAAGCCATCAAACCGCTGGGCGAAAAGGTCGGCCAAAATGATGTTCGAGGGGATCTCGCCCATCACGTAGATCTCAAGCCCCTTCTTGCTGCGCTCAAGACCATTTTC
This sequence comes from Pseudomonadota bacterium, assembly GCA_046723315.1. Lineage (GTDB taxonomy): Bacteria > Pseudomonadota > Alphaproteobacteria > Rhizobiales > Methyloligellaceae > Methyloceanibacter. Next base: position 3,002 of record JBKOUI010000005.1, on the reverse strand, counting down.
AGCCATGACCTCGACCACGCGGTCGGCCTCCTCCGGAGAGCGGCAGAAGGGAATCATCACCAGCACATTGGTGAATCCCATCTCCTCCCTCAAACGCCGGATTGCACGGCACTCCAAGGCAAAGCCATCCCGATATTGTGGCGAGTAGTAGCGGGAGGCGCCGCGAAATCCGAGCATCGGATTCTCCTCCTTCGGCTCGAACTCGGTACCACCAATCAGATTGGCATACTCATTTGTCTTGAAATCGCTCATCCTGACGATCACGGGCTTCGGGTAAAACACTGCGGCGATGCGTGCGAGCCCGAGCGAAAGGCGGTCCACGAAATAATCAACCTTGTGCTCATAGCCGCGCGTAAGCTCGGCAATCGCTGTCGTAGCCTTCTCGTCTGTCAAGACATCGTAATGGACGAGCGCCATAGGATGCACCTTGACCTGATTGGCAATCACGAATTCCATCCGCGCAAGCCCGACCCCATCCGCCGGCAGCCGCCAACAGCGAAACGCGGCTGCAGGATTGGCCAAATTCAACATGATCTTTGTGCGCGTGCGCGGGACCGCCGTTACATCCATCTCTTCGGTGACGAATTCGGCGACACCCTCATAGACGAAACCTTCGTCTCCTTCAGCGCAGGAAACCGTAACGTATTGCTCCTGCTGTAACACTTTGGTGGCATCCCTTGCGCCCACGACCGCTGGGATGCCGAGCTCGCGGCTGACGATCGCTGCATGGGACGTTCGACCGCCGCTATCGGTCACGATCGCCGCCGCCCGCCTCATGATTGGTACCCAGTCGGGATTAGTACTGATCGTTACCAGCACCGCGCCAGACACGAATCGGTCAATATTCTTGGGATCGCGGATGATGCAGACAGGTCCGGCAACGACGGCCCCGCCCACGCTCAGTCCAGAAACGAGCTTCTGGCCCTTCCGGGCGATCTTATACGTCCGCTGAAGACCTTGCCGCCGGCGCGACTGAACCGTCTCGGGGCGCGCTTGGACGATGAAGAGGTCGCCGCTTCTACCGTCCTTCGCCCACTCAATGTCTATCGGGCAACCATAGTGGCGCTCGATGGCGCACGCGATGCGGGCAAGCTGCAAAATCTCCGCATCGGTCAGAACATAGGCCGAGCGTTCGGCAGGCGTGGTTGGAACGTTGCGCGTCGGCTGTTCGCCATCCTGCGCATAGATCAATTTGAGCGCTTTGCTGCCACATCGCTTGTGAACGATTGGCTTCAGCGCGGGGTCGGCGAGAAGGGGCTTGAACACTTGGTACTCATCAGGATCGACGGTGCCTTGGACGACATTCTCGCCGAGTCCCCAGGCGGCATTGATCAGCACGACGCGATCGAAGCCCGTTTCCGTATCGATCGAGAACATCACGCCGGCGCCAGCGAGGTCGGACCGCACCATCTGCTGCACACCGATCGAAAGGGCCACTTTAAGATGTTCGAAGCCTTTGGCTTCGCGATAGCTGATGGCACGATCCGTGAAGAGGGATGCGAAGCAGCGGCGCGCCGCGTCAAGCAAGGCAGCCTCACCGCGGATGTTGAGGAAGGTTTCCTGCTGCCCGGCGAAGCTCGCCTCGGGCAGATCCTCGGCCGTGGCGCTTGAGCGTACCGCCACATCAGCTTCATCTGGTCCCAGGCGCCGCGACAAATCTCGGTAGGCATGGCAAATGGCGTCGCCAAGATCCTTGGGCCATTCAGCGGTCTCGATTGCGGCGCGGAGGGCCGAGCCGATTTCCGTATCAGAGACTTTTCCGCTCTTAAGCTCGGCGAGCTTTGCGGCGATCAGCGGCTCAAGATTGTTCGCTGCAAGCAACTGACGGTAAGCATCAGCAGTGATGGCAAAGCCAGGTGGCACCGTGATGCCGTAAGGACCAAGATTACGCACCATCTCTCCAAGGGAGGCGTTCTTGCCCCCGACGGACCCTGTGTCACCGGCGCCGATGTCATCGAACCAGCAAATGAAATTGGGAGCCATTTCGTCTCCGCGCACCGCCTGCAGTCGCACTAGATACGTACTCGCACGCGACCAGACGACCGTAAACAGCCGTGGTTAGCCAAGCTACCCCGGTTTCGATGAAGTCGCAGCAGAGGCGCTGCTAAAAAGAAGCCTAAACGCGCCGCCAGTTAGAGCTTGAGCCTGGCACAGAACCGCGTCAGGGCCGGCATTTTCCAGCGAGCGGACCGTCCAGCTCGACTACCACGCAGATAGATACCCCAAGCTTCCAGACTCTCTCGACCGAAGAACTGCTACCTCTGAGACTAATCCAACGCCATTGAGGAGAAACCCCTTGAACAACTTTCAATTGAAACGGCCCGCATCTTCGAACCTCTCATAAACTTACTGACGCCGATTCATGGATGTCACTCATATTGAGTGGGGCTGGGTCCGCGAATGGGACACGAAAGCGCGGCATCGGATTCTCGTTACGACTGCGAAGCGCGTGGTGGAGGAGGCGGAGGCTACTATGAGGACCGTGCCGGTCCCGCAGCTTGAATACATGCGCGTGCCCTCGAGGCAAGTGTGTTTAAGTGAGGCGGAGCCCTCTCCACCATTTCAACGAACACTCGCCGTTATTTCCTCAAGCCTACTTGCTTGAGAACGCGTTGGACCAGGAGGTCGCATCGCTGTCTTTCGAACGGAAAAACATCATTCAGACTTGCCGCGATTTGTTCACCTAAAACTTCCCGTAGCATTCGCCGAGCCCGATGCAGCCTAGTTTTTACCGTCGGTTCGCCCAGTCCCAGAAGTCGTGCCGCTTCTGCCGTACTTAGCTCTTCGACATCGCGCATGACGAATACGGTGCGCAGTTTGTCGGGAAGTCCATCGATGGCTCGTTCCAGCAATTTGCGGATCTGCTGCTGAGTGGCCGTGAGCTCAGGATCTTGCGCTGGAGCAATCATTGGTGATGGTTCGATTCGCGCGTTCGCGCGGTGTTGCAGCGCTCCTAGTTCAACTGTATTTCGCCGCCGCCGCTTTCTCGCAAGCGCTTCGTT
>JBKOUI010000370.1:0-9999 GCA_046723315.1 Pseudomonadota bacterium | reverse complement strand
CGACTCGAACATGTCGGCGGTCAGCTCCTGCGGCACGAGCCCGATCATTTCCCGCGCGGCGCGGGCGTCGGTAATGATGTCGTGACCGTCGACGGTGACCTTCCCGCTGGTGGGCTTCACGATGCCGCAAATGATGTTGATTAGGGTGGTCTTGCCCGCGCCGTTGGGGCCGAGCAGGGCAAAGATTTCACCTTTGTGAATGTCGAGATTGATGCCCTTGAGGGCCCGAAAGCCCGAGGCGTAAATCTTCGACACACGCTTTATGGAGAGGATTGGCTGCATCGACGAATGAAGAGTGGCAGGAGGACGACGGCGAAATAGCTGGTCTCTATCCAAGCTGTCAGTGTGGCAACTATGCGGCGCGCTGCGCGATTTCAATCGGAAACAGTTTCGAGCCGGAAATGATCAATCACGCTCGGCTGGATCAATTTCGCTTGGAGTGTAAGTAGCACGAACTTGGCGTCGAGGCTCGTTCCAGTCTCAAGCGCTGCTTCGATTCGTCGTTCTACGTCGGATGTAAGCCTGGCATCATTGGCATGCGCGAATGCATCGGCGCCAAGCATGCAATAGGCGACGATTTCTGCGGCCGCACGGTAGGACGCAACCGCCGGCTCGCAATCCTGGGCATCCTCCCACAACAGGCTGACCGTGGTGAGCTTGACTGCTTCGGGCACAAGATTGGGATGCAAATCGACCGAACGTAGCGCCTTGTCGAGCTCGCGCAGCTCGGGCGATCGGCCGAATAGACCGAACAGTCCAAGCGAAAGTCCGCGCCGCGCCATAAGGCTTTCCCGGAAACGATGATTAGCCGCTCAAGCTCGTCATTGCGCTGGCTTAGTTTCGGCGGGCTTGCTTGCCAATGTGAGCTTGAGAATTTTGCCGTCAGTTTCGTCCGTGAGCGCGTAGACCGCGTCGTCAAGCCCCTGCGCCACATCGCGGATGCGGACGCGCATCGGGATGCGCTCTTCTGCCGTTACCTTGTCGCCGTCTAGGGTCAGTCTCACGATCGCCTCGGATGACAATCCGGCAAGCAAGAGATTGCCCTTCCAACCAGGGATCGCGTCAGCCGTATAGAACGTGATGCCCGATGGCGAAATCACCGGATTCCAGTGATAGATCGCGTCGGCAAATTCCGGATGCGTGGTCGGCTCGGGAATCGATCTGCCGTCGTAGTGCTTGCCCCAACTCACCACCGGCCAGCCGTAGTTGCGGCCGGGTTCGGGGATGTTCACCTCATCGCCTCCCATCGGGCCAAACTCGGCCTCCCACAGCTTTCCGGTCTTGGGATTGATGACGGCACCTTGCGGGTTGCGGTGTCCATAGGACCAGATCTCGGGCATCGCACCCTTTTTCTCCACGAACGGATTGTCGCCTGGCACAGAGCCGTCGGGATTGATGCGCACGATCTTGCCGAGATGATTGCCGAGGTCCTGCGCGGTCTCGAAGGTGAAGCGCTCGCCAAGGGTGACGAACAGCTTCCCGTCGGGCGCAAAGACGAGCCGTGACCCGAAATGATTCCCGCCAGAGACTTTGGGGTGCTGCCGGAAGATCACCTCGACGTCATCGATGCTGCCATCGCCGAGCTTGCCACGCGCGACCGCGGTTCCAGCGCCGCCTTCACCAGGCTCGGAATAGGAGAGATAGACAAGGTCGTTATCGGCGAAATGAGGATCTAACTTCACATCGAGCAGGCCGCCTTGGCCTTGCGCGAAAACCTCGGGCACACCCTTGAGCGGTTCGGACTTTGAGCCATCCTTGGCTACGACGCGGAGTCGGCCCGTCCGCTCGGTCACCAGTATCCGTCCATCAGGCAGAAAGGCGAGGCCCCAAGGATGATCCAGACCGCTCGCCACCGTCTCGACCTTGATCGAGCCTTCTTTAGTGTCGATCACATTGTCCGCGGCAAGTGAGGATCCCGCCGTAGCCATCAGGGTGCTCGCCAGCGACAACGCGGCAAATGAGCTTCTCTTAGCGCGCAATTCCGACCTCTGGGCTTAGCCCTGGGCGCGTCCTGCCTTGACGCGCAGGCCAGGGGCAGGGCGCTCGAGCACGACCTCCCGGCGGAAACGGTAAAGCCGCGCAGGGCGTCCGCCGGTCTCGGTCGAAACATTGCCAGTCGCCTCGACGACACCGCCCTTCTCGACCAATCTTCTGAAATTCTGCTTGTGCAGCAGAGTTCCGGAAATGGCCTCGACGGTCTTTTGCAGGTCGTAAAGAGTGAATTCGGGCGGAAGCAGCTCGAACACCACGGGTCGGTATTTCAGCTTGCCGCGCAGCCTTCCCATAGCAGTGGCCAGGATGCGGCGGTGGTCGAAGGCCATGGCACGGCCAAGCTCGGGCAGCTCGGACCATTGTGACGCGGCAGGGCGACCGTCGCGCCTGGCTTCGGCGACGAGGCCTGCCTCGTAGAGAAGCTCGTAACGTTCGAGCACCTTCTCCTCGTCCCATTCGCCGCCTACGCCGAAACCGATCCTGAGCCGCTCGGCCCTCCGCAATGGGCGGACAGGCTCATCGGGGAGCGGCGACCGCTCAGCCCATGCTTTCAGCCTTGGCTCGATGTCATCGGTGAGAATGCCGGGCTTGCCCTTGCGCCAGTCCTCCCAGGGGAAGTAGGCGTACCAAGGCGACCAATGCGAGCCCATCAGCTCCTCGGCGCCGCGGGTGAGAGCAAGATAGCCCACCGACAGCGTATGTTGCCCGCCTGGCTCGGCGTGGCGGCCCCTGTCACCGAAAGTATAAAGCTGCTCGACATAGCCGAGCTCAAGGCCGGTCTGCCGCTTCACCCACTCGCGAAGGCCTATTTCGAGCGTGCGGTGGGCGCGCGGCGCAAACGGGCCGAAGGGAAGGGCATCCCAAGCTCCTGACCCGGCCGTGCCGGGGCGCACCACGAGGATGTGAGGCTGCTGCTCGCGCACCGTGACGATGGCGGCATTAAGCCCAAGCTCGATCTGCGGGTCTTTGCTCGAGGTTTCCTCGGCGGCAGCGGTCTTGCGCCTTGGCTCTGCCATGGCGGCTTCTAGGCGGCGAGGCGCGCCGGCAGAGCGAACACCTCAGCCTCCTCTGCCACTTTGCCGCGGCCGATTTCCTCCACCGCGGTCATCATACGGCCGCCGCGGGACAACGCCTCGTCGGCGAGCGCGACCAGAAGGCGGTTCGGGTATGCCGTCGGCGAGGCACGGCGAAGCGCGCGCGCCACTTGAAGCTCCGCGGCCTCCGGGTTCAGCGCACAGAGCGTGATGAAAGCAGCGGCGGTGGAACGGCTGATACCGGCCCAGCAATGGATCAGGAGCGGTGCTTGGCGGTCCCAAGCGAGAGCGAATTTGATGAGGTCCGACACGTGGTTCTCGCAAGGCAGCACCAAGCCGGGCTGCGGCTCGCATATGTCATTCATGGCAAGCCGGAGATGCCGCCCAGGGCCGATAGTCGGCGGCGTGTCGATGACCGTTTCGTCGTTGATCAGGGTTACGAGATGGCTGACACGGGCGTCGGCGATGGTCGTCCGAACCAGACTGAGCGGCGCGACGTAGATTGTCTCAGGGGACGTCGTGGGCTGAAGCTTAATCGGCTGTCTCGGTAGAGTTAGGGTGTCCATCTCGCTTTGCCTTGCGAATCACTTTCTGCGCGGTTCCCGATCATCTGGCAAGCTCATTGAAACGTTTTATGAACCGCGCCTCTCCCTCTGCCGCAGGAAACGGGCTCAAATGCGACAGCGCCTTGACAAGCGCTGGGCTAAGCCCCCGCGGTTGGCCAAAAAAGCGGCGCGCCTCGTCGCGCGCAAACCCGGCGAGACATGTTGCCTCATAGAAGGCGGCGATACGGTCAGCCCGCTTGATCAACTTGCTGACCTCGGCTGGAAGCTCCGCCGGCAGACCGAAGCGGAGGTGGATGGCGGCAAGCAACTTGGCTTCGAAGGCCCGGTAGTCGAGCGACAGCGCCGCCTTGAAGGGGCTAATCAGGTCACCAATGACGTATTCAGGCGCATCGTGGATGAGGGCCGCGAGCCTGAACCGCTGGTCCAGCTTGGGCTCAAGCTGCGAAACGATCGTCTCGACGAGCAGACAATGCTGGGCAACCGAGAAAGCATGTTCGCCCTCGGTCTGTCCGTTCCAACGGGCGACGCGAGCGAGCCCGTGGGCGATATCCTCGATCTCGATATCGAGCGGCGAAGGGTCGAGCAGGTCTAGTCTTCGCCCGCTTAGCATTCGCTGCCACGCGCGCACTCCGGCATTTGCCGGAAGTTTTTGCATCGTTTCGGCGCTGCCCATCGTCAAATCAGATCTCGCCCGAGGAATAGTGATGCCATCAATAGTTGTTCGGTTGCCTCACGAAGAAATGGACGAAACCTTTCCATAGTGCCATTCATTGCAGTGGTTTATCAGACTACAGCTTAATAAAGTTCAGTCAGCTGGAGACGCATATGGCAAAGCTACCAAGATATTCGTTGGCGCACGACGACAAGAGCAAGCGTTGGGTCCTCAAACACGAAGGCACGGGCAAATCGGTAAAGACCTTCGGGACCAAAGCAGCAGCGACCAAGGGTGGCGTGCTGGAGAAGGCTGTCGGTGGCAAGGGTTCCGTTCGCATCAGAAAGCGCAATGGCAAAATTCAAGAAGAGCGAACCTATCCGCGCAGCGCAGATCCACGCGGCTCTAGGGGTTAGATGGCGCTCGGCCGAGCCTGACGCAAGCTGCGTGACGCGGGCAGGTTATCAAGTGATCGTTCACCATGCCGGTCGCTTGCATGAAGGCGTAGACGATTGTCGGTCCGCAAAACTTGAAGCCGCGAGACTTGAGCTCTTTGGAGATAGCGCGCGAGAGCTCTGTCTCGGCGGGAATCTCTGCGATTGACTTATAACGATTGACGATCGGCCTGCCGCCGACGAGGTCCCACAGCCGAGCGCCAAACCCGGCGCCGGACTCCTTCATCTTGAGCCAGGCGCGCGCCGAATCGATCGCGCCCTCGATCTTCATGCGGTTGCGCACGATGCCCGCGTCTTTCATGAGGGCTTCGACCTTTCTCTTGTTGTAGCGGGCGACTCGCTCAGGCGCGAAGCCATCGAAGGCGGCGCGGAAGGCCTCGCGCTTGCGCAGAATGGTGATCCACGAAAGCCCGGCCTGAAAGCCGTCGAGCACGAACTTCTCGTACAGAGCCCGGTCATCTCGCTCCGGCACGCCCCATTCCTCGTCGTGATAAGCGATGTAAAGAGAGTCGGTGCCGGGCCACGGGCAGCGCTTTGAATCTGCCTTGCTCATGCTGAAAGCGCCGCAGCTGGAACTGAGAATTTCGCGAAGGAGGGCTGGCGGAGCTTGAGCTTCACGCCGGCCGCCGTCAGCGGAGTGCCGCGGGAGAGTGCCTCCTCCGCGCGGTCCAGCCGTACGAGCGCGAGCCCTGAGGCACCGCTGACCGAGCCTATGGTGCCGATCGGCAAGTTTCCGACCTCAATGCTTGATCCTGGAGAAGGAAGAGGAGCCTCGCCTTCTATCGGCACAACGCGTCTCCGCGCCGTACCCCGATGCTCCATGCGCGAGACGACCTCCTGGCCGACATAACAACCTTTGGCGAAATCCACGCCGTTAAGCTGATCGAATAGGGCCTCGTGGGGAAAGGCCTCGCCGAAGCCATAGTCGAGGCCGCCTTCGGGAACTCCGAGCCTTGTGCGGTAGGCATCATATTCTTCTTCCGAGGCTGGCCTGCAGCCTAGCTCTTCCACATTGGTGCCAGCGGGGAGGATGATGCGGATCCCGAGCTCAGGGAGCCGCGGGTCCAGATAAACGACAGCGCCTTCGAGAGCGCCTAACTTGCCGGCCCAGGCCACCGCCACGGCGAGAGACGGCTCCTCGACAATCTCGACCTCCGCCCGCAAGCGATAGAAGCCGAGCCGTTTTGCCAACTCGCCGGCCTTCTCTTTGGAGATGTCGAGAAGATAACCGCCATCGGTTGCCACGACAAAGAAGTCGAACAGGATCTTGCCCTGCGGGCTAAGCAGTCCCGCATGGATCGCGTGGTCCTCCCCCGCCTTACCGATATCGTTTGTGATCAGCCCTTGCAGATATTTGCGCGCATCGGCCCCCGCGACGCGGATCACGCCGCGGCGTTGGAGAAGCGCCGCATGGCAATGGCTCATATCCCGCCCTTCTGCTACCAAGGCCTCCGACATTTATGGGAGCGGGCCAGGGCCCGCAAGGGAAGCGGAGTCTCGGCCTTGGCTGAAACCTTCGACCTCGTGCTCAAGGGAGGCACCGTCATCAATCATGCCGGGGAAGGGCCGGCCGATATTGGCGTAAAAGGCGGCCGCGTCGCCGCGATTGGCGACCTTGGCGAAGGCAACGCAGCGGAGACCGTCGACGCGACGGGCCTGCATATCCTGCCTGGCGTCATCGATAGCCAAGTGCATTTCCGCGAGCCGGGGTTGATGCACAAAGAGGATTTAGAGTCCGGCAGCCGGTCGGCGGTCTTGGGCGGTGTCACCTCCGTGTTCGAAATGCCGAATACCAAGCCCGCCACCACGAGCGCGCAAGCCCTAGCAGACAAGGTTGCGAGCGCCACTGGCCGCATGTTCTGCGATTTCGCCTTCTTCGTCGGCGCCACGCGCGACAATGTCGATAAGCTGCCGGAGCTTGAGCTTCTGCCCGGGGCGGCCGGCGTCAAAGTGTTCATGGGGTCTTCCACCGGCGATCTTCTCGTCGATGACGAGGAGACGTTGGCGCGAATCCTCGCCAAGATCAGGCGGCGCGCCTCCTTCCATGCCGAGGATGAGGCGCGGCTCAAATCGCGGATCTCTCACCAACGCGAAGCCGATGCCGCGAGCCATAGCGAATGGCGCGATGCCGAAGCAGCACTCGCCGCAACGACGCGCCTCCTACGCCTCGCCTCGGCGGCAGGAAAGCGCGTCCACGTGCTGCATGTCTCCACTAAAGAGGAGATGGAGCTGCTCGCGCAGCACAAAGACATCGCAACCGTCGAGGTCACGCCGCAGCATCTGACGCTCGAAGCGAGCGATGCCTATCAAGCCCTCGGCACAAAGGCACAGATGAATCCTCCGCTCAGGAACGCCGCGCATCAAGAGGGGCTGTGGTGGGGGCTCACGCAAGGGGTGGTAGACGTCCTCGGTTCAGACCACGCACCGCATACTCTGGACGAGAAGGCCAAGAGTTACCCGGCGACGCCCTCGGGCATGCCCGGCGTGCAGACGCTCGTGCCCGTCATGCTCGATCACGTCAATGCCGGACGTCTAAGCCTTGCCCGTTTCGTCGATCTGACCAGCGCAGGCCCTCAGCGCATCTTTGGCATTGCCGGCAAGGGACGCATTGCCATCGGCTATGACGCAGACTTGACTGTGGTCGACCTCAAGGCCGAACGCATCATCGACGATGAGTGGATCGGCAGCAAATGCGGTTGGACCCCTTTTGCGGGGTGCAAGGTGAAGGGTTGGCCGATCGGTACGTTCGTGCGCGGGCAGCTTGCTATGTGGGACGGCGAGCTTGGCAAGTCAGGAGGTGAGCCGGTCCGCTTTGGTGAGGCCCTGCCAAAAACTACTGCATGAAGTACTGCCAAACGCCGCTCGGTGAGATGCCGAGCCGATAATAGCTGTATTTACCGGCCTTCTTCATCTGAAGTGCGGCGTCGGGCGACACGATGCGGTAAAGCTCGACCTCCTGGGCGGGCGTGAGCTTGGCGAGATCGGTCTCGGCGAAGTAGGGCCACACGAAGATCTCTTCATTGCCTTGGCCTTTACGAACGAAGCCCGAAGTCATGATGTTGAGCATGGCGGCAAGCACATCGCGGCCCGTCCCGTCGGCCGAAGCCTTTTTCCAAAAGGCAATCGGGTCGTTGACATAGGCGGTGGTCACCATGGGTTTGAGCTCGTTCGACTCGAACACGGGACGCATCTTCTCGATCTCGCCCGACTGAGCGGCGTCGGCGATCTGTTGCAGCATGCGTTTTACGGGAGCGGGCAGGGCATTGAAGTCGTAAAGCACCTTGTGGGCTTCGCCGGATGGAGCAGCAGGCGCCGCGCCCGTCTCGGCAACGTCGCCGCCAGGGGCGGCAATGGCGCTCGTAGCGGCCCCCGCTTGAGCGGCTTCACTCGGCTTTGGCTCATCGCGCGCGGCGTAGACAAGGACCAAAGCGCCAGCTACCAATGCGCCGAGGGCAATCATGACGAGGCTATTTCGATTCATGCACGACTCCATGAATGCTCGGTCAATCTCGCAGATCGGCAAACCAGCGCAAGTACAGGCGGTCTCCGTGCCCGCACGCGGTGCCGACGAGGCTCCTTCCACTATGAACGAATAGGCCCCCGGCCTTGCAGCTAGGCGCCCATATCGTACTCTCCGGCATCCAGCTCATGCTTGCTGGAATCGCCATCGGAGTGCTGATGGCGGCCCCTATCGGGCCGGTGAATGTTCTCGTCATTCAAAGAGCAGTAGCGCGCGGTTTCTGGGGCGGACTTGCCGCCGGCATCGGCGCGGTGCTCGCCGATGGCTTGTTGGCCGCCATTGCTGCATTCAGCATCAAGGCGATCTCCGATGTAATGGTCGCCAATGCTGACGCGATCCAGCTCGTTGGCGGCTTGCTCTTGATGGTGTTCGGCCTCGGCCTGTTGTTCAAATCGCCGCAGCTCACCATCCCACTTGGCCAGAAGTCGCACCTCCTCGAGCATACCGGCATCATCCCGCAAACCTTCTTTCTCGCCATCACCAATCCGGGGGCAATCCTCGGCATGGCTGCGATGATCGGCGGCCTCGGCTCCCTTATCGGCGGCCTCAACACCTATCTCGAGGCGCTGCTGCTCGTGGTCTCGGTGATGGGTGGAAGCCTCTTGTGGTGGCTCGGCTTGTCCGAGCTTATCGCCACCATCAGGCACAGACTGACCGAGAGCCGGTTGAAGCTCATCAATCGTATCGCCGGCGTGGTGCTGATGAGTTTTGGACTGGTGCTGCTGCTCGACGGACTGCTGCGCTATTTCCAGTGAAGCGCTGCTATTGCGGCGTCCGCTTGAGGGTGAACTCGCCGTGATGGATGCGGCGCGAAAGTCCCGTCGTCATCTTGGCTACGGCATCCTCGCCATAGACCGCGATGAGGTCCGACAGCGCGGCGAACAGCGCGGCATTGGCGAGCATCTCGGGCTCTATGCCGTCATGCAACGCCTCTTCCCACGCATCGAGGATATACCTCAGCGCGGCATGCTTCTCGGCGGTATTTGCCGAGCTGCGTAAGTTTCGCTTTGCGGGCTGCAAGTCTAACGGGCCCCTTCAGGCTGTCGAGACTGTCACAATTACATAGCTCGCCCTGCCGGAAGGAGGACATAGTGAACTAAAGGTTAATCTCTTCAACTAAGGTAAACGACGGTCGCATTTTCATATGGTTACCTCCTATATCCTTCTGCGTTTTGCAGGCCGTTTTGCAAAATCTGTTCACCCTCTGGCCTTTTCGAGCAGGAAGATCGCGCCACCCGCGAGCTTGTCGGTGTTCGCGCAATACCGCGAGATGATACGCTCGATAGAGTGGATGCTATGTCCGGTGATCGGACTAATCTGTTGCGGTGTGGCCCCGGCCTCAGAGAGCCTAGTGACAGCGGTTCCCCTGAGATCTTGGAAGGTCAGTCCCTCAATTCCCGCCTTGTCGCTCGCCGCGCTGAAGCGCTGGCTGAGGGTCTTCGAGTTTTTCCAGGGGCGGCCGTCGCTGTTCGTAAGGATGATTGGCCCCTTGCGCTCAGTCCATAACTGGTCGAGCAGGGCCCGGAGGCGTCGCGTCACAGGGATGCGGACCACGCGACCTCTTGGGTGGCGGCGCGTGATGCTCTTGGAGGGCACCGTCCTAATCCAGCCCAGAGGTGCATTGGGCGGGTCCGCCGTCGGGTCGTAAGCGCTCCAGGGCAAGAGCACGAGTGCGGATGATGCGCTGATAGCTCGCTCTGGTGCGGGGTCTTAGCTTCATAAATGCAGGCGACTGCATGTAAGCAGTGATGCGTAGCCTTGAGCGTGCTCGGATTTGTCG
>JBKOUI010000331.1:0-5645 GCA_046723315.1 Pseudomonadota bacterium | reverse complement strand
ATCTGTTCCGCGCCTTCCTCGAATGGAACAAGACCCACAACAACAACTGACGGAGACTCAACCGTCTTAGCTCCCGTTTCGTGTGAATGCGTAGGAGGGTTTCATGGGACCGTCAGCACAGAGCCAGTCTGACACCATTATTCGCCCGAAAACTTTAAGCGAGCGGCTAGCCGCCGAGCGGTTGGCGGCCGAAACGCCAGCGCCCGAGGCAATGGCCGAGCGCTTCGCGCCGGGCGCGTCGAGAAGCCTCAATGGGCTCTCCGGCCGAACCATCATTGAGCCGCAAAGGCTGCAGGGTCTCGGACTGCCATCCGGGCGCAGCAGCAATCGCGCCCTTCTCGTCACAGCGCTCATCATCTCGCTCGTTCCCACCGCGATCATTCTCGGGCTGCTATGGCAGGGCGCAATCAGGCTGCCGGGCGACGAGGGCGCGATCCTCAAGGAGGACAAGGCTCCTTTCGTTGAGACCCAGCAGGCCTCACTGGCAAGCAGCGCTCCCCAAGCCGAGACCGAAGCGAGACCCGAGATCGCGCTGACCACCGACTCAAGGATCGAAGCCAAGGCTGGAGAGGAAGTTCCGTTCAACATCGCCATAGATTCGGTGGACATGCTTCCGACGCGGAGCATCATCGCCATCCGCGCGATCCCGCGAGGCGCGACCTTCTCGCAGGGGCGGCCTTATGGCTCTTCAGAATGGAGCCTGACACCCGACGAGATCGGCGATCTGCGGCTTCATTTGCCGAAGGAGACGGCCTCGGGCACCGACATGCGCATCGAGCTGATCACCGATGGCACGGTCCTCGCCACCGCCACGACCGAGTTGGACATCGCCCAGGATCCTCGCGCCGCGCTAATCCTCCGCTCAGACGAGAGCGACCGTGTCGAAGACCTCATCAAACACGGGCAGAAGATGATCGATGTCGGCTACCTCGCCGGAGCACGGGCCTATTTCAAGCGCGCGGCCGAAGCCGGCAGCGGCGAGGCAGCGCTGCTTGTCGGCGCCTGCTATGACCCGGCCTTCATCGAGAAGCTCGGCGCGCAAGGGATCAAGCCCGACGTGAAAGAGGCGCGCAACTGGTATGAGCGGGCCAAACAGCTCGGCGTCGCTGATGCCGACGCAAAACTCGCCGAGCTTGCCGAACAATGGCCCGATAAACAGAACCCCCTGCAGGAGGCCCAAGAGGGTACCGCTCCGCCGGCCACCGCGGAGGCCGGCGCAACCGGCGGAGCGGAGGGCCAAAGCGGGGCCGCGGCACAAAGCGGCGAGCCCCTCCCGGTTGTTCCTGCCGAGCCCGCTTCCGCCAGCAAGGAGGAATGGGTCGAGCTCTCCGGCTACGTCAATGTGCGCAAAGCCCCGTCGCAGACCGCCGAGACGCTTCGGATTGCCCAAAAGGGCGAGAGGCTCCGAGTCATCGGCCGCAAGGGAAATTGGGTGCAGGTGACCGACCCGGCCACGTCTCAGACCGGATGGGTCTATTCACGCTTCATCGAGACGGCGCAAACGCCTGCCCAATAGCCGGCAATCCTCATGCTGAGGAGGCCGCGAAAGCCGCTCCTCCGCATGAGAGAGAATTAGCCGTCAGGTCGTTCGGACTTGCCAGGCGAGGTAGGCCAAGGCCGCGCCTTCCACGATCAGCTGAATGCCGAGCAGGATGCCGAGGATCACCTCTGAGCTCAGCGGCATGTTCGACCAAAGATAGGCGCCGAGCAGAATCCCGATGATGCCGCTTGCGAGCAGCCATCCCCAACCTGGGAACGGCCTGATGTTCAGGGCAAACACCACCTTCGAGATCCCTTCCACGAGGAAGTACACGATCAGAAGGATGGTCATGACCAGCAGTCCGGCATTCGGATTGCGCAAGAGCAGCACGCCGATCACGACGGCGAGCACTGCCGAGACAAGCTGCCACCAGAAATGCGGGACGTCCTTGGCCCCGATCAGGCCGATAGCCTGAAGCACGCCGCTGATGATCAGAATCCAGCCGAGCAGCAGCACCAAGGTCACGGATGCAAGGTACGGAAAGGCCAGCGCGATCACGCCGGCGATCACGAGGAAGATGCCCTCGATCAGGTACCAAGTTGAATAACGCTTGACCGTCTCGCGCATGGCTTCGCGCATGGCGGCCGACGCCTGTGCCATTGTCATCGCCATTTGCATTCCTCCCAAAGAGCAATTCGAATCAAATTGCTTGGAAGTGGCACAATACTCCAATGACAGGCGAAACGCGCATGTCTTGGCTTCTCACTAGTTCGCTTGGCGCACCTGATCCCCGACTGGAAACCCGCCACTACCACCAGTACCAGCCGCAAACACGACGCCCTCTACGCCAGCGGCAGCGCCAATGGCGGCGGCGGCGCCGGCGCGGTCCGACATAGACAGCGACCCGTGCGTCCTCGACGAGATGCTGTGGCTGGGCGACACCCTCCTTGGGAGCCGGCAGTGGAGCCGAGTCGGCAGCCTTCGGCAGCATCGATAGGCCAAAACTGACCGCCACGCCGCCGCACAGGATTCCCGCGACGACGCTACGGCGATCGATTTCCTTCATCCGTGTGCTCCTCTCTGAAACAGAACGCGTTCGGGTTGAACTCAAACGCCGTTCGGAGCACCTAGCGCATTGTGTACTTCACCAGGCCCTTGCCGCAGGCTGCCTGAAACTCAGCGACTGATATGACTCCATTTCCGTCGGTGTCGATCTGAGTGAAATTTACGATGTAGGGCGTGGCGTCGGCTTTGGCCAAGGTATCGCCGCTTGGCACCGCCTTCTTCCACACTTCCTGGCATTGCGTCTCATTCAGAACGGCTGAAGGACGGCCAGACGTCATAGTGTTTGGATTATTCGGAGTTCCTTGGGCAAAGGCGTATCCGGTGCCAAGCAGCAGTGCCAAGGTCGTTAGATGCACTAACCTCATCTCTCTACCTCCTACGCTAGTCTTGGGGTTTGCGTTACGTGCTCCCGTCTAGTCAATCTCGTGTGCTCATGGGAATGCGTCCCTCTCCGTGAACTCGACATGGATCGCGATGGCTGGAGCGCCTCCCCCGTAAGCTTGTGGGCGCGCCGATGCTCCCGATGTAAGGAAATGTGAATCCTCGGTTTCTCACCGTCGGTCTTCGGGGCAGGCGCAGGCATCTTCTTCATCGGTTATCTCCTGTTCGAGATCCCGAGCAACCTGGCGCTCCAGCATTTCGGCGCGCGCATCTGGATCGCGCGCATCATGGTGAGCTGGGGCCTCGTTGCCATCGCCATGGCGTTGGTCAGCGGCACGGCGAGCTTCTATGGCTTGCGCTTCCTGCTCGGCGTCGCCGAAGCAGGCTTCTTCCCAGGCATCATCCTTTATCTCACCTATTGGTTCCCGGCGCATGAGCGCGCGCGCATCGTCTCGCTGTTCATGGCTGCCGTGCCGCTCGCGACGCTTGTCGGCGGCCCGGTATCGGGCGCTCTGCTCGAGCTGCATGGGTTGGGCGGCCTGAAAGGTTGGCACTGGCTGTTCATCGTCGAAGGCCTCCCGGCAGTGCTACTCGGCCTCGCAGCGCTTAAGCTGCTGCCCGACCGGCCGCGAGAGGCGCCTTGGCTCACCGAGGAGGAAAAACTCGCGCTCGAGACGAAGCTCGCCGCCGAAGCCAAGGCGACGCGCGATGTCGGCTACCACCTGCTCGGCGATGCTCTGACCAAGCCTCGCGTGCTTGTGCTCGCGCTTCTCTATTTCTGCATCGTGGTCGGGCTGTATGGCATCGGCTTCTGGATGCCGCAGGTGCTTCAGACATTCGGCCTTACTCCGATCGAGATCGGCTTCCTCACTGCCGTGCCCTATCTCTTTGCCAGCATCGCCATGGTGGTCTCGGGCCGGCACTCCGACCTCACCGGCGAGCGCATTTTGCATGTGGCGCTGCCGCTTTTCCTCGCCGGTGCCGCCTTCGCCTGGTCGGCGACTGGCGCACCGCTTCCCCTGACCATGGCGGCGCTGACGCTCGCAGCCATCGGCATCTACGCCGCGGTCAGCACCTTCTGGTCGCTGCCGACTGCGATCCTGACTGGCACAGGCGCCGCTGCCGGACTCGCGCTCGTCAACTCGGTGGGCAATCTCGGCGGCCTTGCTGGGCCTTCGATCGTCGGCGCAATCAAGCAGGCGACTGGCAGCTTCACCGCAGCTCTGCTCTTCCTCGCCGGCGTGACGGCGCTCGGCGGCCTCATCGCACTTCTTTTCGGCTATGTGGCGCGTGCGCGCGTAAAGCCATCAGCCATCGTTTCGCAGACCAGCGAATAGGAAACCCTGGTTAAGCCACACGGGCAGGAACTGGCTTGGGTGGTGATTCGCCTTCGGATGGTGCGCTTGTTGCCGGCAGCACGCTTTCCGTCAGGCCCTGTTTGAGCTCGCCCTTCGCGGCAGCAAGAGAGATGTCGATCGCCTCCGCGAGAGAGGTGGCGTAGGCGTCAGCTTCGGTGGTGGCGAGCAGCGCCTTGACCGAAGGGGCTTCCGGCTCCTCCGCCCAGAAGCAGACGAGGATCAGCGTGCCTTGCGGCAGGATGCGTCTCAAGCGCCGCACGAGATAGCGAATATGGGCGGGGCCAGTGCCGAGGCCGAGATAGGAAAGGGCGATCAGCTTCGCCTCGGTGTTGGCGAGCGAGGTGATATGTCCCGCCGAGATCGCCTTGGGTCCGAGCGAGCTCGCGCCGATTCCTCTCTTCTTCAGCACCTCCGCCAGCACGTCGGCGGCAGCCTCGTCGAGAACATTGCGTCCGCCGATCGAAAGGACAGGCTCATCGACGGCCCATCCGGGCGCAAGCTCTGAGCGCTCGATGGCCGGCAAATTTCCGTTCTCGTCGCCTTCCTCGTCTTCTTGCCCTTCAGAGGCGTAAAGCGAGGCGAGGCCGGCAGCACCCTCCTTTTCCACCTTGTCAGGTTTCTTCCGCAGCTTGGCGAACCAGCTACGCGGTGCGAAATCGGCGAGATTGTCGAGCATCTCCGTCACTGTGGCGCACACCCTCTTCGCCTGCTCGCCATCGAGGCTGCCGCGGCGGTCGTCATACTCTGCGAGCTTAAGCCCGCCGAGCACTACGCGATCGAGATAGGACACGAGACTCTGCTCCTTCAAAGCAAGCTCGGCCTGGTAGGTCGCCTCTGCGGCATCACCCGACAGCGCGCGCTGATAGAAGCTCTGCTCCCGTGTGAGCGCCGGCTCATCGCCGAGCAGCACCTCGAAGAACTCGAGCCCCTCGACACGGCGTCCCAGCACGGCGAGGCAGACAGTGATGGGCATGGCGAGGAGCAGGCCGATCGGGCCCCACAGCCAAGTCCAGAAGATCGTGGAGGCAACCACGGCAACGGGCGTTATTCCTGTGCCATGCCCAAACACCAGCGGCTCGACCACTTGGCCCATCATCACTTCGGAGGCGATGTAGAGCACGAGCGTGATCCAAAAAACCGACCAGTCCGGATAAACCACGGCGGCTAGAAGCAGTGGAGGCAAGGCAGCGATATACGAGCCGATGAATGGCACGAACCGCATCAGCGCCGCGAGCACGCCCCATACGATCGGGCTCGGGATACCGATCAACCACAGCGCGATCGTGATGAAGACGCCGTAGGCGGAATTGATCAGCACCTGCCGCAAGAAATAGTGACTAAGCCGAGTGGCAGCGTCGGTG
>JBKOUI010000369.1:0-20278 GCA_046723315.1 Pseudomonadota bacterium | reverse complement strand
GGCCTATATGGATCATCGTCACTACTGGCGGCGTTCTGCCGTATGCGGTGCTCGCCTAACCGGGAGGTCTTCGATGAACAACGCCCGGACTTTGTTCTCCATGCCGGGGGTCGGGTTTATCGGCATGCTCATTGTCGGCATCATTGCCGGCTATATCGCCGAGAAGGTAACGGCGAGCGATCACGGTCTTCTCACCAATCTGCTCGTCGGCATCGCAGGGTCTTTCGTCGGCGGCACGCTCGCCAACGTGTTGAACATCGAGTTCTATGGCTGGCTCGGCAATCTGCTCGTTGCGACCATCGGCGCCATTCTCGTCTTATGGATTTGGCGGAGCATTAGGGGGCCGGCTCGCCCGGTCGCCTGATCATTGAGGTTTAATGGTCTTGTTGGTGGATAATCTGAGTGCCGCGCGGCCGCGCCATCCCGAGAAGGCGCGGCTGCCCGACACCCCTGTGCTGCCCAAGCCGCCGTGGATCCGCGTCAAGGCGCCCGGCGCGCGTGCCTTCGATGCGACGCGCGCGACGTTGCGGGCGCATCGGCTGCATACTGTGTGCGAGGAGGCCGCGTGTCCCAATATCGGCGAGTGCTGGGGCAAGCGCCACGCGACCGTGATGATCATGGGCGATACCTGCACGCGGGCTTGCGCCTTCTGCAATGTGCGCACCGGCAAGCCCAGCGCACTCGATGAAGGCGAGCCTGAGCGCGTAGGAGCGGCAATTGCCGAGCTCGGTCTTACCCATGTGGTAGTGACTTCAGTTGATCGGGACGATCTGGCCGACGGCGGCGCTGCCCATTTCGCCGCAACTATTCGCGCGATCCGAAAGGCTACCCCCGCAACCACAATCGAGGTGTTGACACCCGACTTCCTGCGCAAAGACGGCGCGCTGGAGGTCGTGGTCGAAGCCAGACCCGACGTGTTCAATCACAATGTCGAGACAGTGCCCGCGCTCTATCGGCGCATTCGCCCCGGCGCCGACTATCGGCATTCGCTTGCGCTGCTCAAGCGCGCCAAGGAGCTCGACGGCGGACTCTTCACCAAGTCGGGCATGATGGTAGGGCTCGGGGAGAAAAGCGAGGAAGTTGCCGCGGTGATGGACGACCTTCGCGCCGCGAATGTCGATTTCCTCACCATCGGCCAGTATTTGCAGCCGACCCGCAAGCATGCGGCCATTGACCGCTTTGTCACGCCGGAAGAATTCGACGCGTATGGCCGCGCAGCCTACGCCAAAGGCTTCTTGCTCGTGGCTTCGAGCCCTCTGACTCGGTCGTCCTACCACGCCGCCGAAGACTTCGCGCGGCTCCAGGCGCTGCGCCACGTGGCGCTTAACGCCTAGACGCTCATCGGCTAGTTCATCCCCATGCACGTTTACGAGACCAAACATCCTGTCGCGCATTCGGCCGACGACATGTTCGCGTTGGTCGCGCGCGTCGAAGACTATCCAAAGTTCCTGCCGCTCTGCGAGCAACTAAGGGTGCAACGCCGCGAGCAAGTCGAGGGCAAGGAAGTCATGGTCGCCGCCATGACAGTCGGGTACGGCATGATCCATGAGACCTTCACCACGCGTGTGCATCTCGACCACGCGGCGCGCACGATCTTGGTCGAATATCTCGATGGGCCCTTCACGTTCCTCGAGAACCGCTGGCACTTCGTGCCGCGCGGTGCGGATGCCTCGGAGGTCGAGTTCTATATCGCCTACGCGTTCCGCTCGCGACTGTTCGAGCGACTAGTTGGAGGCTTGTTCGCGAGAGCCGTGGAGAGATATACGAGCGCCTTCGAGGCTCGCGCCGATGAAATCTACGGGACACGCGCGCCGGCTTTGGCCTCACAGCAGTGAGCGCAGCAGGGCAATCGCCCGCTCGACGCTCTTTCGCCTGATCTCCGCTCTGCCGAGATCGCCGAACAGGATCCGCTCATGCTGGGTCTCCTCGTCGCGCCGCAAAGCAGCGAAGTGAACAAGCCCTACGGGCTTCTCGGGCGTTCCGCCATCAGGACCGGCAATACCGGTGACGGACACGCAAAGACTCGCATGTGAATGAGTTATCGCACCCCCCGCCATGGCGCGCGCGACGTCCTCGCTGACCGCGCCGTGCCGCTCGATCAGCCAGAACGGAACGCCCAGCATCTCGCTCTTCGCCGAGTTGGAATAGGTGACGAAGCCGCGCTCGAACACGTCGGACGAACCAGGGATAGCGGTGAGGGTCGCGGCAAGCAGGCCGCCGGTGCAGGATTCCGCCGTCACCAGCTTCTCGCCACGTGCGCGAGCCGCTTCAAGCAGGTCAGCCGCTTGGGCAATGAGGTCCGCGCCGATCTCGATCTTCTCGCTCATGGCAGGCTGATTGTCGCCGTCGCCATCGCCGCTATTCCTTCGCCTCGACCAATGGAGCCCAAGCCTTCGTTGGTGGTGGCCTTTATGCTGACTTGGGTCATCTCAAGCCCGAGGATCTCGGCGATACGCGCGCGCATCGCGTCGCGATAGGGGCCTATGCGCGGCGCTTCGCAGAGCAGCGTGACATCGACATGCACGATCTCACCGCCGCGCTCTTTCACTTTAGCCGCGGCGTGTTTCAGAAAAATCTCGGAAGCGACGCCCTGCCAGCGTGCGTCTGACGGAGGGAAGTGGACGCCGATGTCGCCGTCGGCGATGGCGCCAAGCAACGCATCGGTCAGCGCGTGCAACCCGACGTCGGCGTCGCTGTGACCGATGAGCTTCTTCGCGTGCGGAATGCTGACACCGCACAGCATGACGGCGTTGCCCGGACCCAAGGCGTGCACGTCATAGCCCGTGGCGACCCGAACCTTGCGTGATTCCGCATCGCGAGGACGCACTAGTTCATCGGCGATACGAAAATCCTCGGCGGTAGTGATCTTGCGATTTTGCTCGGAGCCTTCGACGAGCGCCACATCGAGCCCAAACCATTCAGCTACGCCGGCATCATCAGTGAAATCGCGGGCGGGTTCTTTCGCCGCGGCGCGATGGGCGGCGAGGATCGCATCGAAACGAAACCCTTGCGGCGTCTGCGCGCGCCATAGCTCGTCGCGCTTCACTGTTCCGGTCACGCAGCCTTGGCTCGCACGTTTCAGCGTGTCGGTCACGGGAAGGCAGGGGAGGGCGCCGTCATGTCCACCGAGGCTTTGGATCACGCGGGTGATAATGCCGTGATCGACAAATGGCCGCGCAGCGTCATGGATAAGTACCGAGCCTGGCGCTTCGCTGGTAAGAGCCTCGAGCCCGGCACGCACCGACTCTTGCCGCGTCGTTCCACCGGTCACCGGCTTGCGCAGGTTCTGAGCGAAGGGTCGGCTCGCCTCGGCGTAAAGATCCGCGTCATCCGGATGAATCACGACGAGGACGTCGCGGACATTGGGGTGGGAGGCGAAGGCGCCGATTGCCCGCGCGATCATCGGCACCCCACCAATTGGGCGATACTGCTTTGGGCAGCCGCTCTCGCCTGCCCTAGCCCCGCGTCCGGCAGCCACTATCAACGCCGCGGCGCTCACAACGGCGTCCTTCTCCAAGAGGTAAGTCTCTGAATCATCGCTGATGTCGAGCACGGGTGGAAAAAATGCTGCACTGCGGCAAAACAGGTATTGCCCTTGCGCGAATTCCCTCGTATCGTGCCCAATTATAGATCACAGGGGCTGTTTGCATAAACTTTGTGCATACTGGGTCAGACCACAACAAAAGCATCCAAAGGATACACCGCTTGAGCGGCTTGACCAAAAGGCCCAGCGTTCGTCGCAATTCCTCCCCTCAGCACGTCGACGCTGAGGCATTGCTCGGTGCTCTCCCGCATCCGCTCCTCGTCATCGGCGACGGACTCAAGATCGACTACGTCAACACCGCGGCCGAAGATTTCTTCCAGATGAGCGCGGCGGTGCTCTGCCGGCGCCTCCTCACCGATGTCGTCGCCTTTGGCAGCCCATTGATCGCACTCGTCGAGCAGGTGCAACGAAACGGCACGACGGTCAATGAATATGGCGTCGATCTCGGCTCGTTTCGCTTCGAGGCGCCCAAGCTCGTTGATCTCTATGGCGGCCCAGTATCCGAAATGCCGGGAAGCGTTCTCATCATGCTGCAACAGCGGAGCATGGCGCAAATGATCGAGCGCCAACTCACCCATCGTGGCGCCGCGCGCTCGGTGTCGGGCCTTGCCGCCGTGCTCGCGCATGAGATCAAGAATCCGCTTTCGGGCATCAGAGGTGCAGCGCAGCTTCTCGAGAGCGATCGTACCGACGGTGACCGCACCTTGACGCGGCTCATCTGCGCCGAGTCAGACCGCATCTGCAAGCTAGTCGACCGCATGGAAATCTTCGGCGACGAGCGCCCAATCCAGCGTGAGCCGGTCAACATCCATGACGTGCTCGACCATGTGAAGCAGATCGCGCGCACCGGCTTCGCCCGCCAGATCAAGATCGTCGAGAATTACGATCCCTCGCTGCCGCCGGTGCCGGGAAGCCGCGATAAGCTGATCCAGGTATTCCTCAATCTGGTGAAGAATGCCGCGGAAGCGATCGGCGAGGACAGGGCAGACGGACAGATCACGCTGACGACGTCGTTCCGGCCGGGCGTGCGCCTCTCAGTGCCGGGCAGCCAGGCGCGGGTCAGCCTGCCGCTCGAGATCGCCGTCGAAGACAACGGCGCCGGCGTGCCGACCGATCTTATGCCGCATCTGTTCGATCCTTTCGTGACCACCAAGCCCTCAGGCACAGGACTCGGCCTGGCCCTTGTCGCCAAGATCATCGGTGACCATGGCGGGATCATCGAATGCGACTCGCGGCCACGCTTCACGGTATTTCGCGCGCTGATGCCGATGGCTGATTAGCGAAGCAGCGAAGGGGGGACAGGCTTAGCAAGACATGGCTAAAGGCAACATTCTCATCGCTGACGACGATGCCGCGATTCGCACCGTGCTGAATCAGGCTCTCGCGCGGGCAGGCTATGCACCGCGTGCTACCGGCAATGCCGCAACGCTGTGGCGCTGGATCAGCCAGGGGGAGGGCGATCTCGTCATTACTGACGTACTGATGCCGGACGAGAGCGCCTTCGATCTCATCCCGCGCGTCAAGAAGCTCAGGCCCGATCTGCCGATCATCGTGATGAGCGCGCAGAACACGTTCATGACCGCAATCACCGCGGCCGAACGCGGCGCTTACGAATATCTGCCGAAGCCGTTCGATCTGAACGAGCTCGTCGCTGTGGTCGGGCGCGCGCTCGCCGAGCCCCGGCGCAAAACTCAACGGCTCTCAGGCGAAACACATGAAGGACTCCCGCTGATCGGCCGCTGCCCGGCGATGCAGGACATCTATCGCGTACTTGCCAGGCTGACGCAGACCGATCTCACGGTAATGATCACCGGCGAGTCGGGTACCGGCAAGGAACTCGTGGCTCGCGCGCTGCAGGAATATGGCAAGCGCCGTAACGGGCCGTTCGTGGCCATCAATATGGCGGCGATTCCCCGCGAGCTGATCGAGTCTGAACTATTCGGTCACGAGAAGGGCGCCTTCACCGGCGCGCAGAATCGTCACGTCGGACGCTTCGAGCAGGCGGAAGGCGGAACTCTGTTTCTCGACGAGATCGGCGACATGCCGATGGAAGCGCAGACGCGCCTGCTACGCGTGCTCCAGGAAGGCGAATATACGACCGTCGGCGGACGCACGCCGATCAGGACCAACGTACGCATCATCGCCGCCACCAATCGCGATCTTCAGCAGCAGATCGACCAGGGCCTATTCCGCGAGGACCTATTTTACCGGCTGAACGTCGTGCCGCTTAGGGTGCCTCCCTTGCGCGAGAGGCTTGAGGATATTCCGGATCTCGTGCGCCATTTCCTCGCGATCGCTGAGAAGGAGGGGCTGCCGCCCAAGAGCTTTGAGCCGGCCGCTATCGAACGGCTCAAGCGCTATCACTGGCCGGGGAATGTGCGCGAGCTGGAGAACCTCGTGCGCAGGTTGTCGGCGATCTATGCGCAAGACATCGTTACCGTAGAGATGGTCGAGAGCGAGCTCGCCTCGGCGGCTCGGGCTCCATTTCCCGACGCGGCGGAGCCCTCCGGCGACCTTACTGATTCAGTCGAGCGCTTCCTGTCAGACTATTTCGTGAGCTTCGGACAGGAGTTGCCGCCCTCGGGCCTCTATACGCGGGTGCTGCGCAAGGTCGAATTCCCGCTGATCACCGCTGCGCTTGCCGCGACCAGGGGCAACCAAATCCGCGCGGCAGACCTGCTTGGGCTCAATCGCAACACACTTCGCAAGAAGATCCGCGACCTCGGCATCAAGGTGATCAGGACGCCGGGAACCTGATCGCGACCTGACTAACCCTCTCAAATTACGACAAAAACATTTAGGCCGTGCGCTTTGCGCACAAGATGCCTACATTGTGGCCTTGAACCCACATTGTCGCCAAAGCGCCACATTGTGATTTTATTGCATCATATCCTGCGGCCCCTCCCAAATTGAACGGCCAACAAGATGCTCGAGGGAGACCAGGGGGACACGGGTGCGTAGCGTCTTCCAAGCCTTACAGCGAGTAGCCAAGCGTCCGGGACCTACACGTTCTGGTGACACGGCGCCGGGCGAGACTTCCCGGGACCTTGCACCATCCGACCAGCCCGCATCTACGACCACCCCACGCGATTCTGTGCGCCCTCGCAGCCGCCTGCCGTTCAAGCTCGGCCTGATCACCATGGTGCTCTCGCTGTGCTCGGGCCTCGCAACATACGTGATCCTGAGCGGCCTCACCCCCATCGTGCCCACCAATCTCGTCGTAGTGGTGGTCCTGCTCATCAACCTCGTCCTCGTGCTGGCGATGCTGGGGATCATCGCCTGGCAGGTGACTGGGCTGTGGCTCGCCAAGCGCAGGCAAGTCGCGGGCGCACAGCTTCACACGCGAATAGTCGGGCTGTTCAGCGTGATTGCGGTGGTGCCGGCGATCCTGCTCGCCGTGTTTGCCAGCATCTCGCTCGATCAGGATCTCGACCGTTGGTTCTCGACCCGCACCAAGTCTATCATCCAAAACTCGATCGACGTGGCGACTGCCTACCTGCAGGAGCACGGCGAGGTGATCCGCGCCGATACGGTCGGTATGGCCAAGGATATCGACGAGGCGGTCGACCTCGTGAAATCGCAGCCGCAAGGCTTCGGCAATTTCCTGCAAGCCCAAGCCGCGATCAGGGCGTTGCCGATGGCCTATCTCATCGACGGCGAGGGCAGGATCCTCGCCACCGCCGCTTCGCTGCCCGAGTTTCCATATCGCGCGCCGCCGCAGGAGGCGATGAAGATGGCCAAGAATGGCCAGGTCATCGTGATCGCGCCCGGTCAGACCAACATGGTCGGCGCCATCAAGAGCCTACAGAATTTCAACGACACCTTTCTCTATGTGATCCGACCCGTGAATGCGCGCGTGCTGCAACAGCTCCGCGCCACGCGCGCGAGCGTCGCGGAATACCAGCTGCTCGAGCAGCGCCGCGCCGGCGTGCAGGTCGCCTTTGGCCTGATGTATGTGGCGATCGCACTGACGCTTCTGCTCTCTGCCATCTGGATCGGCATGTGGTTTGCCAACCGCCTCGTGGCGCCGATCCGCGAGCTGATGGGAGCGGCTCAGGAGATCTCGCGCGGGAATTTAGGTGTGGAGGTCGGTGTCGACCCCGCCGGGGGCGATCTTGCCGTGCTCGGCTCGACCTTCAACACGATGACCTCCGAGCTCAAAAGCCAGCGCGACGAGCTGGTTGGCGCCAATACCGCGCTTGATGAGCGGCGACGCTTCATGGAGGCGGTGCTGTCAGGCGTCACCGCCGGCGTGGTCGGCGTCGACAGCGATGGCACCGTTACCCTTGTCAATCGCTCCGCCGAAACGTTGCTTGGGGTCAAAGAGGCCAATCTCTCCGGCAAGCCGCTCGCCAGGGCAGTGCCTGAGTTTGGTCCTGTACTGAAGCGCGCACAGAAGCAGGGGAGGCGGCTTGTCACCGATCAGATCGCGCTTCGGCGCGCGGGCTCCGAGCGCAACTTCGCAGTCCGGGTTACGAGCGAAGGCACTGGCCAAGCGGCGCAAGGCTATGTGGTGACCTTCGACGACATGACCGAACTTGTCAGCGCGCAGCGGAGCACGGCCTGGGCTGACGTGGCGCGGCGCATCGCACATGAGATCAAGAACCCGCTCACCCCGATCCAACTCTCCGCCGAGCGCATCCGCCGCAAATACGGCGATTCGATCACCAAGGACCGCGAGGTCTTCGATCAATGCACCGACACCATCATCCGTCAGGTCTCCGACATCGGCCGCATGGTCGATGAGTTCTCCGCCTTCGCACGCATGCCGAAGCCGCAGATGGAGCGCCACGACGTACGCGAGATCGTGCGGGAGGCTGTGTTCCTATTCCAGGTGAGTCGGCCTGAGATCAAGTTCGAGCTGGACCTTCCCGACAAGCCGGTAGTCGCCTTGGCGGATCGCCGCCTGTTGACCCAGGCCGTGACGAATCTCGTCAAGAATGCAAGCGAGGCGATTGATACTGCGGTCGAGGCCGATCCCGGCGGTGCGGGCTCAGGTCACATCGTGGCCAAGGTGCGTACTCGGGGCGACCGGCTACAAATCACCGTGGTCGACAATGGCGGCGGATTACCCAAGGAGAACCGCGAGCGGCTGGTCGAGCCGTACATGACCACGCGCGAGAAGGGCACGGGACTTGGTCTCGCGATCGTGCAGCGCATCACTGAGCAGCATGGCGGCACGCTAACGCTCGCCGACGCGCCACGACGAAACGGAAAGATCGAAGGGGCTTCAGTACGCATGGACTTGCCGCTGGGCGAGAAGGACGAGACGCAGGCAGCCGAGACTACGCCGGCAGCGTCCGAGCCCGCGCAAGCCGATGCATCGGAAGCCGCCGAGAAGGAAGAAGAGGGAGTGACCCATGGCGTCTGACATCCTGGTGGTCGATGACGAAGCCGATATCAGGGAGTTGATCTCCGGCATTCTCGAAGACGAAGGACATGGAACGCGCCTCGCCAAGGATAGCGACGAGACGCTGAAGGCCGTCGAGGAGCGGCGCCCGTCGCTCGTGATCCTCGACATCTGGCTGCAAGGCTCCCGGCTCGATGGGCTTGAATTGCTCGACCGCATTAAGAAGGCGCATCCTGATTTGCCGGTCATCATCATCAGCGGCCACGGCAACATCGAGACCGCGGTGGCGGCGATCAAGCGCGGCGCCTACGACTACATCGAGAAGCCGTTCAAGGCTGATCGCCTTGTCCTGATCACGGCGCGCGCTCTCGAAGCCTCGCGGCTGAGACGCGAGAATCGCGAATTGCGCGAGCGCAGTAGCTACTCCTTTGAGATGGTCGGCCGCTCGCCAGCCATCAACCAGCTCCGCCAAGCCATCGACAAGGTAGCGCCCACCAATAGCCGCATCTTGATCACCGGGCCGTCCGGCTGCGGCAAGGAGCTTGCCGCGCGGGTAATGCATGCGAAGTCGGCGCGTGCTGACGGTCCCTTCGTGGCGCTGAACGCGGCGGCCATGGTGCCCGACCGCATGGAGCTTGAATTGTTCGGCACCGAGGAGGGATTAGGCTCGGGCGCCCGCAAAGTCGGCGCGCTCGAGGAGGCGCATAACGGCACGCTGTACATCGACGAGGTGGCGGATATGCCGCTCGAGACGCAGGCCAAGATCTTGCGCGTGCTCGTCGAGCAGCGGTTCCAGAGGCTCGGCGGCGGACCCAAAGTGCATGTCGACGTGCGCGTGGTGTCCTCGACCAGCCACGACCTTCAGAAGGAGATGTCAGCCGGCCGCTTGCGTGAGGATCTTTATCATCGTCTCAATGTGGTGTCGATCAAGGTGCCGGGACTCTCGGAGCGGCGCGAGGACGTGCCCGAACTCGTGCGCTATTTCGTGCAGACCATTTCGGTTGCCTCAGGGCTGCCGCCGCGCCGCATCGGCGAGGACGCCATGGCCGTGTTGCAGTCGCACGACTGGCCGGGCAATGTGCGCCAGCTCCGCAACAATATCGAGCGGCTGATGATTCTCGTCGGCGGCGACCCAGAGTCGATCATCACCGCCGACATGTTGCCAGAGGAGATCATCTCGCCGGTCCCGCTGTCGCCAAACGGGGCAGGGGGAGAGCATCTGATGTCGCTTCCCTTGCGCGATGCGCGGGAGATTTTCGAGCGCGAATATCTGCTGGCCCAGGTCAACCGCTTCGGCGGCAATATCTCACGCACGGCCGAATTCGTGGGCATGGAGCGCTCGGCGCTACACCGCAAACTGCGCGCGCTTGGGGTCAATTCCAACGAAAGAGGCGCGGTATTGCGCTAGGAAAAGGGTCGAAGGCAACCTCCCGGACATCTCGCCGAGATTTTGGCTGTATCAGACCACTTGCGGAATTGCCGCTTAATCGCGTCTAATGCCTGCGGGGCAGCCGGGGCAGGATGATTTTCCGGCTTCCTTCAATAGCGTAAGCGTGACCAAAGGGACGGGGAAGCCCATGGCGACAGAGCGCGCGCAAAGCCTACAAGACACTTTTCTCAACCATGTTCGCAAGAACAAGACACCTCTCACCATTTTTCTCGTGAACGGCGTCAAGCTCCAGGGCGTTGTAACTTGGTTCGATAATTTCTGTGTTCTCCTGCGCCGGGATGGGCACTCGCAGCTCGTTTATAAGCACGCGATATCGACGATCATGCCCGGTCAGCCCATCCAGCTCGCAGAGATCACCGACGCGGAAGGCGCCGCTGAATAGTTGCGTCCCAAAGACCGTAAGGAGCTGAAGAGCAAGAAGAGGACGGCGCGGCCGGAGGTCAGTGCCGCGCGACCGCAAGATCGCGTGAGCGCGATTGTGCTCGCTCCGGTGCTCGACAAGGCACAAGGGAAGAGAGCGAGGACGGCATCCAGCGGCGCGTCCTTGCGTTCGCCGCAGGCTCGTCTCGAAGAAGCGGGCGGGCTTGCTGCGGCAATCGATCTCGATGTCAAGGCGAGTGGCCTCGTGCCTGTGCCACACCCCCGGCCCGCGACGCTGTTCGGCTCAGGGAAGGTCGAAGAACTCAAAGGCGTCGTGCGCGCCGAGGACGCTGGACTCGTCATCGTCGATCACGCGCTGACGCCGGTGCAGCAGCGCAATCTGGAAACGGCCTGGAACACGAAAGTGCTCGACCGCACTGGATTGATCCTCGAGATTTTCGGACAGAGAGCGCGGACACGGGAAGGGCGCCTGCAAGTCGAGCTTGCTCATCTCACTTATCAGAAGAGCCGCCTGGTGCGCTCGTGGACCCACCTCGAGCGGCAGCGGGGCGGCTTCGGCTTTCTTGGCGGACCGGGCGAGACGCAAATCGAGGCCGACCGCCGCATCATCGGCGAGCGCATCGACGTGATCCGCAAGGAGCTCGAGCAAGTGAAGCGCACTCGTGCGCTGCACCGCGAGTCGCGTCAGCGGGTGCCCTATCCCGCCGTGGCATTGGTGGGATACACTAATGCCGGCAAATCGACGCTGTTCAACGCGCTCACGGGCGCCTCGGTATTCGCCGAGGATACGCTGTTCGCCACGCTCGATCCGACCATCCGGTCGGTGCGCCTTCCCGGCGGATCGAAGGCCGTGCTCTCCGACACTGTGGGCTTCATCTCCAATCTTCCGACGCAGCTCGTGGCCGCGTTCCGCGCCACGCTCGAAGAGGTGCTGGAAGCCGACCTGATCCTGCACGTCCGCGACATTGCCGATCATGCAAGTTCAAGCCAACGCGCCGACGTCATCGCGGTGCTGGAGGGACTTGGCATTGCCGCCGAGGCCGAACCAGACCGGATCATCGAGGTGTGGAACAAGGCAGACTTGCTCGATGATGTAGCCTTGAAGCGTCTTGATGGCGAGGCGCATCGTGCAGGCGCGGCCCTCGTTTCGGCCGTCACGGGGTTTGGGCTCGATACCTTACGCGCAGCGATCGAGAAGAAGCTCAATCGCGCGCGCGAAACCATCGAGATAAGGCTTAAGCCCGACGAAGGCTCGCTCTCGAACTGGATCTACGAGAATTGCGAAGTCGTCGCGCGCTCGGCGCTCGACGAGGGAATTACCGCGTTGCGTATTCGTGTACCGCCGGAGAAGCGCGACAGGCTCGCGCGGCTTGCCGGACCCGCACGCCTCAGGCTCGCGGCAGAGTAGTTACTAGCCCTCGGCTTCCACGGCCTTAGCGTCCTCCCAAAGCCGATCCATTTCCTCAAGCGTCGAGTCCTCGGGCTTCCGGCCCTCCGCGGCGAGCGCGGCTTCGATGCTTTTGAAGCGGCGCTTGAACTTTGCATTTGCATCTCGCAAGGCCGCTTCAGGATCGACGCCGAGATGCCGCGCAATATTCGCCATGACGAACAGGAGGTCGCCGAACTCCTCCGCGACTTCTTTTGCCGGAGGCTTTCCCGCGTCGTTGGGGCTTGAGTCCATTGCCCCTTTCAGTTCGGCAATCTCCTCTTCGGCCTTTGCGAACACCGGCGCGACGCTCGGCCAATCGAACCCGACCTCTGCCGCGCGCTTCTGTAGCTTCACCGCGCGGGTAAGAGCAGGGAGCGCCACCGGCACATCATCGAGGCGCGAGCAATCGTTCTGCGCCCTGCGTTCGGCCTTCTCTTCGGCTTTAATGCGCTGCCACAGGTCAGCATTAAGAAATTCATCTCTCAGTTTCGCGTCCACAAACACGTGCGGATGGCGGCGGATCATCTTTCGCGTGATCGCGTCAATGACGTCCGCGAACTCGAACCGCCTCTGCTCCGACGCCATCTGCGCGTGATACACGACCTGCAACAAAAGATCGCCGAGCTCGTCCTTGAGAGCATCAAGGTCGTCACGCGCAATCGCGTCAGCGACCTCGTAGGCTTCCTCGATGGTGTAGGGGGCGATGGTGCCGAAGCTCTGCTTCACGTCCCAGGGACAGCCGGCGACGGGATCGCGGACACGCGCCATGACAGCGAGCAGGTCATCGAGCGTGTGCTTCTTTGAGGGCTTGTCAGGCATCAGCTGCGACGGAACGAGGTCGACGGAAGTCCTGCTCCTTTATCGGAATTTCTCCCGCTAGATCAAAGTGATAGCTGGACGCCTGCATTTTTCTGTCCAAACCCACGATTCGCATAAGGTATATTATGGAAAATTTGTGCTTGGTCGAATTGCCTCGGTGGCGTGGCCTCAGTGCTGCTCGTAATGCTCGCTCACCAAGCGATCGAGCAGCCTCACGCCGAATCCCGATCCCCAACTGCGATTGATCTCGCTATCCAGCGACGCGAGTCCCGTGCCCGCGATGTCGAGATGCGCCCACGCGGTTCCATCCTTGATGAAGCGCTGAAGAAATTGCGCGGCGGAGATCGAACCGCCCCATTTGCCGCCAGTGTTTTTCATGTCGGCAACTTTGGAGTCGATCATCTTGTCGTATTTCGGTCCGAGCGGCAGCCGCCAGAGTCCCTCGCCTGTGTCCCTGGCAGCATCGATCAACCAGCCGGTGAGCTCCTCATTGTTGCTGAACAGCCCCGCATGCTCCTTGCCAAGCGCGACCATCACTGCACCCGTTAACGTGGCAAGATTGATCAGCGCCTTCGGCTTGAAGCGGTCTTGCGCATACCAGAGGCAATCAGCCAGCACCATGCGGCCTTCGGCGTCGGTGTTCAGCACCTCGATGGTCTGTCCAGACATCGACGTGACCACGTCGCCGGGCCGCTGCGCGCGTCCGCTCGGCATGTTCTCGACCAGGCCGACAATGCCGACGGCATTAACTTTCGCCTTTCGCTCGGCCAGCGCCCGCATCAACCCCACCACGGCGGCGGCGCCGGCCATGTCGCCCTTCATGTCCTCCATGCCAGCAGCGGGCTTGAGCGAGATGCCGCCCGTGTCGAAGGTAACTCCCTTGCCGACAAAGACGATGGGATCGCTGCCGCGCGCGCCTAAGCCCTTCCATTGCATGACTGCGACGTGGCTTGGCCGATCGCTGCCCTGCCCTACGGCAAGCAGCGCATTCATACCGAGCTTCTGAAGCGCTTTCGGCCCCAACACTTCAACCTGCAGGCCCGCCTTTTCGAGCTCTTTCGTTCGCTCGGCGAATTCGGCGGGCCCAAGCACATTGGCAGGCTCGTTGACGAGATCGCGCGCAAGCGTCACGCCTTCGGCGATCGCACGATCTGCCGCAAAGGCCTGAGTTGCCGCCTTCGCGTCGGCAGAATGAATGACGATCTTCTTCAGCGTCTTGTCGTTGGCGTCGTCCGACGCTGCATTCTTTTTGCGCGCCTTGGTTTTGTATTTTTTGAACTTGTAGCCGCGCAGCAATGCGCCGAGCGCGAAGTTTGCGACGTCTGATGGCGGCACGTCGCCTTCGGCGGTCTCGAGGAAGATATGCGCGGCGGGTGCCTCCTTGCCGCTAAGCAGGCCTCTCACGATGCCGCCGAGATTGAGCCAGTCCTCGGCTCCGTAGGTGCTGGTCTTGCCCAAGCCCACCAGTACGACGCGGGCGAACTTCAATCCCTGCGGTGCGAGCAAATCTGCGGTCTGCTCCTTCTTGCCTTTGAACCCCGTAATTTCGATCGCCCTCGCCAGCAGTCCCTTCGATTTCTTATCGAGGTCCTGAGCTGAATGCGCGAGCTTCGTGCCCTCTTCGGCGAACACTACGACGACACCGTCGGCCGGCGCGGTTTTGCTGGCAAAAGACAAGGCGGTTTGGTCGCTCACAATCTCACTCCGTGGACGCCCTTTCGTGAGGATCGGGCGAGAATCGGTAAAGCGCCTCCGTTGCGGGCCGAAGGCCCTCTGGTGCAGTTTTGCAACAGCGGAGGGAAATACAGCGGCCCTAGGTAAATCCTGTCAGTGGGGAAAGCAAGCCTCGCAAAACGCCGAAATTCCGCCATCTTACCCTGGTGGGAATCGTGTTTGGCACCAGGGGGTTGGCGTGGCCCAAAGGACACGCTGAGGCGCCACAGGGGATCTACGAAGCGGCCATGACGCTGTTCGGCCGATACATGTTTCGGCAGGTGACGAACGCGTTCCTCGTCATTCTGCTGACTCTGACGACCGTGGTGTGGCTCGCCACGGCTCTTAAAGAGCTTAACCTGATCACTTCACAGGGTCAGGGCATCCTTCTGTTTTTCCAAATGACTTTGCTTAGCCTTCCGAGCCTCGTCGCGCTCATCGCGCCGAACGCGATGCTCATGGCCGCGCTCTACACGCTCGACCGGATGAACGGCGACAGCGAGCTCATCGTGATGACGGCCTCCGGCGCTCCGATATGGCGCATCGGCGCTCCCCTGCTCGCGCTCGGCGCTATCGTGTCTTTCGTGATCCTTCTCGCCAATGTCTTCGTGACGCCAGCAAGCATGCGCGAGCTGCGCACCTTCATCACCCAGGTCAGAGCCGACCTCATCTCGCAAGTCCTTCAGCCAGGCCGATTTTCTAGTCCTGAAACGGGCCTCACCTTCCACATCAGGGACCGCGATATGAACGGCGATCTGCTCGGCCTGCTCGTCCAGGACGAGCGCGACCCGAAGCAGGTGATGAGCTACCTCGCCGAAAAGGGCCGCATCATCAGCAACGACGACGGCTCCTACCTCGTAATGTTCGACGGCTATGTGCATCGCTACAACGCAGAAGATGAAGGCAAAGGCGTGCAAATCGTCGCCTTCGACCAGAATATGCTCGATATTTCCGAGTTCAGCCCGAAAGATGACGACGACAAAGAACTGCGACCGCGCGAACGTTACATGGGCGATCTCATCAGCCCCGACCCGAACGACAAGATCGCCAAGGCGAATTACGGTCAACTACGCTCGGAACTGCATGAGCGCCTCTCGACGCCGCTTTATCCCCTCGCTTTCGTCGTGATCGCCATCGCGCTTCTCGGGCACGCGCGCACCACCAGGGAGAGCCGCTGGGGGCAGATTCTCACGGCTTTCGGTATCGCCGTCGGGCTCCGAGTTGCAGGGCTTACAGTCAACAACCTGGTGACCCTAAATGCCTGGGCTGTGCCGCTCGTTTATGCCGTTCCGCTGGGGGCGATTTTCTTGGCTGCCTGGGCCGCCCACGTTAGAATGTCCCCCGAATTGCGGTCCAAGCTGAGCTTCGAGCTCAAGTTCCCAAAAAAGATAATGTTTTGGGCCGGTAGAGGGATGCAGACGACGTGAGAGCGCAGATGCCAGGCATCAGTGCAGTGGGGACACTTGCGCGCTATTTCTCGCAGCGCTTCTTCCTCGCGATGATCGCGATGTTCCTGCTCTGTTGCGTGCTGATCTTCTTCGTCGATTTCATCGAGATGCTGCGCCGCGCGGGCAACTATTCCGGTGATGTTCCGGGCCTCCTCCTCGCCTGGATCACGCTGCTCAGACTCCCTTCGTTCTCTGAGCTCACCCTCCCCTTCGCCGTGCTGATCGGAACTATCGGCATCTTCCTGATGCTGAGCCGCTCGTCGGAACTCGTGGTGTTGCGCGCCGCCGGCATCTCTGTGTGGCAGTTCACGCTGCCAGCGATGATCGTCGCCTTCCTGCTCGGGATCGCGTTCGTGCTGTTCTACAACCCGGTCGCTGCTGCTGCGCGCGCGCAAGCCGAAGAGCTTTATGCGGCCGCGTTCGGGCGCGACGACTCCCTGCTCAAGACCAACAAGAACGCCGGCGCCTGGATGCGCGAAGACGGCACCGACGGGCCGTCCGTCATTCACGCGCTGGAAGTGCTCAATCAGGGTCTTGAGCTCAATGGCGTCACACTGTTCCAGTACGACCGGGACAACGGCCTAACTGAGCGCATCGAGGCAAAACACGCGCTACTCAAGGACGGCCGTTGGGAACTACAGGATGCCTGGGTCAGCGCGGTGGGCCAAGAGCCCGCGCTCTACAAGGAATATCTGGTCAGTACCTATCTCACGCCGGCGCAGGTCCGCGACAGCCTCGGCACCGTGTTCTCGATCTCGTTCTGGGATCTGCCGAACTTCATCGAGATCGCCGAGCGGGCGGGACTTCCCGCAACGCAATACCGCGTGCAGTACCAGCTTCTCTTGTCGCGACCGTTCCTGCTCGTGACCATGGTGTTGATCGCGGCCACTTGCTCGCTCAGAGGCTTCCGCTTCGGCAACGTCCAAATCAACGCCATCTTCGGATTGGCTGCAGGCTTCTTGTTCTTCGTGTTCTCGGAGATTTCGCGCAACTTCGCTATGGCGGGGCTGACCTCCGCCGCGGCGGCAGCTTGGGTTCCGGTGATCATCGCGGCTTCGCTCGCGCTCACCGTGCTCTTGTACAAAGAGGACGGGTGATGCCCGGCATAGTGGCAAGATTGAGCGCTTTGTGCCGGGCTCTGCCCGGCCTCGCCGCGTCTAAAGGCAGGGCGCCTTGCTGCACGCGCTGGCCGCTTTTTGCAGCCGTTTTGGCCTGCTCTATCGCTCTCCTGCTGGCCTCTCAGGCGGCCTTCGCTCAAGCCCAGACCGAGCTCGAGCAGATCATCCAACCGCCCAAGATCGACAAAGCCTCGCCCATGCTGCTGCAGGCGGACGAGATGATCTACGACAACGAGAACGCACGCATCACCGCCAAGGGCAATGTCGAGATCTATTACGGTAACTACACCTTGCTTGCCGATAGCGTGGTCTACGACCGCGGCAACAACACGCTCACCGCTGTCGGCAATGTCCGCATCAAAGACCCCGACGGTGCGGTGATTACCTCGGACCACATCACGCTCACCGACGATTTCCGCGACGGCTTCATCGACGCGTTGCGGCTCGTCACTAAAGACGACACGCGCATTCAGGCGCAGTCCGCGTCACGCCAGGCCGGCAACGTGACCGTGTTCGAGAACGCATTGTTCACGCCTTGCAAAATCTGCGAAGAGGATCCGACCAGGCCTCCCACTTGGCGTATTCGCGCGAAGAAGATCACGCATAAGCGCGATCAGGCCACGATCACCTACAACAACGCGTTCTTCGACTTCTTCGGCGTGCCGGTGATCTGGGTGCCTTGGTTCCAAAGCGCAGATCCCACGGTGAAGCGGAAGTCGGGCTTCCTGATGCCCTCCTACAGCCACTCCGATGAGCTCGGCACGGTGGTGCAGGTTCCCTACTACTTCGCGCTCTCGGACCACTACGATTTCACCTTTGCTCCGATGTACACGGAGAAGGCCGGCGTGCTGTTCCAAGGCGACTGGCGCCATCGTCTCTCGAGCGGTGGCTACAACGTCGAGCTCGCCGGCGTTTGGGACGAGGGCACCGAGGAGGCGCCTGTCGACGGCAACTTCCGGGGCAGCGTCAAGAGCGCGGGCAAATTCGCGCTCGATCCCTATTACAGTTGGGGTTGGGACATCATCGCCGAGACCGATGACACTTTCAGGCGCTTCTACAACCTGGATAGCCGGCTCAAAACGGATCGTGTCTCGCAGATCTTTCTCGAGGGCCTACATGACCGGAACTATTTCTCAACGAGATTCTACAACACGCAGAACCTAGTCCCACGCACGTTCTTCGAATCGGATGACGAGACCGTCACCAACGATCCCCAGGAGACGGTCTATCCGATCGTGGATTACGACTACATCGTCAAGAACCCAATCATCGGCGGCGAGCTTAGCTTTAACTCGAACGTGATGGTCCTGACTAGCGATGCCAAGTACTCCAACAACTTTCTCGTCACGGGTGCCACGGTTCCCGGCGGTAACAGCGATCTCACCACGGATACCCAACGTCTTGTTGCGGAGCTCAATTGGCGGCGGCAGATGATCGATGGGATCGGCGAAGTCTTTACGCCGTTCGGGCGGTTGCGGGGCGACATCTATGGCGTGAGCAACGACCTCAGCGGCGTAGATACCAGCGCTGTCAACAATACCGTTTTCCTCGAGAATAACCCGCTGGATGACGGCACATTCGTGCGCGGCGAGGCGGTCGCAGGCCTCGAATATCGCTATCCATTCGTTGCCACCACCGGCAGCGTCACCCATGTATTCGAGCCGATCGCCCAGATCATTGCGCGGCCCGACACGGCCGGCAATCAGCAGGATATTCCGAACGAGGATGCGCTCAGCCTGGTGTTCGACGACACGCTGCTGTTCGATATCGACAAGTTCTCGGGCTACGACCGAATCGAAACCGGCACGCGCGCCAATGTCGGCTTCCGCTACACCGCGCAACTCATGTCGGGCGCGTACGCACAAGCGGTGTTCGGCCAAAGTTACCAGATTGCCGGCCAGAACGAGTTCGATACCGACTTTTACCGCTCGGCCGGTCTTGCCACCGACGCCTCGGAT
Source organism: Pseudomonadota bacterium (assembly GCA_046723315.1). GTDB lineage: Bacteria > Pseudomonadota > Alphaproteobacteria > Rhizobiales > Methyloligellaceae > Methyloceanibacter. The sequence continues at coordinate 1,068 of JBKOUI010000369.1, read as the reverse complement.
TACGTGACTGGCCTCTACCTGCAAGCCACATCGAATGTCTCCTTCACGGCACAGACGCGCTTCGACCAAGAGACGCTCGACGTGAGACGAAGCGATGTCGGCACGTGGATGCGCTATGGCCCGGCGCAGGTCAGGGTGAACTATGCCGATGTCACCGGTGAGCCAGGTCTCGCAGCCGGCGAACCACGCGAAGAGGTACTAACCGCTGGCGTGCTGGCGCTGACCAAGGATTGGTCATTGCTTGGCAACATTCGCTACGATATCCAGACGGACCAGACTATCACCGACGGCTTGGGCTTACAGTACCAGGACGACTGCTTCCTGATGTCCGTCACCTATCAGCGATCCTTCATTCAAGACCAGGACATTAGGCCCGATGAGCGCTTCCTCGTGAACTTCAACCTGAAATATTTGGGCGCCTATCAACTCGCGACCTCCGCCTCCCCGAACGATGTATTCGGGCCGAGCGGCTCCGACACCAATCATTAGGCGAGCGGGTTTCATGTCTGCTCAACGTCAGAAGTTCGAGATAGTTGTGCCGGCGGAGTCAAACGAGCGCGGCCCTTTGTCATTCGGAGCTGGCCTGCTCGCTGCGCTCGTGTTCGTCGTCTTTGTGGTCGTCGCCGCGAGCCAGGTAACGGCACAAGTGGTCTCCATCGTTGTCCTCGTCAATGATGACCCCATATCGGATTACGACGTCGAGCAGCTCGAGCGCTTCCTCGCCATCACCACGCAGGAACAGCCCTCCCCCGAGCTGAAAAAGAAGGCCACCGATCAACTCATCGATGAGCGGCTGCAGGTCCAACAGGGCCGCAAGCTCAGCGTTTCGGTCGACGAAGATGACGTCACCCAGATCGTTGAGGACATGGCGAAAAAGAACAATCTCGACGTGGACGGCCTAGCAACCGCGCTTGGCAAGGCCGGCGTGAACATCAAGACGCTGAAGGATCGCATCAGGTCGCAACTCGTGTGGCAAAACGTGGTGCGTCAAAAATTCCGTCGCGAGATCCAGATCGGCGATGTCGATGTCGACAAGGCGCTGTCAGACGCCGGTGGGCAGGCGAGCGC
>JBKOUI010000098.1:0-6601 GCA_046723315.1 Pseudomonadota bacterium | reverse complement strand
GGTGTGCAAGGTGATTAGCCCGCGTAACGGCTACGAGGACTGGCAGATCACCGAGATGCTGTCCAAGGCACTCGGTTTCCCGATGCACTACAACCATCCGTCCGAGATCATGGACGAAATCGCGGCGCTCACGCCGACGTTCGCTGGCGTTTCTTTTGCGAAACTCGAGGAGGTCGGCTCCGTGCAGTGGCCGTGCAACGAGAAGGCGCCGGAAGGCACGCCGATCATGCACATGAACGGCTTCGTGCGCGGCAAAGGCAAGTTCGTCATCACCGAATATGTGGCGACCGACGAAAAGACCGGCCCGCGCTATCCGCTTCTGCTCACCACCGGCCGCATCCTCTCCCAGTACAATGTCGGCGCGCAGACGCGGCGCACTGCCAACGTCATCTGGCATGAGGAGGATGTGCTCGAGATCCATCCTTTCGATGCGGAGAATCGCGGCATTCGCGACGGCGACTGGGTGAAACTCGCAAGCCGCGCCGGAGAGACAACGCTGCGCGCCAAGGTCACCGACCGCGTGGCACCGGGCGTGGTGTACACCACGTTCCACTATTCGGAGACCCAAGCCAATGTGGTCACCACCGAGTTCTCTGATTGGGCTACCAACTGCCCCGAATACAAGGTGACGGCGGTGCAGGTCATGCCCTCCAACGGGCCGACCGAGTGGCAGGAGCAATACGAGGAGCTGACCCGGCAGTCGCGGCGGATCGCCGAGACGCTGGTTGCCGCGGAATAAGCGCATGTCGCCAGACCGCCTCGTCTACATGGCGAACCAAATCGGCAAGTTCTTCGAATCTCAGAAGAAGGACGAAGTCGTGCGCGGCATCGCCGATCACATCAAGAAATTCTGGGACCCGCGCATGCGCAAGGCAATCTTCGCTTATCTCGATGCCGGCGGCGACGGGCTAGACCCGCCGGTGCGCCAGGCGATCCTTCATCTCAAGGAGCACGCCGGCAAGAAGGGGCATTGCACCGAGACGAGCTTCCAGGGCACCTGAGCTCGCCTCTTCTGGCAGGCACGGATGAGATGCTAAGAAGCCGTCCGTGCTGAGCCTGTCTCCCGAGGAACTGACCGCCATCAAGCTTTCCTTTCGCGTTGCCACCTTGGCGACGCTCGCAAGCCTGCCGTTCGGCATTCTCATCGCTATGATTCTCGCGCGTGGGCGGTTCTATGGCCGAGCCCTCCTAAATGCCCTCGTGCTATTGCCGCTCGTGTTGCCGCCGGTGGTTACCGGCTACGTGCTGCTACTGTTGTTCGGTCGCCAAGGACCGATCGGTCGGTGGCTCGCCGACACATTCGGGATCGTGTTGGCGTTTCGCTGGACCGGCGCCGCCCTCGCCTGCGCCATCATGGGATTTCCGTTGATGGTGCGTGCGATGCAGCTTTCCGCCGCGGCGGTCGATCGCAGGCTCGAACAGGCGGCGAGCACGCTCGGCGCCAACCCGCTCTTCGTGTTCGCCACCGTGACTTTGCCGCTTATGGCACCGGGCATCATCGCCGGCGCCATCCTCTCCTTCGCCCGCGCCATGGGCGAGTTCGGCGCGACCATCACCTTCGTCTCGAACATCCCCGGCGAGACGCAGACTCTACCGACGCTGATCTACGCGTTGACGCAAACTCCGGGAGGCGATGCCAGCGCGCTCAGGCTGACCTTGATTTCGGTCGCAATCTCGCTTGGCGCAATTCTCGTATCAGAGGCCATCGCCCAAGCTGTCAGCCGGAGGATCAAGGCATGATCGCGACGCCCCATGGCAGCCGGCCGACCGGCACCGACTTCTCGGCCTTCTGCGACTCGACGTCGATCACCGTAAGGTCGTTGGTCAGGCCGTTGGCGACATAGTATTTCTTGCCGTCGGGGCCCATCTCGCCGTGCCAAGGACGCTGCCCGACCAGGATGTAGTTCTTCACTTCTTTGCTCGCGGTATCGATAACAGCCACGCGGTTGGCGGGACCAAGCGCGACGAAGGCATACTTACCGTCCTTGGTGAAGTCGATGCCGACCGGCTGCAGTTGCTCAGGCCTGACGCCCGGAACCTCGAATCCGATCTTCTTAGTAACCTTCCAGGTCTTGGGATCGATGATCGAGATCGTGCCGCCTACCTCTGACGACACCCAGAGCTCTTTGCCGTCGGCGGTGAATTTCGCCTCACGCGGGCGGGAATCGACCAGAACGTTGGCGATCAGCTTCTTCGTGGTGTTGTCGATGACATGAGCCATGCTCGTCGATTCGGAGGTGGCAGCTGTGTATTTGCCATCGGGGCTCACGCCCATCCCTTCGGGTTCGACGCCGACCGGTACCTCACCGATCACGTCGCCCGACTTGATGTCCATGATGGTGACGAGACTGTCATCCTCCTTGGCGATGTATATGACCTTGCCCGCGGGATCGATCGCCATCAGCTCGGGGTCTGGTCCGGATTCGAGCTCGCGGCTTTTCTCCAGAGTCTTGGTGTCAATCACGTCCATGATGTCGCCGTCGCCGGCAGCGACGAACAGCTCCTTGAAATCGGGGCTGAGCATGATGCCGCGCGGACGGCGCGAGACCTTGATGGTCTTGGTGACTTGCAGCGTGTCAGCATCGACCACCGTGATCGTATTGTCCTTCTCGTTGGATACGAAGATGGTGGTGGCAAAAGCAGGTGCGGCAAAGAGGAGAGCTGTAAGCGCGCCAGCTGCGGCGGTAACAATGCGAGTCATGGGCGTTCCTATGATTATCATTGAAGCTTGCACTTGGTCTCTGGGTGATCGAAGCCAAGCGTGTCGGTGACGTTAGTGGGATGCAGGAAGCCTTCCTGCGGCGAGGTCGTGACGGGGACGCGGGTGCCCCCGCCGAGGATGACGGGCTGACGCAGCTGATGGTCCCAGGTGCGGAAGCTCATCGCTTGCCCCTTGAAGCCCTCGAGTTTGAATTTGTCGGAGAGAAGATACTCCTTCACCTTAGGCGGGGTGATCTCGCCTGACCGCATGACACCATCAGTCAAAGATCTGCCGCCGAGCCAGGCGGTGTAGTCGCGCTCGACTGGCTTGCGCTTGGCGATTTTAGGCAGGCCATTCTGGAAATGCATGGCGCCGTATTCGGTGTAGGACGGGTCCCAAGCAAGCGCCTGAAGCCCTTGAGTGCCGACCACTGGCCGCGGCAGATAAGTGCGGTAGAGGAGATAATCGCCGAATCCTTCGTCGGTGTTTGCGACCCATACGACATCGTGATCCGGCGCTTGTTGGGTCTCCATGGGTATCTGCGCCTGGACTTGCTGGTGGCCGCTATCCAGATTGCGCGCGCCAGGCGGAAGGTCGTAGGCCTTCTCGGCGACAACGGTGCCGCCGAAGCGCTTGGCCGCGCGCTTGATCATCTCGACATATTCTTTATCGGCCTCGGTATTGCCGCGCATCACGAACCAGCGCGGCCACTTTTTCCAAATTAGATATTGCGCGAGCGCGTCGGCGCGCATCGCCCAATCCGGAAGGATATGGAAGACGTTGGAGCGGCATTGCTCCTGGCGAAGGGACTCTTCGTTGGAGCGGATATTCACGATGATCGAGTTCTTCGCCTCAGACAGGTCAGCAACGGCAAGTAGGTCCTTCGGCTCGAGATCAGCGATGATGAAGGCATCGCCCTTGGCGAGCACTTCCTTGGCCTTGGCGACGATATCGGCGTTGGCAGGAACGATCGCCTCGACCAGCTCGAACGAGTTGCCGACAAAACGTCCCGCTTGGTTCGCTTCCTTGATGATCAGGCGCGCGCCTTGAATGCCTTTATCGAAGATCGGCTTCTCGGCATAGGAGAGCGGTAACGGCTCTTCATATTGCTTGCCGAGATAGACGATTGGCACGATGGGTTTCGCCTCAACTCCCGGCATCTGGGAAGGAGCTGCGGCAGGCGCCTCCGGCGTCTCGGCAGCTCCTGGTGTTGGCGCTTGCGGTGTCTCGGCGGCTCCCGGCGCGGGCACTTGCGGTGTCTCGGCGGGCGCAGGCGATGCTGTGGCGGGCGGCGATGAAGCGGGAGGAGTTTCGGGAGCGCCGGCAAGAGCCGGTTCGAGCAAGATAAAGGCTAGAACACCGAGAGCCGCGAAAGAAGCAAGGAACGTAAGCCCGCGACGCAATCTACCGACTGACAAACTCATAGACGAACGCCTACTCCTAAAGCTGGCGACACATGGAGACGGAAGAGTGCGACGACTCGATGAGGCTGCGGGGCGAGGGCATTTTGAGTGCGCCTATTTTTCAGACATGGCATCGAATGGCAATGCGCACTGCACAATATGGCAGGCGACCTGCCGGGACTAATAAGCTGAAATTTCCGCATATATGGGAGACTAGCAATCGGCCTTCCAGGTCGTGGCAAGCTTTATTGCCATCGATTGCAACCGGCTAGCGCAGACAAAAGCCGCCAAGACCGCAAAGGCTTGGCGGCTTCGATGCGTTTCTGAACGAAATTTAATGCGAGGCGCGACCCGTCATTGAACGGGCTTGTCCACCTTCGCTTGGGAATTCGGGTTCACCGTGCGGATCCAGGCAATGATCTTCCACAGATCGTCAGAGCTTTTCATGAGAGCTCCGAAGGGTGGCATCGGGCCGACCACGTTCTCCGAGCCCTTGCGGACATAGCCCGCCTGCTTGAGACCGTCCGAGCCTAACGTCACGAGTCGGAACAGCGTATCGTCGTCGGGACCGTAAACCCAAGTGTCATTGGTCAACGGCGGGCACATGCCGCCGCCGCCGCCGCCGCCATGGCACCCGTTGCAGCTCAGGCCCATGAACTTCTTGTGTCCCTCGTCCGCAGTCTCGGCGAGCTTGTCGTTGTAGGGATTGTGAAGGCCCCCTTTGGGCGTGTTCTTGACGAGATCGACGGGAGGTGTCGTGTCGCCTGCCTTGCAGCACGCGCCGCCCGCAGCCGCACCACCTCCAGCCGCTTCACCGCCTGCCGGGGCTGCGCCGCCAGTCGCCGCGCCGCCCGCAGCCGGCTGATCGCCGGCCGGAGCTGGGGCCGGTTGATCCTCGGCGCAGGCCTTCCACGCGAACGCACCTAATCCTGCGATTACGACAATTGTCAAAAGTCCGGTGATGATGTTGCGCACAGTTCGTTTCCTTACCCGGTTGCGATTTTTTGGTTTGAGCCTGTCGGATAGAGCTCGGCGAGATGCCCCGAAGACACTTATTTGACACGGAAAACGGCGTTGGGAAACCTAGAAAAGCCGTCCCGGATATCCTCCTCCCTCATGGCCGCGACCCCCAGAACTTATGCCTGCGGGGCCGCAACGCATCGCTCGTGCTAATGCTTCATCCTCGCCGGAACCACTTTTTCGGGAGGATTGGCTCCGGGAGGATTGATCGAACGAATGAAGGCGATGATCTTCCAAAGATCGTCCGAGGTCTTTACCGCAAGACCCATGGGCGGCATCGGCGCATGCACGCTCCCATAGGTGATGCGTTCGAAGCCGCGTTTCTCCAGCTCCGCTGAGCCGAGCGTAATAAGCCTGAACAGCACATCGTCGGTGTTGCCCCAGAACCAGACGCCTTGCGACAAGGCCGGGCATATGCCGCCACCGCCACCGCCACCGTGACACTCGTTGCATCCCGGCAGCCGGAAATCCTTCACGAGCTCGTGCTCTTTCGCGAGCTTCGCGTAATCCGGATAGGGACTATGCAATTGGCCGGCGGGGACCTTGTCCACGAGTTCGGTCGGCGGCCTAGTATCGCCCGCCTTGCAGCACTCTTCCTCCGCCGCATGGGACGTCCACAGTCCGGCCCCAACGCCAGCAAACCCTAACGCCAACAGTCCGACGATGATTCTGCGCACAGCTTGGATTCCCTCACCCCGATTACTTCTTTGTTCGATCGACCCGGGAACGGGCCTAAAGCGAAACTGTCATACTGTTGTCCAAGGCGCGATGATAGCAGCCGCGATAAAGGTGCGGCATTTTGGCTTCGTGCGATTTCGGCTTGAGGATCAGTTGGTTATGTCGAAATCCATCCCCTCGAAGGTGTAGCGGGGCTGCTGGGTCCAAATGCCGTCTTCCTGCACCGGGACCTTGTGGATCTTGACGTTATCGACCTGAAGCTTGCCGCCCTTCTGATTCACCCAGAAATCGATGTCGTAATATTCGTCCTTGCTGCCCGGCTTGCGGAAGTCGGTGCAGACGAAATACTCGCCCTCTTTCTTGAGGTGCCGCACCGGCTGGTGGATCTCAACGAAATCGAGCGGGACGGTCTCGCCGGTTTTGTCGTCTTTGATCTCGAGTGCGCCATTGGCGTCCTTGTGCGTTGCGATGTAGCTGTGGATCGCGCTCATGACCTGCCAGGCGCGGGTGACCTCGGTGTCGCCGGGATGCTCTTGCACCGGCAACCACCACCAGGCAACCGGCATGCGTGTAACCATGATCCAGCCGTCGCCCTCCTGCTTCGGCCCCTTCTGCGCCCTGATATCCATGAGCTTTAGTTGATCGCCTTCAGGCTTGAACCAGAAGTCGATGGCATATTGCTTCTTGGCCTCGTCCTTGTCGTGGAAGATGACATTTGCGAACCAGCCATGCCCTTCCATGCCGCGCACCGTCTTGATCTGCTCGTAGATGAGGTTCAGGTCGGCATCGAGCTTCGGGT
>JBKOUI010000047.1:0-3699 GCA_046723315.1 Pseudomonadota bacterium | reverse complement strand
GATCTCCTCCGCACGATTCTGGCGTTTTGTCGGAGATCGCTGTCCCGGCAATTCATGCGGCTTGCATCGATCGAAAATGACGGTCGATATTCGAAATGTGGGATCTGGCTGGCCAGTCGGCCTCAAAGATCGGCGTGTCTTCAGGAGGCTTCGTCGGGATCTGCCGTGAGCAGATTTTCGGCAAGGCAAAATATATAGGCCCGCCATGCGACCGACCAGATACTACCTACCACCTGCTGCGGAGAAGTCCGAGCTTTCGAGCCACCGCTATCGGTGCCCGAGGTTTCAAACTTAGCGGGCCACCCGGCGCGTGTGGCCGCGCAAGATGGGAACCGTCAGCTTTTGTGCTTCATGCCACCCTTCATGCCACCCTTCATGGCGCCCTTCATGCCGCCAGCACCACCACCCGTTCCGGTCATGTCGCCCTTGGCAAGGATCTCGTTGCCTCCCAAAAAGCCTCCCTGGCCACCTCCGGCGACGCCGCCGGAAGGCATCTGGCTGTTTTGGATGGCGCCCCCAGTGACTCCGGATTGAGGGTCTCCGACCAGCCCTCCACCGGCCGTCAATGCAATCACTGCGGTGGGTGCCAAAAAGATGGCTGTCAATGCGACGATCACTCTCCGCATGGCGCTGCTCCTATGGGAAACACATGGGAAATTCCCAATGCGCACGTAATCTGATACCACACAAGAGCACGCTACTAATGTCAAGAGTCGGACGCGAAATAATTAGGGTCAGCTGCGCCGCGATTGCGACAGATCCCATCCTCGCGGAAGGCCCCGAGGCCATGCAGGAACAGGAATGTTTTCTCGCGATGATACCTCGCGATAGGCTGCTAGCATTCACTTCGGTGCCGTGGTCGTGGCGAGTCTTCGCAATAGGCTGAAAGCCCACAAACGCTGGGCCATGTCTGCTTCCGAGCTGCCCGCGAACAGGATCACGCAGAGCGACTCGTCGCTCCACAATTTGTTATTGCCAGCCTTTTCGGCCGCCATCTTCATCAGTGCCGCATTGCTGTTTGCGGTCGAGCCGATGTTCACCAAGATGGTACTGCCACGACTAGGGGGTGCTGCCGCCGTCTGGTCGGTCGCGATGGTGTTCTTCCAGGCGACGCTGCTTGCCGGCTATGCCTATGCCCACCTCCTGACGCGCTTCGCGCCGGGACGAGCCTCCGTCCTCATTCATCTCTCGGCACTGCTGATTGCGTGTCTCGCGCTGCCGCTTCACCTCGCCGGCGGATGGGGCCAGCCGCCTTCCCACGGCGAGGCGTTCTGGCTCCTCGGCTTGTTTGCGGCCTCGATCGGGCTGCCGTTCTTTGCTCTCGCCGGCAATGGGCCGCTCATGCAGGCGTGGTTCGTGCGCACCGGTCATCCTTCAGCAAGCGATCCGTATTTCCTTTTTGCTGCTAGCAATGTCGGAAGCTTTCTCGCGCTCATCTCCTATCCGACGGTGGTCGAGCCGTTCCTGCGGCTTGGCGAGCAGAGATGGCTGTGGACCGTCGGCTTCTATGTTCTGATCCTGCTGATCGCAGCCTGCGGCGTGCTGTTGCTGCGATCCGCCAACTTGTCGCCGGTGGCCGTCACAGCTCCCACCGGCGAGGAAGCCGCGCCGCCCACCTGGCGCGACCGCTTGGCATTCGTTGGACTCGCGGCAATACCCTCGGGCCTTCTGCTCGCGGTCACCCTCCACATCTCGACCGACGCGGCGGCTGTCCCGTTGTTCTGGGTCTTGCCGCTCGCGATCTACCTATTGACATTCGTTATCTCTTTCCAATCTCGGCCGATCGTTCCGCATTCGCTGGTCGTCAAAGCCTTCCCGTTCGTGATTTTAGCTCTGGCCGGCCTCATGATCATCGACCCGTTCTCGACCATCATCGAACTGGTCGTCGTGCATTTGACCGCGTTCTTCGTGATTGCTCTCTTATGCCACGGCGAGCTTGCGCGGCGGCGGCCGGCGCCGGGATACCTCACCGCTTTCTATATGTGGATTTCGGCCGGCGGCATGATCGGAGGCATCGCGGTCGGGTTGATTGCCCCGCAGGTGTTCAACTGGGTGGCCGAATATCCCCTCCTGATCGCGCTCTCGGTCCTGTGCATGCCGGGGCTCGCGCTGCCGGTGAAAGGAGATGGACAAAATCTCCTGTTTGGTGCACTTGCCGTGGCGGCTGTGCTGCTGACAGCACTCATGTTGTCGGACCTGAAGCTCGACAACAACGTGGTAACGCTCTTGATCGGCGGCCTTCTGGGGCTGACCATATATTTCTGGCGGGCCCCTCTGGCGTTCGCCGCTATCATCGCGTTCGTGCTGGTCCTGGGCCACTATCAGTATAACGACGCCATAAACAATTTCGCGGTGCGCAATTTCTTCGGCGTTCTCGCCGCTGCCGAAACGCCCGATGGTCGGTTCCGAATCCTTTGGCATGGCGGCATCGGACAGGGTGCGCAGCGCATCCGCGACAGCGATGGACATGCCCTAACCGGCCGGCCCGAAATGATCTCCGAGTTCCAGGCTGGCGCCGGCATCGCGCAGACATTCGACGCGGTGCGTGCCAAGATTGGCGGACCGATCAGCTATGCCGTGATTGGATTGGGCACCGGAACTCTGACTTGCCAGGCGCGGCCCGAGGATAGTGCCATCTATTACGAACTCGATCCCGACATCATCCGCATCGCGCGCGATCCCAAGCTGTTCAACTTCGTGTCGGAGTGCCGGCCCAACATTCCCATCGTGCAAGGGGACGCGCGGTTGACGATCGCGAACGCGCCGGATGCCAGTTACGATCTGATCGTTGTCGATGCCTTCATCGGCGCTGCAATACCGATACACCTCCTCACCAGGGAGGCCATGGCGATCTATCTGCGCAAGCTCAAACCAAATGGCATCGTGGCGCTCCACGTGTCGAACTATCATCTCGAGCTTGGGACCGTCGTCGCCGGCGTCGCCCATGCAAACGGCGCGATCACGCGCCTCTATCAGGGCGGCGACGTTCAAGAGGATGCCAACGAGCAGAAGTGGGTGCCCATCGTCGCCGCGGTAGCGCGCAAGGATGAGGATTTTGGTTCACTTGCGAAGTCCAAATATTGGCCACTTCTGCCGCCCGATCCCGCTCAGCGCGTCTGGACCGATGATTATTCCAACGTGGTTGGCGCGCTTGTACGCAGGTTGCGACAACGCGAGTGAGGTGGGTCAAAAACGGATCATCGAAGGCAAGGTCCAGCACGTCAGCTTTGCACCACTTGAGCGCACTGACCAAAACATCCTACCGGAGCGGTCGAACTTGCGGGACGACGCTACAGCTGAGAGCGTGCTGCGTGCTTGCCCCGTGCTTATCGCAGCCCGGATCAGCTTGGGGTCAGCACCTTAACGCATTGATAAGATGGCGCACCCGAGATGATTCGAACATCCGACCTCTGCCTTCGGAGGGCAGCGCTCTATCCAGCTGAGCTACGGGTGCCTCGCTTTCGAGCCCTGAACCTATAGCGGAAGGCGAGGGGGCAAGGCAATCGCCGGCCTGCCGGTGTTTTCCGGCGAGCTGGCAGGGATAGGGCGCGCACCGTGGAGATGTCCCGGAGACCGGCGTGAAGCAGAAGGAGACCGCTCCACGCACTCCATCGGTCTCCGGGGAGCTTGGCAATCAACAGAAGGGGTTCGTTGATGCTGTCAAGCACCCGATATTTATTCCGCTCGGCAGGACTTTCA
>JBKOUI010000090.1:0-8869 GCA_046723315.1 Pseudomonadota bacterium | reverse complement strand
AGACGCCGCGGCGCACGCCTCAGGGCGATATTGAGCTGATGTCGAAGGAAGAGATTCTCGACTTCCAGCTGGCGTTGCGACTTGAACAGGTTGGCGACAAACGTCCCAAGCAGGTGCAGAATGGCAAGCATCGCACGCGATAATGCCCTGATTCTGCTTCAGGGTACGAATCGGATCGGATCGAATTTTCGGGAACCACAGGGGACCGCGCGTCTTTATTTCGGAGCAGCGAACGGTTTCAATAAAGGCCGCCCGCTGCTCGGCTGGAACTCTGCTCATTAATAATCGTTAATCGAAAGGGTGGGAGGCGCATCCCAGGGAATTAGCCTATGGGACAGAAAGCAGAATGGAATCCTGCGGCCGCAGCACATTTGTCCGAGCTGATGCAAGCTTTTGGATGCGCGGATGTCGTCGCCCCTGTGGATGCCGACGCATTTGGAAGGAAAGCCAGCGAGCTGATCTGCCGAAACAAGGTAGGGGCTGTCACGCCAACAGGGGCAAGATATCGCCTGCGCGCACTACAGTGCGAGGAAGCTGCAGCTCAAACCCGAGATCCGTATGCCAAAGAGGTACTGACCGAATTGGCGGCGGAGTTTGTGCAGGCTGCTCGTCAGGCCGAGAAATTGGTGAGCCGGGCGGCATAATTCAAATGATCTCCAAACCTCCGCACGTGCCGTCGAGGCGCCACGCAATAGGAGGGCACTAATGGGCGACTTTCTCTTGGACGTCCTCACGGACGGACATACTGCAGTTCGTCTCGTTATGCTCACCGCGATATTGATTGCGACTGCCTGCTTGACGATTGGCGCAGTTGAGAAAAAAGCCGCCCGGTGGTGAGCCGAGCGGCAAAGTTGAAAACACCCCCCGTAAACGGGGGCGCGATTTGATACCACGATTCGGCAGTCGAGCTCGCCTCGCTAACCGGCTTTCAACCTTTCTGGGATAAGTCACCGTACCGGCGGGCGTGAGGCTTGCTCCATTTAAAGCGGTACTGCCTGGCGGCAGATTAACGCTCGTGTAGCCCGCCGCGCTGAATCAGAGGCCGAGCCCACCGACAAATACGTCGAGCTATCTGCTCCGAGTATCTGGAGTTTCACGCTGCCACCCGCAAATGTTGGCTGAATGAGGGGCGAGCATGGCCATAACTGCCCAAAACGCTGCCAGCTTCTCGAACATTTCGGCTACCCCCGGGCCGCCGCCCATTGGCAGAATGGTTGCCACCTCTGTCATTTGCTGCAGCGCTCGCGTGTCGTGGCCTGCGTTCGCCAGCGCGTAGCCGCAGCCATGTCGCAGCATGTGGGGGTGGATGGGAAATGGCATCTTGGCCCGCTCGCCCAGACGGGCGATCAGCGTGTGGAAGCTCTTCGGCGCCATAGGACCGCCGCGCTCGGTGGCAAAGACATGCGGCCCACTCGGATGCTCCCGCTGCAGACGCCGCAGAGCGCGTATCTCGTCCCCTTGCATTGGATGCACGCTTGACATCCCCCGCTTGGTCCGGCGCACGTGCAAGCGTCCTGCCGTCAGCTCGACCTGATGCCATTGCAGGTCGCACAGCTCAGAGGCACGCAGACCATGCCGATAGGCGATCAAGATCAGGGTCGCATCGCGGTGCCCATAGCGGCTTGCTTTCCGAGCGATCGCCATCAACCTCTCAACCTCGGCTGGGGTGAAATACTCCCGCGTCCGGCGAACTGAGGAATTTACGATGCTTGGTGCCGCCCCTTTGACAGCCCTGGAACCCATGACAAACCGCCAATTCCGCTGCTGAACTGAGTAACTATCATACCTTTTTTCCTCAGTATAAAACTACATCGCGCGACTTAAGGCTCGGGATGCGCCGCCAGCGTAACGCTGTCGTTCGCGCGCCCAAAGAGACTTGCAATCCGCCAAACGCTCTCCACATAGCGCCTGCCCAAATTCGCACGTGCCTGTGGCCGTGTGTCGGTCGGCGGTCATCCGGACAAGAGGCCGGGCAGCCGTCTGGGGAAGCGTAGCTTCCATCATGACTGACAGCCGGAGGCGAAACCGGCGCACTCCGATCTCATCGGAGAACGCGGCTTAAAGCAACGACGAAGCGGGCTTCTTGGTCTCTGCCGGTTTCCACCACCGGCGCGGGTTACCGAAGAGGCTTGTTTCTCATTGCCGGCGTGCGGAGCGGGATTGTCCCTATCCAATCCAAGGCAGATCGAGCGGTTCTAGAGCCCTCGCCGTCGGCGCGTCCCCATCGCGCGCAGACTGCGAACTCGAGAACGGCATCACCACGGGCGGTTGCCGCCCTAGCGACACGTGGTGCAGACGCCATGACCGCGCGCATCCGCGAATTCCTGCGCAATCGGCGGGACGAAGGTCCCTGTCTGGTCGTCGATCTTGACGTCGTGCGCGAGAACTACCGGGCATTTGCCAGAGCATTGCCGGATAGCCGGGTGTTCTATGCGGTGAAAGCGAATCCGGCTCCGGAGGTGTTGTCGCTGCTTGCCCAACTCGGCTCCTGCTTCGATGCAGCGTCGGTCGCGGAAATCGAGATGGTGCTCGCGGCGGGCGCCACGCGCGACCGCATTTCCTACGGCAATACGATCAAGAAGGAGCGCGATGTCGCGCGCGCCTATGCGCTCGGCGTGCGGCTCTATGCGATCGATTGCAAGGCCGAGGTCGATAAGATCGTACGCGCTGCGCCGGGGTCCCGCGTGTTCTGCCGAATCCTGTCGGACTGCAAGGGCGCCGAATGGCCGTTGTCGCTCAAGTTCGGCTGCGAGCCCGCCATGGCCGCGGATGTGCTGGAGCACGCTCATCGCTTCGGGCTCGAAGCTTATGGCGTGTCCTTCCATGTCGGCTCCCAGCAGCGCAACCCGGACGCCTGGGATCGCGCGCTCGCGTCGGCGGCCGGGGTCTTCCGTCAATGCGAAGAACGCGGCGTCATGCTCAAGATGGTCAATCTCGGCGGCGGCTTTCCGACCAAATATCTCAAAAACGTGCCGACGGTGAAAGCCTACGGGGCGTCGATCTTCCACGCGCTGCGACGGCATTTCGGCAATCGCGTCCCGGAGACGATTATCGAGCCGGGCCGCGGCATGGTCGGCAACGCGGGCATTATTGAAGCGGAGGTCGTGCTCATTTCGAAGAAAAGCGAGAGCGACGACGTGCGCTGGGTCTACCTCGACATCGGGAAATTCGGCGGCCTCGCCGAAACTATGGACGAGTCGATCCGCTACCCGATTCACACGCCGCGGGACGGCGGTGAAATCGGCCCATGCGTGCTCGCCGGCCCGACCTGCGACAGCGCGGACGTGCTGTATGAGAGGCAGCCGTACAAGCTGCCGATTAGCCTAGAGATCGGCGACAAAGTCCTGATCGAGAGCACTGGCGCCTACACGGCAACGTACTCGTCGGTCGGTTTCAACGGTTTTGCGCCGCTCCAGACGCATCACATCTGACGTCGTTCTACCCAGGAACATCAGACGATGATCACCATCCAAGCTGAGAGGCGTTCCCACACAATCGCCCGCGAGCAGTTACTCGACACGGTGTTCGGTGCAAGCCGCTTTGCCAAGTCCTCAGAGCGATTGCGCGAGGGGCGTATGCCGGTCGAGGGCTTGGCGTTCGTGGCAACAGATCGCAGCCGCGTCGTCGGCACCATCCGCCTGTGGGCTGTCACAGCCGGACGTGGCCGGCCTTGCTTGATGCTCGGTCCGCTCGCGGTGGCCGCCGATGCGCGCAACCGCGGAATCGGATGCGCCTTGATCCAGCACGCGTTGCATGAGGCAAAGAGGCTCGGACATCGGGCGGTGCTGCTCGTTGGGGACGCGGCCTATTACAGCCGTTTTGGATTCTCAGCGGACAAGACGGGCGCGCTTTGGTTGCCTGGACCTCACGATCGGGATCGCCTGCTCGCCTGCGAGCTGGTGCCAGGCGCCCTTGACGGCGCGCGCGGCCTGATTGCCGCAAGCCACCCTCCCCGCCCGTGCTCCAATCGGATGAGTGTCGCGCGCACGCAGCTCCCAATCGTGCAGCCGGCATAACGGCCCTGAGTTCAGGAAGGACCAAATGAAAAAGCCTCGTCTGCACGCGCGTTTCGATGGGCCGATCGTGATGCTCGGCTTCGGCTCGATCGGCAAGGGCGCCTTGCCGCTTCTCGAGCGTCACATCGTGCTCGACCGCTCGAAGTTCATCGTCATCGCGCCGGACGATGGCGATCGGCATCGCCTCGATGAACGCCAGATCAGATTTCTGCATCTGGCGATCACGGGAGATAACTACCGCGATGTCCTAACGCCGCTGCTCAGCGCAGGCCCGGGTCCCGGCATGATGGTCAACCTGTCAGTCGACACCTCGTCGGTCGACCTGATGGAGCTTTGCAAGGATCTCCATGCCTTCTACATCGACACGGTTGTCGAGCCCTGGCCGGGTGTCTACGCCGATGCCACTCGTTCGATTTCGCAGCGCTCCAATTATGCGCTGCGCGAGGACGTGCTTGATCTGCGTCGTCGCCGTCCGGGCGGTATCACCGCGGTGAGCTGCTGCGGCGCTAATCCCGGCATGGTGTCGTGGATGGTCAAGCAGGCGCTGCTCGATGTCGCCTCCGATCTCCACCTAAGTTTCGAGGTACCGACCACGCGCCAGGACTGGGCACGGCTGATGCAGCGCGCCGGGGTCAAGGGCATCCACATTGCCGAGCGCGACACTCAGCGCGCGCGCAATCCCAGGCCGCGCGGAGTTTTCGTCAACACCTGGTCGGTGGAGGGCTTTATTGCCGAGGGTCTACAGCCGTCGGAGCTCGGCTGGGGGACACACGAGAAATCTCTGCCAGCCGGCGGGTACCGACATGACTTTGGTTGCGATTCGGCCATCTACCTGGCGCGGCCGGGCGCGGGCACTCGGGTGCGCTCCTGGACGCCCGCTGCAGGGGCGCAACATGCCTGGATGATCACGCACAATGAGTCGATCTCGATCGCGGACTATTTCACGTTACGGGAGGACGGCAACGTCATCTATCGGCCCACCTGTCACTACGCCTACCACCCGTGCGACGATGCCGTGTTGTCACTGCACGAGCTGGCAGGGGCGCAGTGGAAGCCGCCGTCGAGGTGGCACATCCTGACCGAGGAGGAAATCATCGACGGCATCGATGAGCTCGGGGTTCTGCTCTACGGCCACGCCAGGAACGCGTACTGGTATGGCTCACAGCTCTCGATCGAGGAGACACGCCAGCTGGCACCCTACCAGAATGCAACAGGTCTGCAGGTCACTTCCGCCGTGCTCGCCGGCATAATTTGGATGTTGGAGAATCCGGATCGCGGCATCGTGGAGGCGGACGAGATGGATTTCCAGCGCTGCTTAGAGATTCAGCGCCCATATCTCGGCCCGGTGTGCGGACATTATACCCACTGGACCCCGATTGCCGGCCGCGGGGCCTTATTCCCCGAAGATGTAGACAGGGCTGACCCCTGGCAGTTCAAAAACGTGCTCGTGCAATAAGTCGAATGAAAAGCCCCGCAGACGTTGTGCTCTCAGCCTGCCCGGAGTGTAGCGCAAACCCCTCAGAGCGCCTCCCATTGACGCGCTCGGAAATCCCGACCCTTGCTTCCAGTGCGCATACAGCATGAATGCCAGGCGCGCTCTCGTCCGTTCCGTGCGCCATGTAAGCGGTTCGCATCCAAATGGTGCTCTCAGAGGCAAGCCGGCGGCCGCCCATGCACTTGCGGGGCGTGAGTGTCATCATGCGGACGGGCCCGGCCTCCCAAAATGGCTTCCAAACCTGTGTTGCAGCCCCGCCCACGCGAGAACGGGAGCCGCTATGGGGCGGGGCCGCACCGCCTCGGCGCTAGCGCACGCACGGCCTAACACCGCAGGCGTTTGGGCAGCCCTTCCCGGCGCACAGCGAGATGCGCTGAATAACGGTAAGCCCGCCTTCTGAGTAGTGCCGGTAATTGAATCACACGTTCTACTGCGGGGTGGAGACGAATTGATCCGCCTGCATGATCGCCGTTCCGAGCGGCGTTGGTAGTGAGAAGCGATAAGGTGCCAAGACGCGCGTTCCCGCAATCGGCGCAAGGGACAGCTCGATGTCCCGCAGTTCGGTGAGATACGTGATGGCATACCGGTCCGGGATGTGCCCGGCTATGGGCTCAAAATGGACTGAGCACACCACCGCCGGACCGTCATATCCAGTCTGCGACTTTACCCGCTCGATCCGCTTGAATGCGAGCTGCAGGTCATAGCGCATGTGACCTTCAAAGATGGAAAGAATGCGTTCACACGCCTGCGGCACCAGGGTGTCAGCATTCCCCGGCACCCACACCAAGGAGGCGGTCATCGGATCGGACACTCCTTGACGAGCGACCTCGGTCAACGGAATGCGATCGGGGCTGGGAGTGTTGGGGGGTTGTGCGGCGAAATCGGTGACGTTACCGCCACTGAAGACTAGTCGGACTTCATATTCTTCCTGGCCGGTGCGGATGCTTGACGTGTAGACCGCTGGAGCAAGTTGTCCTGCCGCAATTGTCCCATGAACGCTGCTGTAGCCCTGTCCGCTCGCGAACACACGCGCTAGGCCCGCCGTTGTGCCGTTTGCTACAGCCGAAAACTGGTCCTCGCCGATGTTCACCACCCAAGTTCCGCGTCCGATCGAAAGTCCTGCCAGGGTGACGTTGTAGCGAGCGTCAAGCTTTCCTTGTGCGAACGGAGTGCCACACTCGGCATCTAGTAGAGCCACCGTTATCAAGATGGTGCTTAATGCAAAGGTGGAACGCGTGTTGCGGATAAAAAGCACTGATTGCTCCTGCACAGCTCTCGCGTTTGTTCCCGACGCTATTTTCCGTTCGTACAGTTCAGGACTCGGGTTGCAGCCACATGTGATAGAGGATGTTGCTCCCGCCTCGGACGACCACGGCGATGCGGTTAGGCTCTACTGCAACAGCCGCCGGTCCCGAGGTGAGCACCCCGCCACGCGAGGTCGGACCAAACGCCACTTGCAGGACTGACACATCGCCGCCGCAGCCGACAAAACCGGCACTGTGGCCCAAAGTGTTGTCACCAGCCCGCATGAACCAATCGAGACTGGGATAAGAAAACCGCCAGGACGCCACAGCTAGCGAGGTGCTCGTCGAAGCGGGCGCCGCCGGGACGGCAAATATGTCGCCGAGAACGTTGCTGTCCTTCCAGCGACCTTCGCAAAAGGACTTATGTACGAGGTAGGCCTTGCGAGGAGGTGGCACCGTTGACTCGACCCAGGTGAACAGGTCGATCGTGTCCAAAGAAGCCGAGGACACCGCCGCCATGCCGGGCAAAGCAGCGGTTTCCCACGTTTTGCTGATCCGCACCCAGTCGATCCAATTTTGCCCGTTGAACGAGCGCTGGAAGATCGTGTTGTCAGTGCCCCGAGCGAAGACATCGAGGCGACCCTGCGCTGACGACGTAACTGCCGGGCCGAAGTTGAGCGCGCCACCAAGCGATTCCCAGTCGCTCCATGCGCCCCCACTGAACCATTTGTGCCAGAGCGCACGGTCGCCGCCGCGAACAAAGACGTCAAGTCTTCCCTCGCCCCAGGACACGGCGGCTGGTGGAGAGTACAGCGTGCCTCCGAGCGACTGCCAGTCGCTCCACACCCAGTTTTGCGGGTCTGAAGAAAACTTGTGCCACAGCGCAAAGTCCTCGCCGCGGGCAAAGACGTCAAGCCGGGACGAACCCCACGAGCAGACCGCGGGTGCCGAGGTAGCCACGACATCGAGCGAGCGCCACGTGGCGATTTGCGATGTTGCGGTCCGCGGCATGGCAGGAAGCGAGCTCGCGCCGGCGGCTAATTGCAGAAATCGGCGACGTGGAATGTTCATGAACTAAATCCGTTTTCTATGCAGACGGCCGAGCGACAGTCTTCATCTTGATCATACAAAGCTGGGGGCGGGGGTATCCAGTTCGGGAGTTTTCGATTTCGCTGCCCTTGTCCTTCCCGAGAATCATATCCGCGCGTAGCGATGATGCAATCCGGATAGAACCGGCGTGGCAATTATAGCCCCAGTTCGTTGAACCTCTCGTCGGAGCGGCGCATCCTTGCCCAGCCCTAATGCGTGCGCGTCTGATTGTAATAAGCTGAATATAAAGACAGGATCCGCAGCAAATGCTGCTCGCCGAAGATCAGCATATGATCCAAACAGTCACGCCGGACCGTTCCGATCAGCCGTTCGGCGTAGGGATTCTGCCACGGCGACCGCGGCGATATCGGGCGGTCGCGAATACCCATCTTTCGGATGCGAGACGTGAAGGCCTGCCCGTACGCACGGTCATTGTCACGCACCAAATAGCTCGGCGCTGTCCTGCACGG
This sequence comes from Pseudomonadota bacterium, assembly GCA_046723315.1. Taxonomy (GTDB): domain Bacteria; phylum Pseudomonadota; class Alphaproteobacteria; order Rhizobiales; family Methyloligellaceae; genus Methyloceanibacter. The sequence continues at coordinate 555 of JBKOUI010000090.1, read as the reverse complement.
GAATGCCTCAACGATCTGCTGCGCCAGCCACTCCGCGGTCGGATACCGCGTTACCGCAAACCACAGCAGCTGTCGCCGGCCATGGCCCAGAATAAGAAAGGCAAACAGGCGCTCGAACGTCACCGTAGGGACGACGCAGAGATCGATCGCGGCAATGGCATTTGCATGGTTGCGTAGGAATGTCCGCCAAGTCTGCGCGGGCGGCCCTTGCCGTCGGTTCATATACTTGGACACCGTCGACTCCGCGATCTCGTAGCCAAGCTTCAACAATTCACCGTGGATTCGCGGAGCACCCCACAACGGGTTCTCCTTGCTCATCTGGCGGATAAGTCCGCGCAACTCGTGGCAGAGCCTGGGTCTTGCGGCCCGACCGCGAGATTTCCAGCGCCAATAGGCCCGGAACCCTGCTCGATGCCAGCGCAGGATCGTGTCAGGCTGGACGACGCGGGCCAAACCGAGCAGGCTTGGCCAGAGCCAAGTCATCCATGCCAACAATGCCCGGTCACTATCACGCAGTCGCAGACGCCGCGGCGCACGCCTCAGGGCGATATTGAG
>JBKOUI010000295.1:0-8789 GCA_046723315.1 Pseudomonadota bacterium | reverse complement strand
AGCCTACACCAGCATAGTCACCGGGTCTTCGATATAGGCTTTGAAGGCGGCAAGCAGCTCGGCACCGAGCGCTCCGTCGATGACGCGGTGATCGACCGAGAGCGTGACGCTCATCATCGTTGCGATCTTCAGCGCATCGTCCTTGACGATCGCCCGCTTCTCGCCGCGACCGACGGCAAGGATCGAGGCTTGCGGCGGATTGATCACGGCGTCGAAGCGATCGATGCCGTACATGCCGAGATTCGAGATCGCGGTCGCGCCGCCCTGATATTCGTGCGGGGCAAGGCGCTTCGAGCGAGCGCGAGCGGCGAGGTCGCGCATCTCGTTGGAGATCTCCGAGAGACTCTTGACTTCGGCGTCGCGGATCACCGGCGTGAACAGTCCTCCCCCGGGAAGGGCCACCGCGACGGCGATATCGGATGCGCGGTGGCGCAAGAGGCCTGCCTCTGTCCAGGTGGCGTTGGCGTTGGGTACGGTTTGTAGCGCCATGGCCATCGCCTTGATGATGAAGTCGTTCACCGAGAGCTTATAGGCGCGAGGCCCGTCTTGCGGCGACATAGCGTTGAGCCGCGCGCGCGCGGCAAGCAGGGCGTCGAGCTCGCAGTCGATAGAGAGATAGAAATGCGGAATGGTCTGTTTCGCGAGCGTGAGGCGCTCGGCGATCATTCGGCGCATCGTGTCGTGGGGTACGAGCTCGTATGAGTCCGGTCTATAGAGCGCAAGCACTTGGCTGTCTGTCATGCCTTTTGCAGCAGGCGCCTCTTGCCGCTTCGCCAATTCCTGCTGACGCGCTCGCGGCGCTTCTGCCGCGCGCGCCTGTTCAGTTGGTTGTCTGCTGGCCGCGCGCTCGACATCGGCCCTGACGATGCGGCCGTAAGGACCAGAGCCGTCGATGGTCTGAATGTTGATGCCGCGCTCGCGCGCCAACCGCCGCGCCAAGGGAGACGCGAAGACACGTTCCCGGCCGTTTCCTCTGATTTGCGCGGCGATCTCGTCCATGACCCTCTCGGCTGCCGCTTGCTCCCCTTCCCCCAATTGGGAAGAGGAGGCGGCTGAGGGGCTCACGGCTTCGGCTGCTTTGCCGTCCCCATCGCCTGCTTCGCGAGGCGAAGCCGCCTTTCCTCGGTGGGGAGAGGAGGAGCCTATGACGGCGCTCAAATCTTCGCCCTCACCCAGCAAGAGCGCGATGGGTTGATTAACCGGCACCTGCTCGGTCCCCTCTGGCACGAGGAGCTTGCCGACAATGCCCTCATCGACCGCCTCGACCTCCATGGTCGCCTTGTCGGTCTCGATCTCGGCAATGACGTCGCCACTTCTGACAGGGTCGCCTTCCTTGACATGCCATTTGACGAGCGTTCCCGTCTCCATGGTGGGGGACAGGGCCGGCATCAGGATCTGAATGCTCATGGTGCGTGCGCCTCTGCCTCGGCGAGCGCCGCCATCTGTTCCTCCCAATGCTCCCCGTCGAACAGCGTGACGCGCGAGATGGTGACCTGGCCGTCATCCAGGCAGCGCACGTTCACGCTGAAACCATCAGGCTTAGAACGCGGCACGTAGAAACTCTTGATGCCGCATAGCGAGCAAAAATGATGCTTCGCCGTGCCCGTGTTGAACCTATAGGTGGTGAGCTTGTCCTCGCCCGACAGCAGACGAAAACGCTCCTTGTCCACGATCAGATGCAGATAGCCGGTGCGGCGGCAGATCGAGCAGTTGCACTCTTTGACCTCCATCACATCGGGCGCGAGCACCGCAAAGCGAACCATGCCGCAATGGCATCCACCTGTCTTCCAATTCATGGGTGGCTGTTCCATCTGTCCTACTCCTGGTAGCAGACGGATTTGACCGCGGCGATGACTTGATCGACCGATGGCAGCGCAAGTTTCTCGAGATTGGCTGCGTAAGGCATCGGCACGTCGGCGCCGGTGACCTTTGCCGGCGGCGCGTCGAGATAGTCGAAGGCCTCGGCGGTCACGCGTGCGCCAACTTCGGAGCCAATCGAGCAGATCGGCCAGCCCTCCTCCACGGTGACGATGCGGTTCGTCTTCTTCACCGAGGAAACCACGGTATCGATATCGAGCGGGCGGAGCGTGCGGAGGTCGATCACCTCCGCCTCGATGCCGTCTTCGGCCAGCCGCTTTGCGGCGTCAAGCGCGTAAGCCATGCCGCGCGAATAAGAGACGATGGTGACGTCCTTTCCCTCTCGTGCGACGCGCGCCCTGCCGATCGGCAGCACGAAATCGTCGAGCTTCGGCACCTCGAAGCTCTGGCCGTAAAGGATCTCGTTCTCGAGGAAGATCACGGGGCTCGGATCGCGGATCGCGGCCTTGAGCAGGCCTTTGGCGTCGGCCGCGGTGTAAGGCGCGATCACTTTCAGGCCCGGCACTTGCGCGTACCATGCAGAGTAATCCTGACTGTGCTGCGCTGCGACGCGCGCCGCCGCGCCATTAGGCCCTCTGAACACGATTGGGCAGCGCATCTTGCCGCCCGACATATAGAGCGTCTTGGCCGCAGAGTTGACGATATGGTCGATCGCCTGCATGGCGAAGTTCCAGGTCATGAACTCGACGATGGGCTTCAGCCCGGCGAAGGCCGCGCCGACTCCGACGCCAGCAAAGCCATATTCGGTGATCGGCGTGTCGACCACACGCGTTGGGCCGAACTCGTCGAGCAATCCTTGGGTCACCTTGTAGGCGCCTTGATATTCGGCGACCTCCTCGCCCATGACGAGCACGTCAGGGTCGCGTCGCATCTCCTCGGCCATGGCGTCGCGCAGCGCCTCGCGGACTGTCATCGAGACCATCTCTGTGCCAGGGGGGACTTCGGCGTCGGTTTGCGGCTCTTGTGGTGCAATTTGCGGTCCAGCAGGCGCTTTCTCGACTCGTGCACGCGCTTCGCCGAGATCTGTGGCCGGTAGGGCTGGAGCAGCGACAGACTCGTTTGGCTTTGAAGCCGCCTCACCCGCGGCGCTGGTGACAGCACCCTCGCCGTCGGTCAGAAGCACGGCGATGGGCTGGTTCACTGGCACATGCTCGGTCCCCTCGGGTACAAGGATCTTACCAACATGGCCGTCGTCTACGGATTCGACTTCCATAGTGGCCTTGTCGGTTTCGATCTCGGCGATGACGTCGCCGGCACGCACGGAATCGCCCTCGCCGACGTGCCATTTGACGAGTTTGCCCTCCTCCATGGTCGGAGAGAGCGCTGGCATGAGAATTTCTGTTGCCATCAGTGCATTGTCTAAGTGAGCTAAGCCGTTACATCAGCATAAAGCTCAGACATATCGGGCTCCGGATCTTGTTGGGCAAATTCAGCGGCCTCGTTGATCACCGCGCGGACTTCCCGGTCGATCTCCTTCAATTGGTCCTCGCTTGCGCGCCCCCCCTCGATGATGCGTTTGCGCAAAAGGTCGATGGGGTCGCGCTGCTCGCGCACGCCCTGTACCTCTTCGCGCGTGCGGTATTTGGCAGGATCAGACATGGAGTGGCCGCGGTAGCGGTAGGTGCGCATCTCCAGAATCTTCGGGCCGTCGCCTCGCCGCGCGCGCGCCACGGCACGCTCGCCCGCGTCCTTCACCGCGGCGACGTCCATGCCGTCGACCTGCTCGCCAGGAATGCCGAACACCGAGCCGCGGCTGTAAAGTTCCTCGGCACGCGCGCTGGCGCGCCCGACATGCGTTCCCATGGCGTAGTGATTGTTCTCGATGACATAGAGGACGGGCAGCTTCCACAGCGAGGCCATGTTGAAGCTCTCATAGACCTGCCCCTGATTGGTTGCGCCCTCGCCGAAATAAGTGAGGCAGACGCGGTCGTTGCCGCGATACTTGTTGGCAAAGGCGATGCCCGTGCCGAGCGGCGCCGGCGCGCCGACGATGCCGTGGCCGCCATAGAAATTCTTCTCCACCGAGAACATGTGCATCGAGCCGCCTTTGCCCTTGGCGTAGCCGTGGCGGCGGCCGGTCAGCTCGGCCATCACACCCTTGGGCTCCATGCCGGTGGCGAGCATATGGCCGTGATCGCGATAGGCGGTGATGACCTGGTCGCCTCGCTCGATCGCCATCTGCATGCCGACCACAACGGCTTCCTGCCCGATATAGAGGTGACAAAAGCCGCCAATGAAGCCCATGCCATAAAGCTGGCCAGCCTTCTCCTCGAAGCGGCGAATGAGCAGCATCAGGCGATACGCCTTGAGTTCCTCCTCTGCCGTGAGGACCCGCTTCTCCGTCGGGATTCCCGGCGCCTTACCGTCGCCGAGCCAGAGATTGGCAGCTCCGGGCGTAAGGCTTGGGCTCGCGCTGTTCAAATCTGACTCCTTAGCTGCCCCCGCCCTTTGACAAACGCTAGCACGTGCGTTGCGGTTCACGAAAGGTAACGACAGGCGCGCACTATCCCAGTCCGGCTGAAGCCGGAAAGTCAGGTGCGCATCGTGAGCACTTCAGCGTTTGGAAGATGTACCGATGCTGAGGGCTGGATCAGGAACGGGTTGCCGGCGCTTCAACATCACGAGGTCGTCGGGGTGGGCGAGATTGAGGATGGCGCGGGCGCGCTCATCCAGCATGTCAGGATCGAGGCTCTCTGGCCTAAGCAGCGCGACATCCCGCTCGAGCCGGTTTTTGACTTCCTTCAGTCCGGCGAGCTCGCCCGCAAGCACTTCCTTCCGAGCCTCAAGATCGGCGCGCGCCTTGAGGCCATGCTCGCCGGTTTGCAGGTTGTAGCCGAGATAGCCGCCCGCAGCGCAGGCCAGCAACGGAAAGATGAGAGCCGTGAACCGCATCGGTCGTTTCCCCCACGCGTCAGTCCCGCCATAGCGCGAATCCAGTCACCACCACGCCTCAATAGATTTGGAGCCGCAGGGATTGCTGGTGCCCGGTCGAGCGGGCCATGACAGAGTTGAATACAATCACCCGTCGGCGTTAACCGCTCGTTACCGACTCAGCGCTTCAGCACCGAGCGTCCTGCGTAGCGGGCTGTAGTGCCAAGCTCCTCCTCGATGCGGATCAGCTGATTGTATTTCGCCACGCGGTCGGAGCGCGCGAGCGACCCGGTCTTGATCTGCCCGCAATTCGTAGCCACTGCGAGATCGGCAATGGTCGCATCCTCTGTCTCGCCGGAGCGGTGCGACATCACCGCGGCATAACCTGCCTGCTGCGCCATGCGCACCGCGTCGAGCGTCTCGGTCAAAGTGCCGATCTGGTTCACCTTGACGAGGATCGCATTGGCGATGCCCTGATCTATGCCCTGCTTGAGCCGTGCAACGTTGGTGACGAACAAGTCGTCGCCGACAAGCTGTACGCGGTCGCCGAGGGCCTCGGTCAGGCCACGCCAGCCCTCCCAATCGTCCTCGGCCATCCCGTCCTCGATCGAGAAGATCGGATAGCTCGCGACCAGCTCGGCGTAATAGGCAGTCATCTCCGCCGAGGTGAGGGTTCGTTTCTCGCCTTCGAGCACATAGCGGCCATCGTGGAACAGCTCGGTCGCTGCCACGTCGAGCGTGAGATAAATGTCCTCTCCTGGCCGGTAGCCCGCGGCAGCGATCGCCGCCATGACAAAGTCGAGCGCCGCGCGTGTCGAGGCGAGGTCGGGCGCGAAGCCCCCCTCGTCGCCAACTGCTGTGGGGTAGCCTGCTTGCTTCAACGCGGCCCGCAGAGCATGGAACACTTCTGCGCCCATGCGCACCGCTTCGGCAATGCTCGGCGCGCCGACCGGCACGATCATGAATTCCTGGAAGTCGATAGGATTGTCGGCATGTGCGCCACCATTGACGATGTTCATCATCGGCACCGGCAGGAGCGTCGCCTCGGGGCCGCCGAGATAGCGGTAGAGCGGCTGGCCATGCGTCCGGGCGGCAGCCTTTGCTGCCGCGAGTGACACGCCGAGTATTGCATTCGCCCCGAGCCGCTTCTTATTCGGAGTGCCGTCGAGGTCGCGCAAGCGCTGGTCGAGCCCGCGCTGATCGTCGGCATCGAAGCTCTGCAGCGCTTTACGGATCTCGCCATTGATCGCCTCGACCGCACGTCGCACGCCCTTGCCGCCATAGCGCTTGCTGCCGTCTCTGAGCTCATGCGCCTCGTGCGCTCCGGTCGAGGCGCCAGAGGGCACCGCGGCGCGGCCGAAGGCGCCGTCGGTCAGCACCACGTCAACCTCAACGGTAGGATTGCCGCGGCTATCCAGGATTTCCCGGCCGACGATGGTGGCGATGGCAGTCATGCTTAGAGAGCCTCCCGAATGTCGGGCCCTCTTAGCCTAGGCGGCCAGGAAGCGGAAGGCGTATATGTGTGAGTGAAGTCTTCAGCACGTGAATCGGTAGATGGCATGACACTGCAAAATGAAACAGGCGCCCTGGTGCTGTTTTCGGGCGGCCAGGACTCGACTGTCTGCCTTGCCTACACGCTTGATCGCTACGCCCGAGTTGAGACCGTGGGCTTCGACTATGGCCAGCGGCACGGCGTCGAGCTTGAGTGCCGCAAGCGCGTGCGCGAGGAGCTCGCGAGCCGGTTCCCGGGTTGGGGTAAACGGCTCGGGCCGGATCACATGATCGATGTGTCGAGCTTCGGCGCCATCAGCGACACCGCTCTGACGCGTGATGCCGAGATTACCGTGCTTGCTTCCGGTCTCCCCTCCACTTTTGTGCCGGGCCGCAACCTCCTGTTCTTCGTCTATGCCGCCGCGCTTGGCTATCGGCGCGGGCTGCACGTCCTGGTCGGCGGTATGTGCGAGACGGACTATTCAGGTTATCCGGATTGCCGCGATGCGACGCTTCGGGCTCTCGAACAAGCAATCAAGCTCGGCACGGAAATCCCCTTTACGATTGAGACGCCGCTGATGTGGCGCACCAAGGCCGAGACTTGGGCGCTCGCGCAGGAGCTTGGCGGCGACGAACTGGTCAATCTGATCATCGAGGAGGCTCATACCTGCTACAAAGGTGAGCGCGGCGTGCGTCACGACTGGGGCTACGGTTGCGGGCAATGCCCTGCCTGCGACCTCCGCGCCAAGGGCTTCGCCGACTGGCAAGCCTCGCGCGTTCAGGCTGGCCGACAGCGTCTGAGCGGCTAATCTGCGTCTCCTAAAACGAGCCGAACGCGGACCCAAGCGCGATGACGGCGGCGAGCGCGATCAGCGCTCCGACGATGGCCACCATGAAGAGATCGAAATAGCTCTCGCGGTGGCTCACGCCGCACACCGAGAGCAATGTCACCACCGCGCCATTATGTGGCAGGCTGTCGAGGGTTCCGGCGCTCAGAACGGCAACGCGATGCAGAAGCGCAGGATCTATGCCCTGCTCTACGGCAAGCTGCCGGTAGGTTTCGCCGAGAGCATCGAGGGCTATCGTCAGTCCCCCTGACGCCGAGCCTGTCAATGCAGCGAGTACATTGACCGCCAAGGCCAGCGAGACGAGCGGGCCACCTTCGATCGACAACACAAAATCGCGCACAGCACTAAACGCCGGCAACGCAGCCACGACCGCCCCGAATCCCACGAGGCTTGCAACGCTGAGAGCCGGAAGCACCGAGGCGTTTGCGCCAGCATCGAGACTCGCGCGGAGCGACGGTAGGCGGCGATAGTTCAAAGCGACCGTAGCCACGATCGCCGCCGAAAGCGCCACCACCACCACCCAGGCGCCGCCCACGGCAGAAAGCGAGGTTGCGCCCCAACGCTCTTCGGCAAGAAACGTCGTATCCAGCCGCGGCAGCGCGAAGAGGCTCATCGCGAGATTGACGAGAATGACCACGATGAGCGGGAGCAGAGCCGCGAACACGGTAGGATCGGTTCTTGCGTGGGCTCCATGCTCGATCTCGGCGGGATCGAACTCGCTCGCAATCGTTGCGCGTTCGCGCTGATCGGCGTGAGGCTCCGCGGAACCGAGTTTCGTAGTGGCGTAGCCCTCGCCGCGAGCCCGCGCGACAGATTCGGCGCGGCCCAGCCACCACAGGCCGAAGCCAAGCATGAAGGCTGCGGCAATGATTCCGAGCCCAGGCGCGGCAAAGGGCGTGGTGCCGAAGAACGGCATGGGAATGGCATTTTGCAGCGCTGGCGTACCGGGCAGCGCCGACATGGTGAAGGTCATGGTGCCAAGCGCGACCGCCGCCGGCATCAAGCGAGGGGGGATGTCCGCGCTTTGAAAAGTCCTTGCGCCATCGGAACGATCACAAAGATCGCGACGAACAGGCTTACGCCGCCGTAAGTGACGACAGCGCCCGCCAGGACGACGGCGAGCAAGGCTCGGGCGGCGCCAAGACGTTCCGTCATGAAGCGCGCTATGACGGTGACCGAACCGCTGTCGTCCATGAGCTTGCCGAATACGGCGCCGAGCAGGAACAGCGGAAAGAATTGGGCGAGGAACTGCGCTGCCCCGCCCATGAAGGTCTGGGTCAAGTGCGCGAGGAGCGGCTCGCGGGCAAAGGCTGCGGCGATGAGCGCTGCGGCCGGCGCGAGCAGAAGCACGCTCCAACCGCGGAAGGACAACCAAATAAGCAGCCCGAGGCCAGCAAGAATGCCGAGAAGGCCCATGCGGTCAGCTCAGTTCGCGCAAAGCGGCGAGGTCGAATGTCGAACGAACGCCCAAGTCCGCAGCGTACGCAGTGAGAAATGTCTCTGCCGAACGGCGTCCCTCATCGCGCAACATGCATAGGAAGTCCCATTCGGCATTGAGCTTGGACGAGTAGCCGAGCTCCGTCATGATTTCGCTGGCGATACGATGAATGCGCATCTTCGCCCAACGGGCACCCTCGGAATGACCCGGGTCGGACGCTTCCTGGAGCCTGTCTCTTATACACATCTGACGCTGCCGACGAC
>JBKOUI010000146.1:0-3428 GCA_046723315.1 Pseudomonadota bacterium | reverse complement strand
GCGTCATCTGGCCGAAATCGATCCGCGGAATACTCAGCGACAGCTGGACGTTGCGTCGAGTTTAGACAAACTCGGCGACGTGAAGCTCGATGGATTCGATAGCTGGGGTGCAATTACTTGCTATGAGGCAAATGTAGCGATCTGGCGCCGACTTTGCGGGCGCGAGCCCAATCACGCTTGTTGGCATTCTAATATCGCTCAAAGCCTAGAGAAGATCGGCGATATCAAATTCGCCGCAGGAGACAGTCGAGGTGCACTTACGGCTTATGAAGAGATGCTCGAAGCCGATCGTGCACTGATTGGAATGGATGGCACAAACATCGAATGGCAGTTGAACCTGTCATCGAGCCTCGAACGCATGGGCGACGCAAGATTCGCTTTGGATCGTGCCATCTCGGCTATCGAGGCATATGAGGAAAGCGTTGCCATCCGGCGGCGTCTTATCGAGTTAGATTGCTCTAACACTCAATGGCCGGAAGAGGTCTCATACATCCTCAAAAAAATCGAGCATGCTAAACGCGCTCATGAAGAGCATTGGATGATTGACCAGCACTTTATTGGTTTTGCAGCGCCCCGCGCTGAAAAGGAAAGACCCTCGCCGAGCCGCGAGGACGTGATCGCGCGTGCAAAACACTTGCTTCTCTCATTTTTCGCACTGATCAAAGCGACAAGAACTCAATGGCGAGGAAGAACAAAAGCCACGGCAGTTATTCGGAGCTTCCAAGATGTCCAAGTCGATGGAGATCGAGTTAGTGGATTAGCTTCAAGTGACTCCCTTCCTGATATGGCCGATGCCAAGGCAAGTAATCAAACGCCGATAAAAAAACGGCATCGTAGGGGTCGACGTGGAAAACGGAAGGGACAACATAACAATATCCAGCATTCTCCTCCGCCCTAGAAATCGACATTTTTTATGACGACACCCCGCCTTGGCGGGTCTCATTCACTTTGCAGCTGCGTCTTCTAAGCGACGACTTGGGTTATTGAAGGACTGGCCCGGGGGCGTTGATCGAGTGAGGGGAGCAATAGATGCTGAGACGCACGAGCCTTGCACTCCTCGTCGGAGCTGTCTTGGTGGCTCCTTCGCTTGCTTCCGCTGCCCCAGCCCTCGTCTTTGAGCCCTATAACGGTACTGTAATCCCGACGCCCAATGGTTCCCGGCATCGCTGACCAAGCTAATGACAGCTTTGCACGACCTGGGTACGGGACCACAAGGCTCAGAGAGAACTTTGCGAAGATCCGGGTGGTGATCACCTCGACGCTTTGTTATGCGCCATTCAAGCAGCTTGGGCCTGGCAAATGGGCGTGAACGGTTTTCGCGCCCCAAATGCTATCGATCCCCTAGAAGGGGATTGCAGATCCCCTCCCCTTCAGGGGCGTGAGTAATGCTTCTCCGAAATTCTTAGAAAGAGACTGAAGATAAAATCAGCTATTTCCTCGGCCTCCTGATCGGACATTTGCTTGCAGGTCGCAGCGATGGAATCGATCTGTCCGTGTTGCGCTTTCGTTAGCCGCGAGCGAATTTGTTCGAATGTGCCCTGCATTTCTTTGTCATCGAAATCCTTTGCTTCGATGTCCATGAGGCTCCTATAGGCCCCTTCGAGTCGCTTCTGGAGAGGCGCCGAACTTGTAGCTAGCACGTCCACCGCCACCATGAATTTTTCGAACAGATGCGTGAGCTTCATCCTGTCCATGAGGGCCGATTCCCAGAGTGGTGCTGACGGGGTAGCGCTATCGCTACAAAACGTATTTAGCTCAGGCTCGTCCAAGCGCGCTCGGACAAACGAACATCCATGACTTGGCTCGTTCAGGCTAGCCTCGTCAACGACCCTTTTTCCGATCCGGGGTTACTCATCGACTTCCGCTTCGGTCGCCGCGCGTTACTATTCGATCTCGGTGATGTGACTCCGCTGTCGCCGCGGCAGCTTTTACGCGTCAGCCATGCCTTTGTCTCTCACGCGCACATGGATCACTTTGCGGGCTTCGACCGACTTCTGCGCATCTGCCTGCATCGGGCCATGCCGCTTCATCTCATTGGTCCGGCCGGCTTTGCCGACACGGGAAGGGGACAAAAGATCGCTTACGTTGTCGGATGCCGCCTATCATGAGAAGAACGTTGATAAGATCATCACGCTCGCGCGTGGTGCCGACCAGCTTTTTATCGAGGCGGCATTCCTCGATGCAGATGCAGGTATTGCCGCACAGAGGCGACATCTTACGGCACGTCAGGCCGGTGACATCGCAAAGTGAGCAGGCGTGGTCCGATTTGTCCCTTTCCACTTCTCAGCCCGCTACCGCATGCAGGAGGACAGGCTTCGAAGCGAGGCAGAGCAAGCCTTCCGCGTGTAAGCTGCAAGCATCACAGCAGAATCGCTGACGAGTTGATAACTTGATTGTGCTGTTAACGGATTTCGGGCTGGACGGCCCCTGTACGGGTCAGATGAAGGCGGTGCCGCATCAGATGGCGCCGGGTACACCCATCATCGACCTCTTTGCCGATGCTCCGGCCGGCAGTCCCAAGCCATCGGCCTTCTTGCTCGCGGCTTATGCCGTATGGTTTGCCGCAGGAACCGTCTTTCTCTGTGTCGTGGATCCCGGCGTCGGCGGAACGCGGCCGGCTATCACTCTCGAGGCCGATGGGCGGTGGTATGTCGGCCCCGGCAACGGCCTCTTCGAGCTTGTGCAACGCCGCGCTGCAAATACGCGAAGCTGGGACATCGATTGGAAACCGGAGCGCCTATCGGCAAGCTTCCATGGGCGCGATCTCTTCGCACCGGTTGCAGCCATGCTGGCCCGCGGTGAACCGCCAGCTGGCACGACTCGCAACGACGACGCTGACCGCCAGGCGGAGTGCCCGGACGACCTCGGCGAGATCGTCTACATTGATCATTTTGGCAATGCCATGACTGGCTTGAGGGTCACCCAGCTCCCGCGTGCCGCAAGACTTATAGTTGCGGGACGGGTTTTGGAGCCCGCGAGGACGTTCAGTGACCGACGGCCAGGCACGGCTTTCTGGTATGAGAATTCCAACGGACTTGCCGAAATCGCCGTCAATCAAAGTCGCGCGGACCGCGAGCTCGGGCTTTCGATCGGTGTTCCCGTCGAAATTGTCCCTTGAATGAAGGCAGCGCACATCACAGCTTTGACCTGCAATGCGCAAATCAACGAAACCGGTCCCGGAAGCGGCTCGCTCAAAGCCGAAAAAGCCGCAGTCGACCGGCAACAAGCGCCTTGCCGAGCAAATCCGCAAAATTCTTGGCAAGCATTACGCCAACAAATATCGGGCGGGATAGAGCGACACGCGGACTAATTGTCAGTCTGTCGCTGACTGCACAAGGCAACTTGGGTAATTCCAATCGTTCCTTTTTTCCTGAAGAGCTGACCGCGAAAACACTGCATGGGTGTCACACGGGTATTCCGAAGCCGCC
>JBKOUI010000116.1:0-5623 GCA_046723315.1 Pseudomonadota bacterium | reverse complement strand
GCACGAGACCTGCTTCAACCGTCATGGTGTTTGACGCGAGGTCGATATCGCGCACGCGATTCAGCCGTTCAAGCGCGACGACAACCTCGTGCCCCGTCTCGAAGGGGATTTGCCCGCCGACCAGGCCGGTATTGCCGCCTTGGGGCACGATGGGCGTCCGCGCCGCGTTGGCGTGTTTGAGGATCGCAGCGACCTCCTCCGTCTTGCCGGGCTTGAGCACCAGCGCCGCCTTGCCGTGATAGCGCTCGCGCCACTCAACGAGATAGGGTGCCATCGCCTCGGCATCGTGGATCGCATTGTCCTCGCCCACGATGCGCACGAAGGCGTCGAGAATTGCCTTGGTCGGAGACTTATGGCTCTGCCCGCGCGTCATTCCGAATGAACATCAGCGCTGATTGCCGGCGTGCCGCAAGCGGCGCGCTGCAAGCGGTCGTTGATCGCCTCGCCAAGCCCGCGATTTGGGATCGGCATCACCGCAATGGTCTCCGCGCCTGATTGGTCGAGCTCGCGGAGCGCGCCAAATAACTGCGCGGCAGCTTCGCTAAGGTCGCCGCTGGGGCTGAGATTGATGGTGACGATTGCGCCTTTCGGCATGCGCGGTCCAAACGCGAGAAGCGCTTCGTTCGAACTGACGCTGGTGGCGGCAAGCCTGAGCTTCGTGTCGGGCGCGTAGTGTGTCGCAAGTTGTCCCGGCGAGGAGATTGGCGCGTCAGACTTCGCTTGGGCGAGTTTCTCACCCAATATAGCCTCGATCGCTTCGCGCGGAAGGGCGCCAAGCCTGAGTAGCGCAGGTGATCCCGCGAGGCTCACGACAGTGGATTCGAGTCCGAGAGAGGAGGGGCCGCCATCGAGGATCATGCCGGGAATATCGCCAAGCTCTGCCTGGACGTGGGCTGCCGTGGTCGGGCTCACTCGGCCCGAGCGATTGGCACTTGGCGCTGCGATTGGAAGCTGCGCTTCAGTCAGCAATGCGCGTGCGACAGGATGGGCTGGCGCCCTTAGCGCGATGGTGTTGAGGCCCGCGCTCACGAGGTCGGCAATCTTGCAGCCGGGGCGCTTGTTGAGCACCAACGACAACGGCCCGGGCCAGAAGGCATCGGCAAGCTTGCGCGCCGCGTCGTTGACAGCGGCGTAGTTGTTCGCCTCTTCGATTCCTAAGACATGCACAATCAGAGGATTGAAGCGGGGCCGCTGCTTGGCCGCGAAGACCTTAGCCACCGCGCGCGGGGCGAGCGCGTTGGCGCCGAGCCCGTAAACCGTCTCAGTCGGGAAGGCGACAATCTCGCCCCGAGCGAGGGCTTGCGCGGCTTCTTTGATGGCTTCTGGCGTAGCGGGAATGACGGGCATGGTGACCGTGCTTTAGCATAGACTCGCCAAGTTGCGGCGAGGCGTGCTTATTCTCGGCGGACCAGGGGGCAAACCGTTCATGACCACGCTCCTCCTTACGCATCCCGCCTGTCTTGAGCATGACACGGGCTTCGGACACCCCGAGCGGGCCGACCGGCTCCGCGCCGTTGAGCAAGCCCTCGAGCAGGAGCGCTTCCATTATCTTGCGCGCGAGCAGGCGCCGCTCGCCGACCTAGCCATCATCGAGCGCCTCCATCCGCGCGCTTATGTCGAGATGGTGCGTGCTGCGATCCCAAAACGCGACCATAACTGGCTAGACCCCGACACGGTCGTCTCGTCGGGAAGCTGGGATGCCGCTTTGCGCGCAACCGGCGCTGCCATTTACGCCGTCGATCAGGTCATGGCCGGTCACGCAAACAACGCCTTCTGCGCCGTCCGCCCGCCAGGCCATCACGCCGAGCCGTCACGCGCCATGGGCTTCTGCCTGTTCAACACCGTCGCGATCGCGGCACTCCATGCGCGCACCGCTCATGGAGCCGAGCGCGTCGCCGTCGTCGATTTCGACGTGCATCACGGCAACGGCACGCAGGCTGCATTCTGGTCGGACAAGGACTTGTTTTACGGCTCGACACACCAGATGCCGCTTTTTCCGGGTACTGGGGCTTTGAGCGAAACAGGCATCGGCAACATCTTCAACGCGCCTCTCAGCCCAGGGGATGACGGCGACGATTTCCGCGAGGCGATGCTCACGCGCATCTTGCCCGCCCTGCACGATTTTGGCCCCGACTTCCTCCTCGTCTCGGCCGGCTTCGATGCTCATGTCAAAGACCCTCTGGCTCAGCTCAGGCTGGTAGAGGCCGATTTCATCTGGATCACCGAGAAGCTGCTCGACGCGGCGGCGAAGCATACCGGCGGAAAGCTTGTCTCGACTCTGGAGGGAGGCTACGACCTCGATGCACTAGCCTCCTCCACGGCTGCCCACGTCGCTACCCTAATGGGAGCCTCCTGAGTCGAGTCGCTTGGCCAGCCTCTTGATTGCCGATGCCGGAAGGGGCTAAGGCAGGCCATGGCGAACCCGACCGATCATTCCGACATCAAGACGATGAGCTTCGAGCAGGCGCTGAAGGAGCTCGAGGGCATCGTCGATCGCCTGGAGAAAGGCGATGTCGAGCTCGAAGCCTCGATCCTTATTTACGAGCGAGGCGAAGCGCTGAAGGCCCATTGCGACGGGCTGCTGCGCAAGGCCGAAGCGCGCGTCGAGAAGATCTCGCTCAACCAGAATGGCCAGCCCACCGGCACCGAGCCGCTCGACGTCGAGGACTAGCGCCGAAGCCGGTTTCGTCGCAAACTATCATCAGAAGGCAGAGTGAGTTTGTTTCGCCCAACTCCGCGGCCACGGGAGGACGGCTATGAAACTCCGCGTAAAAGCCTCAATTTGCATTGCCTTTGGACTCTGCATCTTCTGTTCCGGAGCTCGGGCGGAAGGATGGGATTCCATCGGGCCGTTCGGCGCTCTTCTCTCCAATAACGATGTCATAAGCGGGCAGATGAACGCGCTCGCGATCGATCCGCGGGACGCGAACATCCTTTATGTCGGCGCAGCCGAAGGAGGGGTGTGGAAGACATCGAACGGCGGTGCAAGCTGGACCCCGCTGACCGACACCCAGCTCGTGCGCAAGCTTGCCTCAGGCAAGCTCCGAGGAACGCCTTCTATCGGCTCGCTGGCCATCAACCCGGTCACGCCGGACATCGTTTATGTCGGGACCGGCGATCCGAATGTCGCCTGCTGCTTTGTTGGCTCCGGTCTCGGCGTCTTTCGCTCACCCGATGGCGGAAGCACTTGGGTTGCGACCGGCCTCAACCCCAACCAGACCGGCTGTCAGAACGGCGCGATCGGTCAGAGTGTCGTCAACCGCATGCTGGTCGTTCCCGGGCGTCCCGCGGTTCTGTTTGCCGCGACCAACATGGGCCTTTTCAGCTTGAAGGAGGATGGCAACGATTGCTGGGTCAAGCTCACAGTCGGTTTGCCGGTCTCCGGGAATGCAATCGATCTCGTGGTTGATCCCTATCAGGGAGCGCTCTACGTCGCATTCTCGAGCCAAGGCATCTTTAAATCGACAGACCTTACCGGGCTTCAGTGGAAAACGCTTGGCGGCTGCCTTCCCACCTCCGGCTTTGGCCGGATTGCCCTCGCCTTTGGTGGGCGCCGGGGCTTAGGCTTCTCTCAGCCATTGCCGCTCGTCTATGCCGGGTTCGACGCGAATGGAACCTATCGCCTATTCGTCACCAAGGATGGCGGCGACAGCTGGAGCGAGCTGCCATCGCCTCCGAGCGACGGACAGCTCGGCTTCAACAATGTCATCACCGTCGGTCCCTACAGTTCTGACGAGGTCTATATCGGGCAGATCGCGTTTTGGCGTTCGCTTGACGGCGGAAGGAAGGGCGGAAAAAACGACTATCACGTGAGTCCGCCGGTCGAGAGCAACTCCTGGACTGTTCTCGGTTGTTGCCTCAGCGATTCAAATCCCTTCCGCAAAAATCTCGATCTGCATGGTGACCTGAATGCCATCGAATTCGCCCCCTATGGCAGCTTTGTCCCGAGTCCCTCGCAAATCCAGATCGTGTTCGTGGCGAGCGACGGCGGCATCACCAAAGGGCAGCTTCGACTTTAATGGCGTGGTCAGTTGGGAACCCTTGACCAAGGGACTCGCGGTTGGCCAGGCCGGCACGATCGGTTTGTCTCCCGTGCTTCCACCCGTTACGGTCGCCGGATATTGGCACAACGGTGACATCCTCACAGTGAGGCAACCGGGCTTCTCCGACGATCTTGCAATCATGGGAGGCGACGGCTTTCAGGCCTCGATCGATGCCCAAGGCCTGACGCTTTATCTCAATTGCAACGCCGGTTTCGGCGGCTCGATCTGCAGGGGCCTGCCGCCTCCGCCGTTCTTCACCAAATTCAAGATCGAGACCATCTGGTCCGACAACAATGCGCGGAAGCTTTGGAGCGACCCACATCGGCAGGGCCATTTCTTCCGACTTCAAAAGAACGGCTTGATCTTCCGAACCACGGTCGCCGACTCGGCGTCCGCAAGCGTATTGAACGGTGCGGATGCATGGCAGGCCGTCGATCCATTCTGGGGCAAGACCGGGCTCACCACGACGATGGCATTCCGCAGTCGTGTATTGGAAGAGCAGCCTATTTACTACCTCGGCACCGATACCGGCCAACTCTGGCGCGGCTCTCCCGAGGTTGGCTGGACGAAGCTTTGCGAATGCGGTGCTGCCGTCAATGCGATTGCTCCAGACCTCTTCCGCAATGAGCGCATCTTCGTGGTGCTGAGCGGTTCGGCCAGTCCGGGCCGCATCAAGGAACTTGACCGGCTCGCCAACGGCTCTTGGCAAACCAGGACAATCGATGCTGGCTTTGCGCCTGACGTGGATGTGCAGCAGTTGTTCAGCGTGGCGGTCGACCCAGCAGTACCCGCGACGCAAGGCACGACCATCTATGTCGGCACCGACCAGGGCGTTTTTCGCGGTCATGTCGATGAGCTTGTCTTGGATCCGTCGGTCGCAGCGTTGGCGCGCATCCCGCCGATCCTGGGAGATTGGACTTGGCGACGCTCGCCGGGGGTGCCCTACGTTTCGGTCACCGATCTCGAGGTGCAACAGAATTTCCAGTCTCATGACCAAAGCGGGATCGTGCGGGCCGGAACTTACGGTCGCGGAGTGTTCGAACTGAACCGTGCTGCCTCAAAGGGTCCCATCGTGAAGCCCCCCTTGGTGCTGAGCGTGCAGGCCGTGCAGCGTCTGGAAGACGGCGCGCCCTCATACCCCACGGTTCAGATACCGGTGACGGTCGAAGGGCGAAGTGTTACGGGCGAAACGCCCTTTGCGCTTGCTCCGCGAAAAGGGATGCAAGTGACCCTCGAAGCTCCCGAGGAAGTGGAGGTCAATGGCGTTGAGCTGAAATTCGCCGGCTGGGCAATTGGCCAGCGATCGGAGACTTCACGCAAGATCACCTTGAATGCAGATGGGGCCACCAACGCCGTCGCCTTTTACGAGGGCGAGGAAGCCGCGGAGGGCCAGAAGGCCAAGCCGCCGGAAATAAGCATCTCGACGAGCGCGCAACAAGTTTGCGTGCAGAGCTTCACCCATGGGCTGCAATTGTCGTGGGATGTCTCCGAGGGACGACCGCCAGTAGCGGTTAAGGCCGAGATCGAGGGGCGCCGCGAGCCGCCGCTGCCAGCGCCACTCGTCTCCCTCGGCGTTGAGC
>JBKOUI010000379.1:0-5539 GCA_046723315.1 Pseudomonadota bacterium | reverse complement strand
GTATTTCGCAAGGTCGGTCTGAAATCGTTCGAAAGCCGGTCCTTCAAGCTCGGCAGCGGTCTCAGTCCATGAAAGATCATGGGTCACGCAATCATCCTCGTTTTTTGGCTGTGAGGCCTATGGCGGCGATTCGATCGGCGTTCGCGTAAGCCTGCCTGTCGAGTTCCTCGCCAAAGACATCAGGATCGATTTCCCCATAAACGAAATCGCTGGCATTGAGTTTCATAACGGGCTCAATGGCTTGGAACAGCGGGTCGGCGCCGCCTATCATGGGGGTGCCGCTATAGAGAATAAGCCGTCCGCCGGGCTTGAGCCGCTCAAGGCCCTCCTCGGCGATCCGCACCGTGAGCGAGATGCCGAGCTCGCCGCCGCCGTGGCGATAGAGGCGGCGGTCATCGTCAACGAGGTAAGGCGCGTTCGCTACGATGATGTCCGCGGGACCTTCAATGCCCATCAGCACGTCGCTGAACACTGTCTTCGCCGCGGCCACATCGTTGACCACGGCGTTGACGGCGCTGAAGGCGAGCGCCTTCCGGTTGATGTCGCCGAGCACGACCTCGGTATTCTTGCCGAGCAGCCTCGCTGCGGCAATTCCGCCGGCCCCGCTGCCGCTTCCGATATCGATGAGCCTAAGTGGGCCGCTTGGCGCAACATCGGCGAGCGAGGCGTGTAACAAGCGGACGAACCGATAGGTATCGGGTCCGAAGAACACCGCATCTGGCTCGGCGGTCGGAAAACCCGAATGGGCAAAGATCAAATCGCCGAGGGTGGCGAACCGCACTTTCGACTTGTAGCGGCCGGACTCTCCCTCGAGAGCCTCGGCATCCTCGAGCAGATCGAAAATGTCGGCATCCAATGCCTCGCGGTCGAAGGGCCTGTTCCATCCGAAGATCGTTTCAAGCGTGGTGGCTGGCGATGGACGGTCGAGCACCCGGCAGTGTGTTGCAGGCGTCACGGCCACGAAGCGGTAGCCGCGCGATTGAAGGGTCTTGGCAAGGACGATCAGGGCGAGGCTTTTGGCGTCCATGTCTCGAACCTTAGCCTCGCCGTTCGGAGTTGCCAGCCGAAAGATGTCATCATGCTGCGTCGTGCACCGCTAGGTTTTCTCGCCTTGCGGCGCTACTCTCTCGCGATAACGAAACGTGAGTCGCCAAGCTCCTGTTTGAGACCGCCTAGCCGAGAACCCAAGGATGCCAGAGCTCGATCCTCTTCTTCTGTCGCGCATCCAGTTCGCGTTCACCATCTCCTTCCACATCCTCTTTCCGTCCTTCACCATCGGCCTTGCCGCGTGGCTGGTGGTGCTCGAGGCGCTGTGGCTAAAGACCGGCAAGGACATCTATCTCCGCATCGCTCAGCATTGGACCAAGATTTTCGCCATATCGTTCGGCATGGGCGTGGTGTCCGGTGTGGTGCTGTCCTACCAGTTCGGCACCAATTGGAGCGAGCTGTCACGACGCGGTGGCAACGTCATCGGCCCGCTGATGTCATACGAGGTGCTGACCGCCTTCTTTCTCGAGGCAGGGTTCCTAGGCATCATGCTGTTCGGCTGGAACCGCGTGCCGAAAGCCGTGCACTTCTTCGCCTCCTGCATGGTGGCTCTCGGCACAGTGATCTCGGCCTTCTGGATCCTGTCAGCCAATAGTTGGATGCAGACTCCCGCCGGCTTCACGGTGGATGCCGCAGGCGTGTTGCACGCCGCCGATTGGTGGCAGGCGATCTTCAATCCATCCTTCCCCTATCGCTTCGCCCACATGACGGCGGCAGCCTATCTCACCACCGCTTTCATCGTGGCCGGCATCGGCGCCTGGTACATCTTGCGCGAGCGTTGCGTGCCGCACGGGCGGATCATGCTCGGCATGGGATTGAGCCTGCTCGTCTGGCTCGCGCCGCTTCAGCTCGTGATCGGTGACCTGCACGGGCTCAACACGCTCAAGCATCAGCCCGCCAAGATCGCAGCGCTCGAGGCGCATTGGGAGACGGACAAGAGCATCCCGCTGATCCTCTTTGCCTTCCCCGACCCCAAGGCCGAGACCAACTACTACGAGCTCGCCATTCCCAATCTCGGCAGTTTGATCCTCACCCATGACTGGGACGGCGAGGTCAAAGGGCTGAAGTCCTTCCCGCCTGAGGATCGGCCAAACCCGATCATTCCGTTCTTCGCTTTCCGCATCATGGTGGGCATCGGACTGATCATGATTGCCGTCGGCATCGTTGGCGCGATCCTTTGGCTTACCGGCAGGTTGTTCACCAGCCGCTGGTTCCTGCACACGCTCACCTGGGTCTCGCCGCTCGGCTTCCTCGCCGTGCTTGCGGGCTGGTTCACCGCCGAGGTCGGACGACAGCCGTGGACCGTCTACGGCGTGCTGCGTACCGCGGACGCAGTGTCTCCGGTCCCCGGCGGCAGCGTGCTCACCTCGATTATCCTCTTCGTGCTGGTGTACGGCGTCGTGTTCGGCGCCGGTCTCTATTACATTATCAAGCTCGTGCAGCGCGGGCCTGAGGAGCCGCCGCCGACGCCGGAAGAGGCCGAGGCCGATCTTTCCCACCGACCCATGGCAGCGGCAGGAAATCCATGACGCCGATCGATCCAGGTCTGGCCCAAGTCCTTCCCATCATCCTGCCGCTGATTTGGGCTGCGATCCTCGCGCTCGCGGTGTTCCTCTACGTGCTGCTCGGCGGCTACGACTTGGGCCTTGGCGTGCTGTTCCCGGTTGCGCCGTCTCACAAAGACCGGGACGCGATGATGAATTCGGTCGCGCCGTTCTGGGACGGCAACGAGACCTGGCTCGTGCTTGGCGGCGGCGGATTGCTCGCCGCCTTCCCGCTCGCCTACTCGGTGATGCTGCCGGCGCTCTACATTCCCATCATCCTGATGTTGATGGGCCTCATCCTGCGCGGCGTCGCCTTCGAGTTCCGCTTCAAGTCTGACCGCTATCGCTGGGCGTGGGACTTGGCCTTTGCCGGCGGCTCGATCCTTGCCGCCCTGACGCAGGGGGCGATCATCGGCGCCTTCGTGCAGGGCTTCGCCGTGACCGACAATAAGTTCGCCGGCAGGCCGTTCGATTGGCTCACGCCGTTTTCCGCCGTCACCGCCATCGCCCTTCTCTCGGGCTATGTGATGCTGTCGGCTGGCTGGCTGATCATGAAGGGCGACGAGGCGTTGCGGGAATGGGCTTATAACGTCGGGCGCTACGCTCTCATCGCGCTCACGGCGTTCATCGTGATCTTCAGCATATGGACGCCGTTCCTGCATCCCGAGATCGCCGCGCGCTGGTTCAAGCCCGCGCACATCGTGATGCTGAGTCCGGTGCCGCTCGCCACCGCGGCCTGCGTGATCGGGATATGGCGGGCGCTCGCGAAGCGCCAGCGCTACCTGCCCTTCATCCTGAGCACGGTGCTGTTCGTCCTTTGCTACACCGGGCTCGCGGTGAGCCTGTTCCCCTATATCATCCCGCCCGACATCACGATCTGGCAGGCCGCCGCGGCGCCGGAGTCGCAACTTTTCATGCTGTACGGCGCCATCCCGATCCTTCCCATCATCTTGGGCTACACCGCCTATTCCTATTACGTGTTCTGGGAAGCTGGCGAGCACGACACCTATCACTGAATTCACGTTTTGACGTTATTCGCGCAAACAAAGCAAACGTCATGGCCGGGCTTGTCCCGGCCATCCACGATTTGAGTCCGGTGCACTGGCGAAATTCGTGGATGCCCGGCACTTCGGCCGGGCATGACGAATCGAGAGGAATAGCTGATGAGTCTAAAAGACTGTGAGCTTTGCCTGGCGCGCTACGCGCCGCAGATCCTGAGCATTCTGCGCATCATAGTGGCGTTGCTCCTGTTCCAGCACGCCTTCTCCAAATTCTTCGGCTTCCCGGCTCAGATGCCGCCGCCGGCGCCGTTCTCCCTGATCTGGTTCGCCGGCGTGATCGAGCTCATCGGCGGCGCGCTCGTTCTCGTCGGCCTATTCACGCGGCCCGCTGCCTTCATCCTCTCCGGCGAGCTCGCCTTCGCCTATTTCATCGGGCACGCGCCGCAAGGCTTCTATCCGCTTACCAATGGCGGCGAATCTGCCGTGCTGTTCTGCTTCATATTTCTCTATCTCGCCGCGGCCGGAGGAGGCGCGTGGAGTCTCGATGCGCTGAGAGGCAAGGCCTAGCCCCTCACCGCCGATCACCACCAGATCAGCCAGAGCACGAACGGGACGAGCAGCAGGCATAGAGCCATGACCAACAACAAAAGAATGGCGGCTATGGTGCTGATCATGCGAGGGCGATCCGTGGGAGGCGAGCTTGCGAGCTACCACTTGCCGGCGAGATCGTTCTGCATCAGCCGGCGCTTGAGCAGCATGATGCGGCCATAGGCCTGCTCGATCCGGGCGCGCGATATGCGCCCATCCTTCACCGCATCGGACATGATGGCGTGCACCTTCACCCCAAGCTCGGGGTCGTGCGACTTCTCGTTCGAGAACACGATGAGGTCGGTGCCGGCGTTGACCGATTTGATCACGCGCTCTTCGAGCGAGTAGTCCTCGCGCACCGCGCCCATCTCCATGTCGTCGCTCACCACGACCCCGTCAAAGCCGATATAGCCCTTGGCGCGCAGAGCCTCGATTGCGCGGACTGAAAGCGAGGCGGGCAAACGCGCGCCGTCGCTGAAGCGGGGGTGATAGAGGTGGCCGATCATCACTGCGTCAAGCAGGCCCTCCTGTGCGAGGTTGCGGTAGGGCTCAAGCTCGATCTCCCGCCAGGTGTCGGAGATGTCGGCGAGAGTCTTGTGGCTGTCGGCCCGGCTCGAGCCGTGACCGGGAAAATGCTTAGCCACCGTGACGATGCCCGCATCACGATGCGCGCGGATGAAGGCGCGGGCAAGCTGAGTGACCGTGTTTGGGTCGGCGCCGAAGCTTCGCTCCCTCTGCCCGATGACCGGATTGCTCGGATTGAGATTGAGATCGACCACGGGACCGAAATTGAGGTTGAAGCCGGCCTCCGCGAGGTCCTTTGCCATGCCGGCGTAAAGGCGCATCGCGCTGTCGGGATCGCTGAAACTCGGGTTCCTGCCCACCTTCCACGCCGAGGGAATGTACAGGTGGCCATTACTTCGCGTGAGCCTCTGCACGAGGCCGCCCTCCTGGTCTACGGCGATGAAAGGAACCGGAACCGAGCGCGCATTGTGCAAGAAGCTCGTGAGTGCGCGGAGCTGATCGGGCGGCCCGATATTTTCGGGGTACAGCACGACGCCACCAATCGTGCCCTGGGTGAGCTGGTCATGCACCCCGATGACGTCGGAGTCCGTAGTCCGGTATCCGGAAAATCCTACTATGATCATTTGCCCGATCATGGACTCGAGCACGGCATCACGCGGCTTCTTGATCTCGATGTCGAATGCCTGCACGCGGATCGGCAGCACCGCCACAAGCAGAAGGCCTATGACGCTCAAGATTGTCTTCAGTGCCGGAAGGCGCTTTGCGGGCATGGGCCGGTTTGGATCGCAGCGGGGCGGGTCTTTACGGGGGTGACGGAACGACCAGAAGCCGCGG
>JBKOUI010000078.1:0-10530 GCA_046723315.1 Pseudomonadota bacterium | reverse complement strand
GCCTGGAGGAACACGTCGCCATAGGTCACCTTGTCCTTGCCCACTCCGCCATTGACATTGAGGTCGAACACGCGGTCGACCCCTTGCGCATACATGGCGAGGCGCTCGAGCCCGTAAGTCAGCTCACCAGATACGGGATCGCAGTCGAAGCCGCCGACCTGCTGGAAATAGGTGAACTGCGATACCTCCATGCCGTCGAGCCACACTTCCCAGCCGAGCCCCCAGGCGCCGAGCGTCGGGCTTTCCCAGTCGTCCTCGACGAAGCGGATGTCGTGGTTCGAGGGATCGATGCCGATCGCGTAGAGGCTCTCCAGATAGAGGTCCTGAATGTCTGGCGGCGACGGCTTGAGGATCACCTGGAACTGGTAATAGTGCTGAAGCCGGTTGGGGTTCTCGCCGTAGCGGCCGTCTTTTGGCCTGCGCGACGGCTGCACATAGGCCGCTCGCCAGGGCTTAGGTCCGAGCGAGCGAAGCGCCGTCGCGGGATGGAACGTCGCCGCACCCATCTCCATGTCGTAAGGCTGGAGGATGACGCAGCCCTGGTCTGCCCAAAACCGCTCGAGCTTCAGGATCAAGTCCTGAAAGGACGGGATCTGCGTCCTATCCGCTTTGGACGGCTTGGCGACGTCTTTTCGGCGCTCGTTCATTCGGTTTGCTTCCAATCCTCGTCATCGCCGCCTTACCGGGAAGCAACTCGGCGTTTAGAAAACAATCGATGTGGGTGATTACTGGATTCCCGCGTTCGCGGGAATGACGATTCTGCCTCTAGCGCGCCGACGGCTGGTGCCTCGGGCGGTAGATGCCGGTTGCAGGGTCGCGTTCCAAGCGCTCGATCGGTTTGGCATCGCGCCGCGCGATGGCCTCGTCAGCAGCACGAAGCTCGGCCTCGACCCGCCGTCGCGCTTGCAGATACCACCGCCGCCCAGCGAGGAGCAGCCCCGCACCCGCGGCGAACAGGAAAAGCACTTGGGGCATCTCTAGAGTCCAAAACGCGACCAGAGCGCACGCGCTTCGATCGCTGAGATGAGATCGGCGGCAAATCCGCCGGGCGATAAGTTGAAGTCGAAGGGGCTACCTTCGGCAAAGATGCCACGCCTGCGGCGGAACCATGAAGTTGACGGCATGACGAGCTTGAGGCGAACCTCATCGCCATAGACCTCGCGCATCTTGCTGCGCAGATCGGAGAGCCCATCCACGAGGCCAAGCTCGAGCGCCTTCTGCCCGCTCCAGAACTCGCCGGTGAACAGCATGTCGCCGCCCTTCTCAATCTTGGCGCCACGCCGCGCTTTGACAAGGTCGATGAAGGCGCCATGCACCTCGTTCTGGAGTGCCTTGAGGCGCTCGACGTCTTCGGGCTTCTCTGGCAGGAATATGTCGAGCGTGTCCTTGCTCTTACCAGCCGTATAGACGCGCCGGTCGACACCGATCTTGTCGATCAACTTGTTCAAGCCAAAGGTTGCGGTAATGACGCCGATCGAACCGATGATCGAGCTCGGATCCGCATAGATTTCATCGCCAGAGAGCGCGAGCAGATACCCTCCCGAAGCCGCGACATCCTCGGCAAAGACGTAGACTTTGAGGTTCTTTTCGGCGGCGAGCGCTCTGATACGCTTATAAATGAGCATCGACTGCACGGCAGAGCCGCCCGGCGAATTGATCTGGATGGCGACCGCCTTGGCGCCGCGCATCGAGAAAGCCTTCTCGATCGCCGACGCGCTGGTGGAAAGCGAGAGGCCGGGCCTAAGCGGCGTGACCATGCCAATGGCACCGCTGAATCTGAGCACTGGAATCAAAGGCCCGCGCTGCACCCAGGAAGCGGGAAGATAGCTCCGCCAACCTTGACGCTCTGCGGCGGCCGGATCGTCCAGTAGATCGGTCATGCGGATAGCGTACAGCCAGACGGGGTCAAATCAAGGCGCGAAACTGCCTCTGCGCCAATAGAGGCCCACAAGGAGGCAGCCTTTAAGCGATTGGTAAATGCAACTCTTTGACCCACATCCGGCCGTCAAGATTCGTTGCTATATTGGCGATTGACGGTGGGGAATGGCCCACCTTGGCGGCGCGTTTTTCGCCCAAACGCCGCCGTTTCTCTCAGGAGGACTTAAATGAGCAAGCTTGCGACTTTGGTCGTGGCAGTGGGAGCGCTTGTGCTCGCCTTTGTCACGCTTTCGTCGAACGCGGCGGAAGCCGGATGGCGCCGCGGTTGGGGCGGGGGTCCCGGTGTGAACGTCTATGTCGGGCCCCGTTACGGCTGGTATGGCTACCGCTACTATCGGCCCTATTATCGCCCCTATGCCTATTACGGCTATCCCTACGGCTATTATCCTTATTGGCGCGGACGTTACTGGCGCGGCTGGTATTAGGCACGCGCGCCGCCGAGGCGCTTAACGGATTTGCCGAGGGCCATTCCCGAGCTTCGGGAGTGGCCCTTCGGCTTTTATGCACTGAGGTTTTTACGCTGAATGCCAGATGAACGATGGGCTCAGCTTCGGTTCAGAGCGCTCCCGCTAGAACGGCATCATGAGCAAGGGAGGTTCCTCTGCTCGATGAGCAAACCGGCGTTTTGACGCCACTACAGGAGTTGACCCCGATGTTGAAGAGACCCTGATCGCCGCAGCCGCCCTTTCCGCTGTCGTCCTTGGCGCCGCCTCGCCTGCCGCCGCTCACTACAAGGGCCACTACAATTTCTCGTGGTACGCCGGTTATCCGGGGTGGAACAGCTATTCGAGCTGCCACTACGAGACGCGCCCTGTCACGCTGAAGATCTGGAATCCCTACACTTATAGCTACCAGTTCTCGCGACGTCAGGATCTGCTACTAGCCGATCCTGCGAGCCCGAGGGTTGCTCCTCACGCTCGGGCGAATGAGCGCTGCCGCCTTCCCCCCAAGGCGGCAGCCCTTCCTTTTTCTACTAACAGAGATCGAGTGCCTCGCCTTCGCGCAGCACGGCTTCGGCCCTTGCAGCGTAGTTTCCGTCCGGCTTATGCAGCACGAGCCCAGTCAGCAGCCTCAAATCTGCCCTGCTTCCCTTCCGTCCCTGCACTATGATGCGGGTCGCCGGCTCGCCCTGCTTGGGGAAGAGCGGAAAGACAGCGATGTCGCCGAACCTGCCATCGAGCAGGCTGAGCAACTCGCTTAAGGCTTCCGCCCGATGGATCAGCGTGAGCCGTCCCTTGGATGCTGCGTAAGTCGCGAAGAAGCGGACCCAAGCGGATAGCCCCTCTCGTTCCATCACGTGGGCGGCGGCGCGCGCTCGATCTGGCGCAGCCCGCACCGCACCTTCGGCATGAAATGGCGGATTGGCGATGATCTCGTCGTAACCTTCGCGCAAGAGGCCGACCTCGCGCAGCGCCTTAGTTGGGGCGGTCACGTCAGCATTCACTGTTGTGAATCGGTCGCTGAAGCCATTGCGCGCAGCGTTCTGATCGGCGAGCGCGCAAAGCTCGCGGTCAATCTCGACCGCTGTTACTTGAGCGCCCGGAACGCGTGAGAGCACGCACAGACCTGAAACGCCGACGCCAGCACCCACATCGAGCACGCGTGCGCCATGTCGCGCAGGAACCGCGGCGGCGAGGAACACGGCATCGCTCCCTGCCCGATGTCCGCTACGCGGCTGGATGATGTTCAGGCGGCCACCAAGGAAATCGTCGGTGCTGGTGGCGCCGCCCGCAGTCTTAACTTTTGTCTTCGTCTGAGATGACATGGCCGATACCGGCCTCAGTAAGAATTCCGCGCGCTTGCCCGATCCTGGCGCTCTCGACCAGGAGGCGCCGCGGCAGCGCGCCGATCGAGCCTTCGAGCACGCTCATGTTGAGATCGGCGACAATGAACCCGATATCAGCTTCTTCCATGAGGGCGCTGACATAGGACAGGAGCACCGGATCGTTGGAGCGCAGCAATTCCTTCATTGTTAGCCCGTGTCCTTTAGCCTCAAGGCCTAGCGCCTTGACCTCGGCAGGAGAGCCCCGACAATATTAAATGAATTAAGTGAAGCGCGCTTTTTTGGCCTGCTTTAAACATGACTTTGGCTTGTTTCACATTAGCTTTGAATGAGTTCAGGAGAATCCCGTGGGAGTTGTCGTCAAGCTTACCGAAGCTCAGGATGCGAAGGCGAGCCTTCAGCCGCTCGTCGCGCTTGTCGAAGAGGATATGGCTCATGTCAATCACATTATCCTCGACCGGGCCCGGTCCAATGTCGAGCTTATCCCCGAGCTTGCCCACCACCTGATTGACTCCGGCGGCAAGCGCTTGCGGCCCATGCTCACCCTCGCCGCGGCGCGGCTGTGCGGCTATCAGGGCGACGGCCATGTGCGGCTGGCGGCGAGTGTCGAGTTCATGCACACCGCGACGCTCTTGCATGACGATGTGGTCG
Organism: Pseudomonadota bacterium; assembly: GCA_046723315.1. GTDB lineage: Bacteria > Pseudomonadota > Alphaproteobacteria > Rhizobiales > Methyloligellaceae > Methyloceanibacter. The sequence goes on along the minus strand of JBKOUI010000078.1, from coordinate 6,158 downwards.
ATGAGAGCAATCTCCGGCGAGGCAAGACCACCGCGCGGCTGCTCTGGGGCAATGAGGCAAGCGTGCTGGTCGGCGACTTCCTGCTCGGCCAGGCCTTCAAGATGATGGTGGATGTCGGCTCGCTCGGCGCGTTGCGCATCCTCTCCGACGCTGCGGCCGTGATTGCCGAGGGAGAGGTGATGCAGCTCATCACCGCCAAGAACACCGAGACCACCGAGGACGATTATCTTGCCGTGATCGACGCCAAGACGGCGGCTCTGTTCGCCGCGGCAGCGGAGGTCGGCGCCGTAATCGCGGGCCGGCCCAAGTCGGAAGCCTCGGCGCTGCGCTCCTACGGCCGCAATCTCGGTCTTGCCTTCCAGCTAGTCGACGATGCGCTCGACTATTCGGGAGAGCCCTCCACGCTCGGCAAGAGCGTGGGCGACGATTTCCGCGAGGGCAAGATCACGCTGCCCGTCGTGCTGTGTTACCGGCGCGGCAATGCGGCTGAGCGGGAGTTCTGGCAGCGCACGCTGCAGCAAGGAGAGATTGCCGAGGATGATCTCGCCGAGGCATTCGCGCTGATGAAGCGCCACAACGCGCTGGCAGACACCATGGAGCGGGCGCGTCACTATGGTGCAATTGCCCGCGATGCGCTCGCCATCTTCCCCGACTCTGAACCCAAGGCGGCACTGCTCGAAGCCATCGAGTTCTGCGTCGATCGCCCGTTCTAACTCCATTCATCATGCCCGGCCGAAGTGCCGGGCATCCACGAATTCCTCTCAGCGAATTGAAGACGTGGATGGCCGGGACGAGCCCGGCCATGACGTTGTGATTGTTATGCCCCGAGTATAGACGCGGCAATCCACCAGCCGGGATGCTGCGCTGTGAGCGTGGCGGCAGCCTGCCTGGCCTCGTGCTCGCTCGCGAATAAGGCAAAGCAGGTAGGGCCGCTGCCAGAGAGCCGGGCGACACGTGTACCTCGAAGTGTGAGCAGCGCGGCGAGCACTTCCCTGATTTGCGGCACGAGGGCCACGGCAGGCGCCTCAAGATCGTTTCCGCGCGGTAGAATGTAGGCGACGAGCTCGTCGAAGCTTCCGCCGAAATCTGGTATTTGCGGTTTTGCCGGGGACGAACGCAAAGGCTGCGCGCCAAGCGAGCCGTAAACCGCGGCTGTCGCCAGCGGAACTCGTGGATTGGCAAGAATCACGCCGCAAGAGGGAATACCCTTCACCGGCTTGACGTTCTCGCCTCTGCCCGTGATCAGCGCGGGCACGCCCTTGAGGCAGACACTGACATCAGACCCGAGCTTCTTCGCAAGACCGAGCAACTCGGTCTCGCTTGGCGTGCCGCCATTGGCCTTGGCGATCAGACGCAGAGCAGCCGCTGCATCGGCAGAGCCGCCGCCGAGACCCGCGGCGACCGGAAGGGTCTTACTCAGTCGGAAATGCCCAAGACGCAGGCCAGGATTGGCAGCTTTGGCGCCTTGTGCCGCCTTGACGATGAGATTTTCGCCATCCAACGCGCCTGCGAACGGGCCCTCGATCGCAAGCTCAAGCCCGTCGTCCGGGGTAAGCTCGACCGTGTCGGCGACGCCTGCGAAGGCCACTAGGCTTTGAAGCTCGTGAAAGCTGTCGGCGCGGCGCCCGAGCACTTCAAGCGTGAGGTTGAGCTTTGCCCGCGCCACCTCACGGAGCGTCGTCATGCTCCGCTCCCTCGGAATCGCCGAAGCCGTCGCTACTGCGTCTTCTGACCGGTTTGGGTGGTGCGGTCTTGCGCCGACTTGGTCTCGCCCGTCTCCATTAGACCTGACGCGATCTTCTGCTTGAGCGACACGATCTGCTCATCCTCGGGCTTAAGCGTCAGGGCCTGCTGCCACTGATACTTCGCCTCGAGCTTTCGCCCGACACGCCAATATGCGTCGCCAAGGTGATCGTTGATGATCGGATCGTCGGGCTTGAGCTCGACCGCGCGCTCGAGATTCTCGACCGCCGCCGGAAGATTGCCGATCCTGAAATAGGCCCAGCCCAGGCTATCGACGTAGTAGCCATCATCGGGCTTCAGCTTCACTGCCTTGCGGATGTAGTCCATCGCCTGTTTCAGGTTGCGGCCCTGATCGATCCACGAATAGCCGAGATAGTTGAGCACGAGCGACTCGTCGGGAGAAAGCGAAAGCGCCTCCTTGAAATCCGATTCCGCCGCCGGCCAATCCTTCAGCCGCTCGTTGGACACGCCGCGCGAATAGAACAGCGCCCAATTCTCCTTGGTGGGCTTGCCGATCAGCTGGATGGCGCGGGAATAGTAGTCCTTGGCCTCGCCGTAGCGCTCGTGGGAGCGCAGGATATTGCCGAGCGCATCGTAAGGACGGACGTCCTTAGGATTCTTGGCGATCAGATCTTCGAGCAGGGCCTTGGCGTCCTCGACCCGGTCGAGCGAGTTCAATGCGAAGGCCTTTTGGATCTGCACGTTAAGCCAAAGCGGCGAGTCGTCCTTGATCTCGTCGAAGGCTTGCATCTCGAGTTCGTATCTCTTGGCCCCCTCATAAGCCTCGCCGAGTGCGGCATAAGCGAGCGGGAAGTCGGGCTTAAGGTAGAGGGCGAACTGCAAGAAGATGATGCCCATGTCGAGCCCACCTTCGCCGGCAAGGGCGTCGCCGATGCCGTAAAACACCTCGGCCAGACCGTCGTTAGGCGTCTCGACCAGAAGCGGTATCGTCTTGCCGCTTTCGATGTCGATGAGCAGCGCCTCCGAGATCGGATGGGGCGCAGACTTGGCGATGTGCGTCTTCAGCGTCTGGCGGGCGAGCTTGCGGTTGTTCTCGTTCACAGCGTGGCGCGCATAGGCGTCCGCCACTCTGAGCGTCGAGGGATTCTTCTTGAAGGCTTGGGCGAAGGCCTGGCGGGCGACGTCGTGCTTGCCCGCCACGTCTGCAATCAGCGCGCGATGGTAGCGCTGATAGAACTGGGCCCAATCGGCATCGCTCAAGCTGTCGAGCGTGGCCAGCGCGTCGTCAGGCTTGCCATCGGCCTGCTGCACCCAGGCGCGGGCGAGCGTGGAGGTAAGATCGGCGATCGGTCCCTGGCGTGCCGCCGCGAAATGCTCGTCGGCCTCCTTGTAGTCACCCTTCTTGAAGGCCTCGCAGCCGAGCAGGAACTGGCCGATGCGGTGCGACGGCTCGATCTTGACGAGCTGATTGGCGAGCTCGATGGCGCGATCCCAATGGGCCGAGGCTGCTTCGAGCAGGAACGCCTGCTCGAGAATGATCTCGTTGCCGGGATCGCCGGCAAGGGCCTTGGAATAGAAATCGGCGGCGGCCTCCGTGTCGTGGTCGCCGCGAGCAAGGCGCCCCGAGAGGTAGTTGCCGAGGAGAGTGCCTTCATCCTCCGGCGGATTGTCAGAGACCACTTCCGAGTAGGCAGCGGGTGCCGCAAACAGCGACGCAATGAGGAGAGACCTCCACGCCCACCGGCGCAGAGTCGTGCGCTTCGCAATCGTCATATGGCTTCGGCTGTGACGCCGCCCCAAAGATACACGGTTGGATTAATCCCCCGTCCGCAAATGGTTGGTGTGAACCCTGGCCAAAGGTTAGGCGCTTTTTATCCCCAAGCAAACCAAAAGCTTCCTGACGCCTAATCGCGGCGCGTTTGTGGCCGCCGCCGCGACATGGAGGCTACTGCCTCACATATTGACGTAATTCGGCCCGTCTCCGCCTTCGGGCGGCACCCAATTAATGTTCTGCGCCGGGTCCTTCACGTCGCAAGTTTTGCAGTGGACGCAATTCTGCGCGTTGATCTGGAAGCGCTTGCGGCCGCCCTCCTCCACAACTTCATAGACTAGCGCCGGGCAATAGCGCTGCGCGGGCTCGGCATATTCGGGGAGATTACGCTCGATCGGGATCGACGGGTCGGCAAGCTTGAGATGCACAGGCTGGTTCTCGGCGTGATTGGTGCCCGAGAGGAACACCGAGGAGAGAATGTCAAAGGTAAGGACGCCGTCAGGCTTCTCATATTCGATCGACTTCTCGGTCGCGGCCTTGTGCAAGGTCGCGTAATCGGGCTTCAGGTGCTTCAGCGTGTGGCCGAGGAACGGGAAGATGGTGTTGAGCCACATGTCGATGCCGCCAAGCATCACGCCAAGCCGGGTGCCTAGCCGCGACCAGAGCGGCTTCACGTTGCGCACCTTCTTGAGCTCTTTCGCCATGGCGCTCGCCTGCACAGCCTCGGGATAGGCTTTGAGCACGTCGCGCGAGCGGCCGGCCTCGATCCCTGCAAACGCGGCTTCGGCGGCCATCATTCCGGACAGCATGGCGTTGTGCGAGCCCTTGATGCGCGGCACGTTCATGAAGCCCGCGGCGCAGCCGATCAGTGCGCCACCCGGGAAAGCGAGGCGCGGGATCGCCTGGAGGCCTCCTTCGGTGAGCGCGCGGGCGCCATAGGCGATGCGCTTGCCGCCTTCGAGATGCTGACGGATGAGTGGATGCGTCTTGGCGCGCTGAAACTCCTTGAAGGGATTGAGATAGGGGTTGGCGTAGTCGAGATGGACGACGAAACCGACCGACACCAGCCGCTCGCCGAAGTGATAAAGAAACGAGCCACCACCGGTCTTGTCCTCGAGCGGCCAGCCCATGGTGTGCTGCACGAGGCCAGGCTTATGCTTCTCTGCCGGCACCTCCCACAGCTCTTTCAGTCCGATGCCGAATTTCTGCGGTCCCGACTCCTTGTCGAGGCCGAGCTTCCTGATCAGCATCTTGGACAGCGAGCCGCGGGCGCCTTCGGCGAACAGCGTGTACTTACCGGTGATGGCGATGCCGGGCGTGTAGCTGTCCTTGTGGCTGCCGTCGCGGGCGACGCCCATGTCCCCGGTGATCACGCCCTCGATGGCTCCGTCAGAGCCGAAGATCACATCGACGACGGAGAAGCCGGGATAAACTTCGACGCCGAGCGCCTCGGCCTGCTCGGCGAGCCAGCGGCACAGACTGCCAAGGCTGCCGATATAGCAGCCGTGATTGCTCATGAGCGGCGGCATGAAGAAGTTGGGCACGCGGAAGCCGCCGGTCTTCCATAAATAGTAAAAACGGTCCTCACTGACTTTCGTCGTAAGCGGCGAGCCCTTGTCGCGCCAATCTGGGATGAGCTTGTCGAGGCCGATCGGATCGATCACCGCGCCCGACAGGATATGTGCTCCGACCTCAGAACCTTTTTCGAGGACGACGACCGATAGCTCCTTGTCCTTCTCGGCGGCGAGCTGCTTGAGCCTGATGGCGGCGGCAAGGCCTGCGGGTCCGGCGCCGACGATCACGACGTCGAACTCCATGGTCTCGCGCTCGATCTCTCCCTCTGTAGCCACCTCGCTCAATGCTTCGCTCCAAGTCGGGCCGGTACCAAAGGTCTCGTGTCATTCCCGCGAAGGCGGGAATCCAGTATTCATAACGTCCGAAGCTGCAAGAAAGCCCAGCAGACACTGAATTGCCCGGCGGCCCGGGCCAAGAAACACATAGGGGATTGGCAGAGGCATCGCAAATGAGCGGATCGCAAACGGTGGAAGCGGCTCTGCTTGCCTGGTACGAGGCGATGGGGGTTGACGAGGCGATCGGCGAGGCGCCGGTCGACTGCTTCGCTACCTCCGCGCCCGAGCCGCCCGCGCGGCCGATAACCCAGGCAAGGCCGACGCAAACGCGTCCCTCCTCGATCAGGCCAGCCGAGGCTCCCACCCTTGCCGAGCTCGAGGCATTGCTCGCCGCTTTCGACGGCTGCGCGTTGAAGCGCACTGCGAAAAGTCTCTGCTTCGCGCGCGGGAGCAACGAGGCGAGACTCATGCTTATCGGAGAGGCGCCTGGCCGCGACGAGGACCTGCAAGGCAAGCCATTCGTCGGCCGCGCCGGACAATTGCTCGATCTTATGCTCGCAGCCATCGGGCTTTCCGAGGGCCATGTCTACATCACCAACACGATCTATTGGCGCCCACCAGGGAACCGCACGCCGACGCCCGAGGAAGTCGAAGCCTGCGCGCCGTTTCTCGCTCGTCAGATCGAGCTCCTTGCGCCCAAGATCCTTGTGCTGCTCGGAGGCGCTGCCGCCAAGAACATCCTCGGCGTGAGCGAAGGTATCATGCGGCTCAGGGGCAAATGGCTGAGCTATCCATGCGCGGCGGGTGCGATCACTACGCTCGCCACCCTTCAC
>JBKOUI010000131.1:0-19357 GCA_046723315.1 Pseudomonadota bacterium | reverse complement strand
CCGTCTGGGACTACCTTTAGGGGGCTACGAGGGGTTGGTAATGGGCGGATGGTCCTTAGTCGGGCGCTACGGCGCCATGGCCCGAATTGCCATTTTTGCCCTATCGATCGTGGGGGCGGCTCTCGCCGAAGTCGTTTCTTCGGGGGCGCAGGCGCCTGCACCGTCAAGCACGGTCGAGCTCGCGGTCACGTCGCCAGAGCAGAGCACTCAGCAGGCAGCTACTCCCGTCGCCGCTCCGGCGACCGCGACGGCCGCACAGCGCTCAGCCAGTCCCGCAACGCCGGCGTCAAGCAGCGGAAGCCACACGGCGATCGCGCCTAGTCCGTCCGCGGGCGCAGCAGATCAGACGATAACGGCGGCGATCCCTCCGCCCGACGCTCAGCAACAGCCGCTCGATAGCATCGGCCCGGCCAGGGCCGCAGCCGAGTCGAAGCCTTCGGGTAGCACCGCGCCGGTACCGAGCGATGGAACGCCTGCCGATAGCGCGGCTGCAAGCCCGAGCGAGGGCGGAAAGCCTGCCGAGACGGCGGCGCCAGCCCCGAGCGATGCAGCGACTCCAGCAGCAGCGCCCGAGCAACCGCCGGCAGACCCGATCGTCGCCGCGATCCGCGAGAAGCTCAAAGACCCGGCGGTTCGCAAGTCGGCCAACTCGGACGATCTCGCCGCGCTCGGAGCGTTCTACGCCGAGCGCAGCGGCCCGCCGCTATGGATCACGCCGATGGGCTTCTCGACACGGGCGCAAAGCGTCATCAACGAGATCCAGGATGCTGACGATTGGGGCCTTGCCTCTGAGGCGTTCAACCTGCCACCCGCCGCCGATCTGCCGGCGACCGTGGAGGCTCAGGCCGCCGACGAGGTCAAACTTGACATCGCCGTTTTGAAATATGCACGCCTCGCCCGGGGCGGCCGAATGACGCCGTCGCGCGTCAGCGAGCTCTTCGACCAGAAGGCGAAGCTCAGCAATCCCAAGACGGTGCTGGCCGAGATCGCCGAGTCGACTGCGCCGGATGCTTATCTCCGCTCGCTCCAGCCAAAGCAGGAGCAGTTCCAGCGCCTGCAGCAGGCGCTGGTCAAACTCCGCGCGAGCCTGAAGACGCGCGGACGCAAACCTGCGAGCGATCCTGTGGTGCAGCGGATCGTCATCAACATGGAGCGCTGGCGCTGGATGCCGCCGGAGCTCGGCTCCTATTACGTGTGGGACAACATCCCGGCTTTCACCGCCCGCGTGATAAAGGACGGCAGGTCGATCTATGTCGAGAAGGTCGTGGTCGGACAGGTGAAATACGCAACACCGATCTTTTCGGCGCATATGCGGTCGATCGCCTTCAATCCGGAGTGGGTCGTGCCGGAGACCATCAAGCTCGAAGATCTTCAGCCGAGCTTGCGCGGCGGCCTGTTCGGCGAGCCAGACACGTCGATCTTACAAGCGCATCAGCTGTCGGTGAGCTATCAGGGCAAGCCAGTCGACGCGACCACCGTCGATTGGGGGCGCGCCAACATCCTGCAATACACTTTCACCCAGCCGCCGGGGCCAGAGAACGTGCTGGGCAAGCTGAAATTCAACTTCCCGAACCGGCATGCGATCTACATGCACGATACGATCCAGCCTGAGTTCTTCGACGAGCAGGTGCGCGCACTCTCTCATGGCTGCATTCGCGTGCGCCAGCCCGACCGGCTTGCCACGCTTCTGCTGGCCGAGGACAAAGGCTGGTCGTCGCAGCAGGTGCAGGAGTTGCTCACCACCGGGAACAACACCATCGTTCCTTTGTCGCGTCCCGTGCCGGTGCACCTCACTTATTTCACCGTGGTCGCCGACGAGAAGGGCAAGCTTCAGACCTTCGACGATATCTACGCGATCGACGCGAAGATGGGCGCGGTGTTGTTCGGCAGGGCGCTCAAGCCCGACGACGGCACGGTCGAAGCCATGGCCGGCCCCGTTCCAAAGAAGCGCGCAGCCTGGAATAACGGCCAGGGCGGTCTCGCTGACGCCATCAACGGCCTGTTCGGAAACTAGAGTCAGGCCCCATAAACTGAACGAAAACTCAGATGACGACTTCGAGCCCGGGGCGGACCTCTATCAGCCGGCCGGTGGCCCGCCAGTGTTAACCGCCAATTGCGCGGCGAAAGCCCGCTTGTAGGCGGGCCGCGCTTCGCCGCGGGCGACATAGGCGGCCAGGTTCGGGTACTCGTCCAGAATCCCTGATGATTTCAGCCTGAGCAGCACCGACACCATCATCAGGTCGCCCGCGCTGAACGCACCATCGAGCCAGTCGGCATCGCCAAGGCGAGCGGAAAGTTGCTTCAACCGGTCGCGGACGCGATCCTCGACCAGCGGCAGGCGCTCCTTATTCCAGGGCTTATCGCCCTCGAGAAGCCTGGCGGTTGCGAGCTCGAGGATCGGCGGCTCCACCGTGTTGAGCGCGGCAAATATCCAGGTGATCGCGCGCGCCCGCGCATCTTCATCGTCCGGCAGCAGGCCTGCGTGGCGCTCGGCGATATGGAAGACGATCGAACCTGTCTCGAACAGGGCGAGATCGCCTTCCTCATAGGTCGGAATCTGCCCGAAAGGATGAAGCGCCAGATGCGCGGGTTCTTTCATCGCACGGAATGAAACAAGGCGAACCTCGTAGGGTTGGCCCACTTCTTCTAGCGCCCAGCGAACGCGCGTATCACGCGCCAGTCCCTGGCCGCCGTCGGGTGACCGTTCAAAGGCGGTAACGGTGATGGTCATCGTGAGCGCCTCCTTGGCGAAATTCACCGGCTGCCGGGCTGGCAAGCTGTCAAGGCAAACTCACCGAGATTGAGGACGACCCCGTTCCATGCTCGGTTTGTGGTCTGAGATGGCGGGATGCGCCGGCGGTTTACGGCCCCACAAGACGCTCTACAACCGGTTCGTTCGCTGGTCCCTTGAATGAGTCCTGACCCTAGTATCGCAGCTATTTGGCGGGCGCAGCCACGTCGGCGGCTTCGATGGCCGCAAGAATCGCGCGCGCAAGTTCGGTGAGCGACGGGTCGCGTGCTCCCATGACTAGCACCAGGTCTCCGGGCCTTGCCTCCTCGGCGATGCGCGCCACGAGGCGCTCGCGCGTTGGTGCGAATTCGGCATTGGTGCCGAGGCTTGCGATCTCGGCGACGATGTCTGCCGAAGAGAAGTCGCGTGTCGCCGTGCCACCGGCGTAGAACACTTCGAGCATCCACAGCCGATCCTCCTGCTCGAGCTCACGCGAGAAGGTGGTGACGAAATCCCGGCGCAAGAAGCGGGTGGGGCCATAGCCGTGCGGCTGGTAGATGGCGAGCACGCGGCTTGATCTGAGATGCGCGGTCTTGATTGCCGCCGCGATCTTCTCGGCATTGTGGGCGAAGTCGTCTACCACCTCGACGCTCCTCGCCTTGCCGACCGTCTGGAAGCGGCGGCCGATGCCCCTAAAGCCGGCGAGCGGCGCCGCCATCTCGGCGAGCTCCACGTCGAGCGCGCGGCAGGCGGCGATAGCGGCAAGCGCGTTGGCAACATTGTGTGCGCCGGCCACCGGGAGCTCGAAGAAGACATTCTCGACGCGGAAGTGGCTCGAAGCAGATCCGAGCTCGACGTCTTGCCCACGCACATCGGCGTGCTGACCGAAGCCGAATCTGAGCGCGCCCCCGGCAAAGGCGTCGAGATTCTCGTTATCTCCCACGACCAAGGCCTCGCGCACGCGGGCACGCAGCGTTGCGAACATCGCTGCGACCTCGGTCATTTCCTTATGATCGCGCTGCAGATTGAGGATCACGCCGACCGAGGGCGCGTAACGCACGAGCGAACCGTCGCTCTCGTCGGCCTCGACCACGAGGAGGTCTGAACGGCCGGCAAAGGCATTGCCAGGCAGGCCTTCGGCCATAAGCTCGGGCAGATCGCCGCCGGTGATCACCGAAGGATCGCGACCGGCGCCGCGCAAGATGTCGAAGATCATCGCGGTCACGGTGGACTTGCCGCTCGTTCCGGTGACCGCGACGGAGCGATGGCGCGCGACGAAATGGGCAAGCAGCTCCGAGCGATGGATGATGGGAATTGCCTTTGCCTTCGCCGCCGCGAAATCCGGCACCTGCTCCTCGACCGCGGTCGAGACCACGAGCGCGGCGCAATCGGGCCCGAGCCCGCTGCCGTCCTGCGGCATGACGGTGATGCCGAGATTTTCGAGTTGCGCCCTGAGGCTTGCCCGCTCGCCGCGGTCGAAGGCCCTGTCGCTGCCGCTCGCGTGTCCGCCGGTCATGACCTGAAACTGTGCAAGCCCGCTCATGCCCGACCCAGCGAGCCCGGCGTAATGAAATCGGCCCGCGCCTTTGGGATCGGGAAGCTCGCGGGCATCGGGAGCGGCGATGAGCACATGGTCGCCTTCGTGGAGGCGCGCGAACAGATCGGCCACGTCGCGATTCGAGAGGCGTACGCAGCCATGCGAGACGGGACGCCCGATCAAGGCTTCGTGGTTGGTGCCGTGAAGATAGATGTAGCGCTCGAGCGAGTCGCAGCCGGCTCCACGGTTCACGCCATCTTCGAGTCCTTCAAGGGTGAGGATGCGGGTGAGTATCAGATCGTCGTCGCGAACGTCTCCGCGCCAGGTCTCCCCAGTCTGCTCGCGCGAGACAAACACCGTTCCGGGTGCTGCATCGTTACCGATCCGCCGATGAATACGATGCCAGCCAGGCGGCGTACGGTAGGATCCTTCAGCGCCGCCAATGCCATTGCGAGACGTGGACACGGACCAGGAGGCGACCGCCTCATTCTTTTCGAGCAATGTCGCGCGCTGTCGCTCAACGTCGACCACGAGCAGCCGCTCCGGCAATACGGCCGGCGCCCCAGGCCGCGCGAGATGACGCCGCGCCAAGTCAAGCGCGCGGACGGCCGATGCTTGATCGATTGACTTCGTCACGGCGCGCACTCTGCCATATCGGGCCGGTGCGCCGTTACCTCTTATTGAGGCTTATCGAAGTTCTGCCGGAGAGAGAAATCAGGACCGGCGGGAGGCCGTCCGGTCCTGATCCTGAGCAAAAGGGCTACCACCAACGGCGATAATAAGGCCGGTTCCAATAGCCATAACGATACGGGCGATAGTAGCCGTATCCGTAATAGGGCCGGTAATACCGGTGACGCCAGTAGTAGCGGTTACGCGGGTAATAGCCGTAACGGCGATACCCGTAATAACCGACCTTTTCGACCGGCGAAGCCTGGTTATTAGGGCCGTTCAGTTGCGGGAGCGGCGCTGCGTGAGCAGGGGCAATTTCAAGTCCCACGCCCACGACAACAGCAGCGGCAACGAGGGTAGTGAGGAGGTGACGCATCTTTTTTTTCTCCTAAACGCCAGCCTGCCCCGGCACCTTCACGGTAACGGTGCGCCACAACGCTCGCAACAAAAGCGACAAGGTGTGCGCATCAAAAGGCGGTGAAAAACCTTGCGAATTTGTAATTGGGGCCTCCATGGAGTTGGTGCCCCAATTGGCACCAGAGAGCGCTGGGACAAACAAAGGGCGCCGGCCGAAGCCGGCGCCCTGAGAGTGCATTAGACGGATCCCGCTAGTAGCAAATCCAGACATATCCGCCGGGTGTCCAGCGCCAGCACGCACCGATGCCGTAGCCGTACCAATGGCCGCGCCACCATCGGCCATGACCGCGCCAATGCGCGTGGTTCCAATGGCCATGGTTCCAATGAGCGTGGCCGTGGCCATGTCCGTGACCGCCATGACCGTGTTCATGGCCATGTCCGTGCCCATGGCCATGGCCATGTCCGTGCCCATGACCGCGATGGCCGTGACCACCGTGACCATGACCGGCGTATGCTGCGGGTGAGAGCATCAGCGCCGCGGCAATGGCGACCGCTAAGCCAATTTTGCGAAGCATCTACGTTTCCTCCAATAGTGAAACTGCAAAGCAGAGGCCTACCTTCAACGCCTTAAGACCGACTATGTATCCGAAAAGAAAAAACCGTAAGGACACGTAACCCAGAGTCACAGAGCTAATCGGCGGCTTCCCGCCGACGTCCGCGCAGTAGCGAGACGACGCCTGTCTGGTGACTTCCGCTGGTCGCCTGAGAGCAGAGCTAGCAGCCGCGTTTAGAACAGCGGACCGCCATACGGATAATAATGCTGCCAGTAGCGATACTGATAAGGCCGCCAATAGGGATAATACTGCCAATTGTAACGGCGCGGCGTGTTGTAGATGTAGCGTTTGGAGTGGCGGGCGTAGTAATGGCGATGCGCGACTTGTATCACCGTGGGACTCGCGTTGGGGCTTAAGGCGATATGACCGCCGAAGCCGAGCGGGCCCGCCGAAGCCGATCCGGACGTCATGGTTAAGGCGCCGAGGATCAAGGCAATGACAACTGCGCTGCGCATGGAAATCGCTCCTTCATCCATTTCTAGCCGGTTTGCCCTCACGCGCAACGCCGTAACCCAATCCTGGTTTCCCTGCCGTTAGCTCTACCTTACAGCCACGCCGCGGCGACGAGCAGGATCACGACTTCGCCGACCTGCTCGACGGCCCCGAGCACATCGCCGGTCTGGCCGCCGATCTGGCTCATACAGAGCAACGCTAGAAAGACGATCGCTGCGGCTACCATCAGCGCGGCGATCAGACCGCCGCCGAAGCCGAGGCAAAGCACGAGCACGACGAAGCCGATCAGCGCCGCTATCAGTGCCGCGCGTTGCGGTGGCTTGCCCGCTGCGGCCGACAACCCGTCCTGCCGGGCGGCCGGCACGAGAAGCATGAATGCCGGCATGATCGCGCGGGCGCCGGCCTCGGCGGCAATGAGGGCGGGTGCGACGAAGGCGGGATCGGCGAAACTCGCGAGAGCGCCTGCTCGCAGCATGAAGGAAAGAATGAGCGCGGAGGTGCCGTAGGCGCCGACTCTCGAGTCGCGCATGATCTCGAGCTTGAGCATGGGATTCCCGCCGCCGCCGAAGCCATCCACCATGTCGGCGAGCCCATCCTCGTGCAGGCACCCGGTGATAAGCACGATCGCGGCAATGGCGAGGGTGCCGGAGATGAAGGGATGCAGGCCGAGACTGTCGGCGAGCCAAGCGACAAAGGCGCCGATGAGTCCTATCCCCGCGCCGACGATGGGAAACGACCAGCTCGCACGCGCCACGTCAGTTCCGGCGGCTTGCGCCGCGCCGACAAAGGGCAGCCGCGTCAGGAAGACTAGGCCGACCCTAAGCTCCGTGGTAAGGGCTTCGATCGAGGCGCCGGTCGTCATCCTCCGTCCCCCCTCGGCGTCGCGCTAGTTCAAACGCGGCTTCACCAGTTTCTCGGACGCATTCCCGACTGCGGTAAGTCTACTCTGAAATGACGCGATTTGCCTCATTCGCCGAGTTGCGGGCGGCCTGCTTCGATCTGCCTTCCGGCAACCCAGACGCTGCCGCCAAGGTCGCAGCGCGGGAGGCGAGGCTGACCAAGCCGCCGCACAGCCTCGGCCGGCTGGAGGAGTTGGTCGGGTGGTTGAGCTTCTGGCAGGGCTTGAGCCCGCCGCGGCTCGACAAGGTCGAGATCCTGGTCTTCGCCGGCAATCACGGCGTCACTGCGCGCGGCGTGTCGGCCTATCCGGCCGAGGTGACGGCGCAGATGGTGGGCAATTTTGCCGCAGGTGGTGCGGCGATCAATCAGCTCGCGCACACGGCCAATGCTGAATTGCGGGTGATCGCGCTCGATCTCGAGCGCCCCACGGCCGACTTCACCACGGCTGCTGCGATGGGCGAGGCAGAGTTCCTCGATGCCGTGACGGCCGGCTATGAGGCAGTTCCGGAAGAGGCCGATCTCGTGGTGCTCGGCGAGATGGGCATCGGCAACACCACGGCTGCTGCCGCAGTCGCCGCTGCTTTGTTCGGCGGGGGCGGCACGCGCTTCGCCGGACATGGCACCGGCATCGACGAACAGGGCCTGAGGCGGAAGCAGGTAGTCATCGACCAGGCGTTGGGGAGGCACGCGGCGAGTCTCAACGATCCTTTGCGTGTCGCTGCAGCGCTCGGTGGGCGCGAGCTTGCTGCGCTTCTCGGCGCATGCCTCGCCGCGCGGCACGCCCGAGTCCCTGTACTGATTGACGGATTTGTCTCGACCGCCGCGGTCGCTCCCTTGGCCAAGCTCCGCGCCGATGCGCTCGACCATGTTCAGGCTGGTCATAGGTCCGCCGAGGCGGGGCATCGCTTGCTGCTCGATGAGCTTGGCCTTCACCCGCTGCTCGATCTCAACATGCGGCTCGGCGAAGGATCCGGCGCCGCGGTCGCCGTGCTTGTGCTTCGCGCCGCGCTTGCTTGCCACTTCGGCATGGCGACTTTCGCCGAGGCGAATGTGTCCAACAAGGAGAGTTGAGAGAGGATCAGGCCGCGGCGATGGCGTGGAAGAAGGTGCCGGTGACCTTTCCCCGGCGCCCCCCTGCGGTGCCGAGCCTTTGACCTTGCCCATCGGCGAGCTCGACCAAAGGTTCGTCGTTGCCGGTCGCGACTAGAGCCGCGTAGTGGAACTCGTGTCCGCGCACGCGTGCGCCACGCTGTCCGATGGGGCTTTCGGCGAGAAGCTGCGCCTCGCGATAGCCGAGATGGAGCTTGCGCCGCGCGAAGCTCGTGGCATGGCCGAGCAGGCTGGTCATCGGGTGGCTGATGCCATCCGCATCCTCGAGCACCTCGCCGAGGACCATGTAGCCGCCGCATTCGCCGTGCACCGGACGCGTCGCGGCAAAGCTGGCGAGGCCTTCGCGGAATTTATGCGCCGCGGCGAGCCGGCCTGCGTGCAGCTCAGGGTAGCCGCCGGGAAGCCAGCAGGCGTCACAAGCCTCGGGCGGCGGCTCGTCGGCGAGCGGCGAGAAGGGCACGATCTCCGCACCTGAGCGCCACCAGCCGTCGAGGATATGCGGGTAGATGAAGGTGAAGGCGGCGTCTTGTGCGAGCGCAATGCGCGATCCGGGCGGTGGAAGCGCCGCCACCTGTGCTGCCTCACTGAGGCGCGGAACGCCGAGTCTCACAATGGCGTCGAGGTCGAGATGGGTCTCGGCGATGGTGGCGAGGCGGTCGAGCCGTTCAGCAAGGTCGCCATGCTCGCCGGCCTGAACCAGCCCCAGATGCCGCTCCGGCAGCACGATCATCTCATCGCGCGGGACCGAGCCGAGAACAGGCACGCCCAAAGCCGCGATAGCATCAGCCACGAACTTGCGATGCCGCTCGCTGCCGACGCGATTGAGCACCACACCGCCGATCTTCACCTCGGCATCATGCGAGACAAAGCCGCGCACCAGCGCCGCGGCAGATTGCGATTGGCCCGAGACATCGATGACGAGCAGGACCGGCAGGCGAAAGCGGGCGGCGAGGTCAGCGGTCGAGCCAGTCCGGCGCGGCGCGACCTCGATTCCGTCGAACAGGCCCATCACGCCTTCGATCACGAGGATGTCTGAATTGACAATCGACTCGGCCACAAGGCCGTCGAGCAGCGACGACTTCATGGCCCAGCTGTCGAGATTGAAGCTCTTGCGGCCGGTTGCCGCCGCGTGAAAGGCGGGGTCGATATAGTCTGGCCCTGCCTTGGCCGCTTGCACCGCAAGTCCGCGCCGCCTGAGGGCTGCGAGCAAACCGAGCGCTACAGTAGTCTTGCCGGCTCCAGAGCGCGGCGCGGCGACGATGAGACCGCGCGCCGTCATGCGGCTCTCCACTTCGAGTGACCGGCGCTTCGTAGAGCGGTATAGCGAAACTCATGGCAACGAAGGCGCCCCCACTCCGCCGCGGCTGGACAACCGGAACTTGCGCTACGGCTGCCGCCAAAGCCGCCTATGCCGCGCTGCTCACCGGCGAGTTTCCGGATCCGGTGGAAGTCATGCTGCCGCGGGGCGGCGGACGCCCTGCCTTCGCGCTCGCCACCACGGACCTCAGTAAGGCGTCCGCGACCGCGGGCGTGGTGAAAGACGCGGGCGACGACCCAGACGTGACCCATGGCGCGCTCATCCTGGCCACAGTGCAGCGCGGCGCGCCAGGCAGCGGCGTCAGCTTCAAGGCCGGCGAGGGCGTGGGTACGGTCACGCGCGCGGGCCTTCCTGTCCCGCCGGGAGAGCCTGCCATCAATCCCGTGCCACGACAGATGATCCGCGCGGCGATTGTCGAAGTCGCGGCGGAGAACGGGCAAGCGGGCGATGTCGAAGTGGAGATCGCCATCCCTGGCGGGGAGGCGTTGGCCGCCAAGACCATGAACGGGCGGCTCGGCATCGTCGGCGGCCTGTCGATTCTCGGCACCACGGGCATCGTCATTCCCTATTCCTGCTCGTCGTGGATTCAGGCGATCAGGAGCGGTATCGACGTTGCGCGTGCGGCGGGCCTCACCCACGTCGCGGGATCGACGGGGGCTGAGTCCGAGAGGGCCGTGCAGAGGATGTACGAACTGCCGGAGGTCGCGCTGATCGACATGGGCGATTTCGTCGGCGGCATGCTCAAATATCTGCGCAGCCATCCCGTGCCGCGCGTCACCGTTGCCGGCGGCGTCGGGAAGATGACCAAGCTCGCCCAAGGTCTGCTCGATCTTCATTCGAAACGCGGCTCTGTCGACCTCACCGCGCTCGCCAAGTTTGCCGAGCGGGCGGGCGGCTCGCGCGATCTGGGCGCCTACATTCTCACCGCCAACACCGCCGCTGAAGCTTTTGCTCATGCCGAGGCCGAGGGCGTCGCACTTGGCGATGAAGTGGCGCGCGGGGCGCGCGAGACCGCGGCTGCGGTCGTTGCCGGAGAGGACATCGAGATCGAGGTCGTTTTGTTCGACCGCGAGAGGAAACTCGTCGGCCGCGCGCCGTTTGCGAGCGCTCATCCCGCGCCTCCACGGAAGCGGCGGCGGTAGTCTGCGTCGTAAAGCGCGCTGTCGCGGAAGTTCTCCGCTGCCAAGGCGGGGCCAACGAGGATCAGCGCCGTGCGCTCGATGGACTCTGCTGCCAGCTTCGATGCGATGTCGCCGAGCGTGCCGGGCACGATCTTCTCCTCCGGCCAACTTGCATGGGCCACAACGGCGACGGGGCAATCCTCGCCGTAGAAGGGGATAAGCTCGGCGATCACTTTGGCGAGGGCATGAACGGCGAGATGAATGGCGAGCGTGGCGCCGGTCGCGGCGAATGCTGCGAGGGCCTCGCCTTGCGGCATGCTTGAGGCGCGGCCGGGGATGCGCGTCAGCACCACGCTTTGCGCAACTTCCGGCACGGTCAGCTCGCAGCGGAGCGCCGCCGCCGCCGCCGCGAAGGCTGGTACGCCCGGCGTGAGCGTATAAGGAATGCCGCGCCGGTCGAGCCTCCGGAGTTGCTCCGCTAACGCGCTAAACACTGACAGGTCGCCCGATTGCAGCCGCGCCACGTCGAGGCCTTTCTGGTGCGCCGCGACGAACTCGGCCTCGATCTCGTCGAGTGACATAGGCGCGGTATCGACGATGCGGGCGCCGGGCGGACAATAGGCCAACAGCTCGCGAGGAATGATCGAGCCGGCATAAAGGCAGACCGGGCAGCGGGCGATAAGATTGCGGCCGCGCACGGTGATGAGGTCGGCAGCGCCGGGCCCCGCGCCGATGAAATGCACGGTCATGGCGGGGGCTCCGTCTCGGCGAGCGCGCAAGTCGCCGGACCGACCGCGATCCGCGGCAACACGAGCTTCGCGTCGGGACCTCCGGCGGCAAGCGCCGCAGCCTCGGCGACCGACGGCACGCCTTTGAGCGCGAGCGCGCGCTCGGAGCGCGTCTCGCAGCGCACGGCCGCGGCTTCGAGGTCGGGTTGTGCAACGAAGAGGACAGGCAGGCCATGGAGCAAAGCCACGGCGGCGATGCCCGATTCCTCGCCTTTGTCTGCCGGCGTGGCGATGGCCCCGAGCCTGTCTGGGGCAAAACCTGCTTGCTTGAGCGCAGCTGCGATCGCGGCTTCGATCTCGGCGGGCGAAGCTCCTTTGCGGCAGCCGATGCCGGCTACGATCACGGCTTCACCCACACCCATTGAGTTACGGGCATCGCGGGACGCCACCCAGTCTTGCCGCCCACGGCTTCAGCGCGCGAGATGGCGATGCGCGTGAGCGTGCCAGCGAGCGCAGCGTGCCGCGCAGCGAGCTCAGACTCGGTCTCGAGCGTGACGGCGTTGATGACGAGTCTGCCTCCGGGCCGCAGCGAGGCGATTGCCGCATCGACCACGCCGGACGTGCTCGTCCCTCCGCCGATAAAGACCGCGTCTGGTCTGGTAAGTTGCTGCAAAGATTCGGGCGCGCGGCCCTGAATGACTTCTAGTTGCGGGACGCCGAAGGCTGCGGCATTGCGCCGGATACGCGCGGCACGGTCCTCGCTCTTCTCGATGGCAATGGCGCGCATTGAGGGATGGGCCAGCATCCACTCGATGGCGACAGAGCCTGAGCCCGCGCCGATATCCCACAACAATTGCCCGCGGAGCGGCGCGAGCGATGAAAGGGTAATTGCCCGGATCTCGCGCTTGGTGATCTGGCCATCATGCTCGTAGAGCGCGTCGTCTAGGCCAGAGCTGAACGCGATCACCCGTGCGCCGGGTGCAGCTTCCACCTCGATGGCGACCGTATTGAGTGGGGCGATGTCCCTGAGATCGAAGCTTGCCGCCGTCGTGGCACGGACGCGCTCGCTCGCGCCGCCAAGCGCCTCGAGCACCGTGAGGCGCGACCCGTCAAAGCCAAGCGCGGTCAGGAGTTGGGCCAGCGCGGCGGGGCCGTCGCTGTCGGAGGTCAGCGCGAGGACGCGGGCCCCCGGATGGAGATGCGGGCGGATGCGGTCGAGCTCGCGGCCGTGGACCGAGACGAGCGCAATGTCGGGAAGGGGCCAGCCGAGCCTCGCGGCGGCAAGACTGAAGGCGGACGGCGCCGGCACCACCACCGTTTCCTCTGGCTTGACGTGGTTCGCGAGCACCGAGCCCACGCCATAGAAGAACGGATCACCGGAGGCGAGTACGCAAACCTGACGGCCACGCATCGCAAGCACTTCGCCGACCGCGCGCGAGAACGGGCTTGGCCAAGTTTTCGCCTGACCGCGGATCAGCTGGTTCGCGAGCTTAAGGTGGCGTTTGCCGCCAAATACGATATCGGCGCTTGCGACGAGGCCGCGGGCCACCGGGCTCAAGCCCTCGACGCCGTCTTCGCCGATGCCGACGATGGACAGCCAGCGCTTCGGTGAGGCAGGTTCCGGCATGGTCCGTTCAGCGCGCACGAGCCGCATCCTTATCCTCGGCGGAACAATCGAGGCGAGGCTGCTTGCCCAAGCGCTCGCCGAGCGTCCTGGCCTTGCCGTCACCTTGTCGCTTGCCGGCCGCACCGCGAAACCTTTGCCGCAACCCGTGCCCGTGCGCGTCGGCGGCTTCGGCGGCGCGGAAGGCCTGGCGGATTACCTGCGTGCCGAGAAGATCGATGCGCTGATCGACGCGACGCATCCTTACGCCGCGACCATTTCGGCCAACGCGGCAGAAGCTGCGCGCAAGACCGGAGTGCCGCTGCTTACGCTCGGGCGCGCGGCCTGGACCAAGGTCGTTGGCGACAGCTGGGTCGAGGTTGCGACGATGGATGAGGCGGTGCGCGCGCTCGGGCAGGCTCCGCGCCGCGTGTTTCTTGCTCTCGGCCGGAAGGAGCTGCAGCCTTTTACGGCGGCGCCGCAGCACCTCTATCTCATCCGGAGCGTCGATCCGGTCGATCCGCCGCTTGCCGTGCCGCACGCGATCTATATCGCCGCGCGCGGGCCGTTCAGCGAGGCGGAGGACCGTGCGCTGCTCAAGCGCCACCGGATTGACGCGGTCGTGGCCAAGAACAGCGGCGGGAGCGCGACCTACGGCAAGATCGCCGCGGCGCGGACGCTGCAGCTCCCCGTGATCATGTTGGCGCGGCCAGCGCTGCCAGACGTTCCTTCCGTTGCGACGGCGGAGGAGGCTCTCGCCTGGGTCAATCATGCGATCACTTCCTCGACAGCGCGCGGCGTATAGACGAGCGGCGCCTGGCCCTCGCGGGCGATGACGCGAGTTTCGCGCGAACCAACGATGATGAGCGTCGCCATATCGGCCGGTGCATCCCCCGCCTTAGCGAGTGTGGTCACCGTCAGGCTCTCGCCGGGCCGCCCCACAGCTCGGCCGAAAATCACTGGTGTGGTGCCTGGCAGATGACGTGAAAGCCGAGCGAAGGCTTGGCCAAGCTGCCAAGGGCGCGCGCGCGAGACCGGATTGTAGAGCGCGATGACGAAGCCAGCGCCTGCCGCGGCATCAAGCCGCCGCTCGATCAGCTCCCAAGACTTAAGATTGTCGGACAGCGACAGCGCACAGAAATCGTGGCCGAGCGGGGCGCCTGCCCGGGCAGCGACCGCGAGCATCGCGGTGATCCCTGGAATGATCGCAATATCGAACTCCCGCCAAGCTTCTGGTCCGGCTGCGATTTCTTCGCACACGGAAGCGGCCATAGCGAACACGCCGGGGTCCCCGCCAGAGACGATAGCGACATTGGCGCCTGACGTAGCGTGACTCAGCGCGGCGCGGGCGCGGGCTGCTTCCTCGCGATTGTCGGAGGCGTAGCGCGCTTGCCCTTCGCGCGGTGGAATGCGGTCCAGATAAGGACCATAACCATAAACCGCACGCGCATCCGCGAGCGCGTCGAGCGCTTCACGTGTGAGGTAACGGTCGTCGCCAGGACCGAGTCCGACAATCGAGAGTTTGCCGCTCATTGCCGCGCCTCCCAGCCGGGCACCAGCACGATGGCGAAATAGGGCGCATAGGTGTCGAGCTTGTCCACGAGTGGCATGATCGCGGCGTTGGTCATGGTGCCGCGCTCGACATAGATCGCGCGCTCAAGCCGGCCGGCGCGGTCGAGGGCGCGGCGCACCTTGGCGAGGTGGCGGCCAATCTTCATCACCACCGCGGCGTCGGCGTCGGCCAGGCGGCGCTCGAGCTCATATTCGGGCAGCGTGCCCGGCAGCACGGTGAATACGTCGTCGCCTTGGGCGATCGGCTCCCCGATCGCCGACCAGCAGCCCGACATGCCGGTCACCCCGGCAATGACCTCGGTCGGGTAACGCGGGGCGAGCCGCACATGGAGATGCATGTACGAGCCGTAAAACAGGGGATCGCCTTCGGCGATCACGGCGACCGTGCGGTCTTGATCGAGCTGCGCGGCGATCTGTGCCGCCGCGCTGTCGTAGAACGCGCGCAGGGTATCGCGATAGGCGGCGTCCTCTTTCGGGATTTCCGTCGTCACCGGATAGAGAAGCGACAGCTCCTCGACATCAGGCTTGAAGTGCTTGCTTGCGATGGCGCGGGCGTTGCTCGCGTTTCCGGCCTTGGCGAAATGGACGATCACGTCGGCCTCATTGAGCGCAGCGATCGCGTTCAGCGTAAGCAGCCCGGGGTCGCCGGGCCCGACACCGACGCCGATGAGACGGCCAGTCATATGCCCTCCTTGGCGAGCGCGTTGACGGCGGCTGCGGTCATAGCGCTGCCGCCAATGCGCCCGCGCACGATGAGATAAGGAACGCCACTCCTGTTCGCGGCGAGGGCTTCCTTGGATTCGGCAGCGCCGACAAAACCGACGGGGATGCCGACAATTGCCGCTGGCTTGGCTGCATCAGCCTCCAGCATTTCCAGCAGGTGGAACAGGGCGGTCGGGGCATTGCCGATGGCAATCACAGCGCCGTCAAGCTTCTCGCGCCACAGCTCGAGCGCTGCAGCAGAGCGCGTGGTGCCGAGCTTCGCGGCGAGCGCGGGCACTTTGGGATCACGCAGAGTGCATATCACCTCGTTCTTGGTTGGAAGCCGCGCGCGGGTAACGCCGTGCGCCACCATCTCGGAATCGCACAGGATTGGCGCGCCGCGCTTAAGGGCCGTGCGAGCCGCGGCGACGAAGCTGGGCGCAAATTCGATCAGCCCAGTGACTTCGACCTGGCCGGCGGCATGGATCATGCGCACGGCGACCTCGGCTTCCTCCGGCGTGAAGCGCGAGAGGTCGGCCTCGGCGCGGATAATGGCGAAGGAGCGCTCGTAGATGGCAGCGCCGTCGCGCAGATAATCCTGCTTAAGCATCGACAGTCTCCGCCGGTTGTGGTGAGTGCAGGATCTCGGCGACGAGGTCGGCGGGGTCGATGTAACGCTGCGGCGTGGCGCGCGCCGTGCCGTTGCGAACGACGCCGCAGCCTTGGCCCGTGCCGACGATCGTGAGTGGGGCGGGGCCGGCGTAGGCGCAGCCTTTGGCGCAGCCAGAGACATGAACGGCAGTGCCGTCGCGGGAGGACGGCAGATGCTCGGCTAGTTCCGCCGCAAGCACACGGGCCGCGATCAATCCTGAGGCGCAGCCCGGAGCGCCGGGGCAGGCAACGATACGGCGACGCGGGTCGCGCGCGTCCACCACAAAGCCGAGATCGTCCGCTGCCGTTGCAAGCACGAAGCCGGTTATCTCGTCGATGGGCCCAACGAGAACGACGCGACCAGGAGCAGGCCTTACCCAGGTTGCACCGTTTGCAAGAGCCAAGCCGGCGAGCGCCTTCATATCGTTGGCCGAGGCCTGACCGAACGCGAGCGCCACGCCGATGGCGCAGCAACCGCCGCTCAGCCTGTGCAGACCGATCGGCTCCGCGCGCGGCCGCCTTGGCAAGGGAACAGTCTTCGCCATGCGATTCCCAACAGCCTCAACGAAGACTTCGGGGCCTCCGCTGCGCAGCAAATCGGCAGCTCGCGCCGTAGGCACGCGCGCGATCAGCGCGAGGATGCCTATGGCGACATCGACGGCCTCTTCGGGTGCGATGAGGGCGAGCGGAGTTGCCGAGATGGCATTGCCTGCGAGCGAAACGTGAAGCCTCGGTCCCTGGGCCGTATCAATTGGCTGCAAACGGAGATCGGCGGTTAGCGCGTCGAGATGAAGCCGCCCGCCGCCGTCGATAAGCACGGAGACTTTCGGCGCCAGCGCAAGCTCATGCGCGGCGATGGCGCGGCGGAGCAACGAGGCGAGCGCGTCAGCATCGATCAGCGCCGTTGGATCGTCGGGAAGCGGGCTCGAGATCACCGCCACCCCCTCGCAACGCTCGATGTCGAGGGCTGCAACCGCCGAGGCGAATAGGGGCGCGGAAACAAGAGTAAGCCCCCGCACTTGCAGGCTACCGCGCGCGCTAATCTCCATGATGCCGTTGCCGTGCTCCTGTGCCGCAGCACAAAGGCGAGCAAAGGCATCGAGAGGAATGGGTCCAGCAGTCACAAGGCGCGCGAGAAGGCCATCGCCGGTCTGCATCGGCTCTGCCAGACGCGGGCAAGCGCCGCGAGCGTTAGGCGCGGTCATAGCGTCGCCTCCGCGCGAAGATCAGCGAAAGCAGTGTCGTTCCGCCGCGGGTGCCACAGCCCTTTGCGTCGCGCGGCCTCGAGCCGCTCGGCAATGGCCTGCGCGGCGTCCGGGTTCTCGCGCAGCAGGAACGTGCACACTTCGGGGTCGGCGAGATAAGCCTCATGGACGAGATCGAACAGCGTGCTCGAGACGGCGCCGGTGGTCTCGGCGAAATCGACCAGCCGGTCCACCGTCTCGGCAAGCTCGGCGGCGCCCCGCGCGCCGTGACGCATCATGCCTTCGATGAAGCGCGAATTGGTGGCGCGCCCACGCACGATGCGGGCGAGCGACTGAGGCAGGGGGCGCGCCCGCGGCCGCTCGGGGTCGGTGGTGTCAAGGACGACGAAGTCGGGCGCGCGACCGAGTGAGGCAGCGGCGGCTGCGAATCCCCCGACATGCGCCACGTCCTCGGCGCCTTCGAGCAGATCGCGGGTCGGATCGTTGCTCGGATGCAGCAGCAGATCGGCGCGCGCGACTTGCGCGGCAAAACCGACATCGGGCCTGCCCTCGCCTTCGGCTCCACTATAGGCGTGGGAAGTCGCGGCGAGATAGGCGTCGCCGATCTCGCCCTCATCTGCATCGCGCCCAAGCAAATCCTCGGCGCCGGCGCCGTAAGCGCCAGGCGCGTTGCCGAAGATGCGGGCGATCCTTCCGCCGCGAGCGGTGCGAGCCGCAGCGGCGAGGGGATTCTCATCGTCGTCCTCCTCGCGCGCGGCGACGAGCTGCGTGGCCGCATCGATCAGCGCGATCTGCGCCGGGAAGAGATCGCGGAAGAGTCCAGAGATGCGCCACGTCACATCCACGCGCGGGCGGCCCATGACGGCGCATGGCAGCACCTCGATGCCGGTGACGCGGGCCGTGGCGCCATCCCAAACAGGCCGGCAACCCATCAGCGCCAGCCCCTGCGCGATCTCCTCGCCGCCGGTTCTGAGCGTGGCGCTCCCCCACAAATCGATGACCAGCGCGCGCGGCATCTCGCCGTGGGTCTGGAGATAGAGGCGGATCACCTCGTCTGCAGCGAGTCGCCCAAGCTCCATTGCGGTAGGCGTGGGCAAAAGGCGCGGGTCGGCGGTGAACAGGTTGCGCCCGGTGGGGAGTACGTCGCGGCGGCCGCGCTGCGGCGAGCCGGCCGGACCAGGCGGTACGCGCCTCCCGTCGAGCGCGGCGATGAGAGCCCCGCGCTCAGTCTCGGCGCTCGCTTGCCATTGAGGGTCGCTTGTTTGAGCGGCGACGCGCCCATAGACGTGCAGCCCATCCTTGATGGCGAAATCCTTCAGGTCGCACAGCCAGGCATCGATCTTGGGCAGGGCCTCGTCGGGATGAAGGTCGCTTTCGGCGCCGGCTTCGCGTGCCAGGCCGCTGTCTCGCGCCGTGTCGATGATGAGTCTGGCGAGGCGCTCGCGCCGTCTCCGGTCGAGCCCATCGGCGATGGCATATTCATCGACCAGGCATTCCAGTTCACGGGCTGCGCCTGACAGGCCGCCCTCGGTCAGAGGCGGAGGAAGATGGCCGATGGTGACGGCGGCGATGCGGCGCTTGGCCTGGGCCGCCTCTCCGGGATTGCTCACGACGAAGGGATAGATCACCGGCAGCGGCCCGACCACGGCCTCAGGGAAGCAGGAGCTTGTCAGGGCCACGGCTTTTCCCGGCAGCCATTCGAGCGTGCCGTGCGCGCCCATATGCACGAGCGCCTCGGCCTTGAAGTTGTGACGCAGCCAAAGGCCAAAAGCGAGAAACGCATGGCGGGGCGGAAGCGAAGGATCGTGATAGGTCGCGCGGCGCTCGTGCACATTGCCACGCTCCGGTGGAAGCGCGACCAGAACGTTGCCGAAGCGCACGGCGCGGAAACGGAAGATGCCATCGCGGATATCCGGATCATCTTGCGGATCGCCCCACGCTGCCGTGATGCGGTCGCCGATCTCGGGAGGCAATTCGGTGAGTAGACCAATGTAATCAACGAGCGAAAGCGCGTGCTCTTGTGCACCGCGTTCCATTTGAGCAAGCAGCGCGCTCGAATCTCCGACGCAATCCCGTACGGTGTAGC
>JBKOUI010000145.1:0-16232 GCA_046723315.1 Pseudomonadota bacterium | reverse complement strand
CTCCTCGGTCGTCAACCTGTCGCCTCCAATTGCACTGGCGCCTCGGACAAGGTGCCGATCACGGCCGCATGGCGCGCGTCGCGGAGGCCTGGGACAGGTCAACATCGCCGGGCGCGACGTCGCGGAGTACAATCTCGAGCGCAAGCGTACGTCTTCAACGTCCTCGGCTGGCTTGCCGAAGCGGCGCGCGGCTGATACCTATCCTTGCGACGCGTCATGGCCGGGCCCGTCCTGGCATGCATGTCTTTAGACAGATAGACTCAATCGACTTTGAACGTGGCTCGCCATGCCAAAAAAAGCGAAGTCGAAGGCGAAATCAAAAGCCAAATTGAATATCAAGAAAGCAGCGCCGCCCAAGCGGCGGAAGGTTGCTGTCAGCATTCCGGCGCTGGAGGCTGCTGCAACGAAAGCAGCCGACCTCGCCGCCAAGCACGAAGCCGCCGCAGCGAAGTCAAAAGGCGCCGCGGAGCAACGTCATTCTGACGCAGATGCGGCAAGGCAGGAGGTGACGAAGCTCCAGGCCGCTGCAAAGAAGGCAAGGCTCGATGCCGCCAAGAGTGCGGCTGCGGTTAAGGAGGCAGACAACAGCGCCGCAAAGCTCGACGCGCTTGGTAAAAAGGCTAGGCGAGAGGCCACTGGTCGCGAAGCCGCGGCCGAGCGAGCAAGGCTTGCCGCCGCGGCGCTGGAGGCGGCTGCAAACAAAGCAGCCGACTTCGCCGCCAAGCACGAAGCCGCCGCAGCGGAGTCAAAAGGCGCCGCGGAGCAACGTCGTTCTGAAGCAGACGCGGCAAGGCACGAGGTGAGGAAGCTCGAGACCGCTGCAAAGAAGGCAAAGCTCGATGTTGCCAACAGTGCGGCTGCGGTCAAGGAGGCAGACAACAGGGCCGCAAAGCTCGGCGCGCTTGCTAAAAAGGCCAGGCGAGAGGCCATGGGCCGCGAAGCCGCGGCCGAGCGAGCAAGGCTTGCCGCCGCGGAGAAAGCCCGGCGCGAAGCTGCGCAGCAGGCGAAGCGCGAGGCAGCAGAGAAGGCGAGGCTTGAAGCCATCGAGCGAGCGAAGCGTAAAGCTGCCGAGAGGGTGGAGCGCGACGCTGCGCGAAAAGCCGAGCGCGAGGCGGCGAGGCAGGCAAAGCGCGAAGCCGCTGAGAAAGCGAAGCAACGCGAGGTGGCGGAGAAGGCGGAGCGTGAAGCCGCCCGCAAGGTCGAGCGCGAAGCGGCCAAGGAGGCAAAGCGAGAAGCTGCCAGGGTCGCGAAGATGGAGGCTTCCGCTCAGGCAAAACGCGAAGCTGCGGAGAAGGTCGAGGCTGAGAGCGAGGCTGAAAATCCGGGAAGTCAGTGAACCAGCCAAAAGCGAAGTTGCTGCGAAATCAGATTCGGCATATCCGACGGGCCGTCGTTTACAGATGGCATCCGACGGAAATGAATGCGCCGGCAGAGGCCTTTAGATGTCAAAATCCCCGCCGAGCTGCGCGCAAAGTGCGATCTGAAAGCAGCATAGCTTGCCGGTCAACATGTGCTTATTACGAAGTTAGATCATGATCCGAGCCGCGCCGTGGGAAGTGCTCGGCTCTTGAGGAGTTTAACGCGACTTTGCAGCGAAGTTGCAGATGGCGTGGGGTGGGGCACAAATCGATCATTTTTGGCAATTGGCGCTCCTTCTAGCCCATATGATCAGTCTCTCGTTGAAGCCTTTCGGAAGGGCTTGCGGCAAACCGGACTAGTTGAAAATCGAGACGTCATGCTGGATGTCGTCTGGACGATGGGGAATCCGGAGCAGGCAGTCAAAAGCTTATTGGAGCGCGGCGTTGACCTCTTGGTCGCATGCGGCACGAGTGCTTCGTTAGCTGCAAAACGTCATGCGTCCACGGTCCCGATTGTTTTCGTTAGTGTCGGCAATCCTATCGGCATCGGGCTGGTTGAAAATTTGGCCCGTCCCGGCGGCAATATAACCGGTTTCAGCGACATACTCGCGGACCTTGGCGGCAAACAGGTCGACCTCGCTACAGAGCTGCAAAGGGGGCGAGGACCGATCGACTATCTCTGGTACGCAGAGTGGGCGGATGGAAAAAACAGGCTTCGAGTCGCCGAGGAAGCGGCGCAATCGGCTGGCTTGGCATTTCGGTCATGGGCAATTGATCAAGTCGCCAAACTGAATGATGTCATTGCGGCAGCGAAGGCAGTTGGAGCCGTCGCGCTGATCGTTCAGCCAAGCCCTTTCACCTATCAGAATCGCAACAAGGTTACTGAAGCTACGATGGAACATGCTTTACCGGCGATATTTGCCTTCCCGGCAGCGGCGAGGGAGGAGCGTTGATCGCCTACGGTCCAGACTACCTGCCGATGCATGCCCGCGCTCCATTCTATGTTGAACGAATCCTTAAGGGCACAAGACCAGCCGATCTTCCCGTTGAACAGCCGACGAGATTGGACCTCATTGTCAACCTCAGCACGGCAAAAACGCTTGGTCTGGAAATGCCGATCGCTCTTCTTATTCGTGCCGATGAGTTGATCGAATGAGGCGGCGCGAGTTCATCACACTGCTCGGCGGCGCGGCGGCATGGCCGCTCGCGGCACAGGCGCAGCAGCTGGAGGGGATGCGGCGCATTGGCGTGCTCATAGGAGCCATTGAAACCGAGCCGGAATCGCAAGCTCGCATCGCGGCTTTCAAAGAGGGTCTTCAAGCGTTGGGTTGGACGGACGGGCGCAATGTCCATATCGATGCGCTGGGCATCGAAATTCCGCCGACCCTGCTCGCCCGCGCCGACGAGGTGATCGAGTGACGTGAAGGAAGGTTCAAAATGAAACTTCCCCGCCGACAATTCTGCATCTGACCGCGGGCGCTGCCGCGCTGCCGGCCGTCTCGCCGATCGCGGGGGCGCAACCCTATCCATCGCGGCCGGTGCGTCTGATTGTGCCACTCACCCCTGCCGGCGCGTCCGACATGCAGCATCTCGCTCAAGCGGTTGATTCAGAACGATTCAGGTCTAGCCCAAGGACCTGCGGGCGCTTCGGTGCCCCGCGCAAATGGGTTCTGCCGATGCCGTATCCCGGCGCTGCAGCTCAAATGCGAGTGGTCTCCATGAATCTCATATGCCCAGGCATGCAGTCGGTCTCTGTCGGTGCATTCCTTGCTTGCCAATCTCGATCACCGGCCGCGAACCGATGAGACTGCGCCGGTTCATGTGTCGATGGCCCCCGCTGCTGTTCCCGTTTCCCAATCCGGTGACGCCGGACCTCGGCTGCTTCGTCAGGCGCAAGCATGGGCTCCAGACCGAGCCGTTCAACGTGCATGTGGAGTTTCAGCCATCGATCGATCTGCCGCACTCTGCGGGTCGCGCAAAGGCTCAACCTACTGGGCAACGAACACACAGCAAAGGCGCAAGAGCTCCGTTCGCAGAACGGCCAAACGTCAGGCGACGAAACCGGTGTCGTGCACGGAGCAGCTCGCCGCCATCAATCCGGTCGTCAAGGCGGTCTTGACCGAGGCGGAATAGGCGCGGAAATCGTGGCCGGTGACGACCTGCGGGGAAACGCCGAGCTCGTGGATGAGCGTGCCCAGGCCGAGCCCCAGCGCCTGCACGCCCATCAAGTTGATCTCCTTTTCCAGAAGCCGCGCACGTCGTATTCGCGAAAGCCGGTGGGCTTCACCAGCGGCTCGGATTCAAAAGCATAAGTATTGAGAGTAAGCGCGGGTTTCGGCTTGGTGGGCAACCAGTAGGACGGCTAGCGCATTGGTCGTTAAACTGCCCCCTTCCCTCGCGGAAGAGGGCAGCTCACAAAGGAAGGCAAAGAACAGGCGAGGGTGCATCAGAAGCCCTCACCTCGCGTGCTCGGTCGGTCGGGGACGTGGTTGGGTCTCATCGAAGATTGAATCGATCGCCGCGGGCGCTCTAGAAGGTGACCTCAAAAAACAGGCGGTCCTCAAGCACTTGTTCCTGTGTCGGTGGCATCGGCCGATCGACGCGCAGAACGACGCCCTTTGCCTTTTCGTTGAGCGCGGCGACAAGTTCGTCGAGGGGCATATGATTCCAACGCTTCTTCTTCGCCATCGCTTGGTCGACCGGGAGCATCGCCACGCGCAAATTTTCCATCTGCTCGAGGCCGTTCTCCCTCAGGGTCCCATTGTAGCTGCCGTGGTGGCCGACCTTGTAGAAGATGGCGCGTTTGAGCAGGTCGCTCCCGGTAACCGTCCTGTCGCCGATCTGCCATTCCAGGCCTTGCCACGACAACCAATTGCCAATCTGCGCGTCGGCCGCGAATAGCAACACATCGCCGTTCGCAAGCTCGATCGCTAAAGCCAAGCTGGTGTTGTTGGTGAGGCTATCAAGGTTTAACGCCAACTCGGTCGAGCCTCCCAGCCAGTCGATGTCGATCTGTCGCCAGTCGTCCCTCGCATCGCCTGCCCGCCAATACTGCTGCTGAAAGAACGGCATTTCCCGCGCGTACGGGAACGGGAGTTCATACTGGAGATCGAAAGGACGACCGGTATCTTCCCGATCCAACGCGCTCCCCGCGCCTTCCATGAACATTTGCAACGCATCGGAGGCAAAGCCGTATGTTTCCTTATCGCGCGTCGACGGATTGATCTTGCGCAAAAACTTCTCGTCGCGCGGGGGCCCGAGTACGTAGAACCTCGCTGCGGCGTCGGCAGGCGTTACAGGAGCATCGGTCGGCGCGCAGTATCGCAGGTTCGGGGACAGGTTTCTGACATACTTGAGGGCATCTTTCGTCGACGCGCCTTTCGCCGCGCCAAAAAACTCCAGAAGGCCGCCAAGCTCGACCGCCTCGTCGGCATACGCATGCCCCGCAAGCTGCAGCCGAGTGAGTCCGACCCGCAGCGAGGCGAGTGCGGCGTCCCGCTGCGCTTTAAGTTTTTGCGCCAGGGAGTCGTCGCCATCCTCGGTCCAACCGAGCCAGACCTCGTTGACCTTGAGCTTGTCAAAACACCCCTTGGCCTGCACAAAACCGGAAAGATGGTCCCAGTGCTCATGCGTTGCGATCAACACGTCGATCTCGCCTTGCGTGGCGGCGACAATATTTTCGACCACCTCGGTCATCTTGGTGCTCGCATCCGCGGTGCCCAAGATCACGCCGCAGTCGATCAGGACATTGTAGGGTCGGTGACTGCCATTCCGGCGCGGGAGCGAAATCAGAAAGCAGTCCCCCAGGCCTTGTCGATACATTCTGATCTTCGCGCGATAACCGCTTGCAGCCGGCGAATCTTCGCCCTGGCGGCGCTTGGCGGTTTTGGCTGCCTTTCGGGGCGTACCGGCCACGGTGCTCTTCCTATCCATGAACGCGATGCATCATGGCAAACGGCTCGCGCAAGGCGTTTTCGCCCGCGAAGTAGTTGGCGCGCAGTCCGCGCGCAGCGCTGGCGCGGAAGTCCAATTGTGAGGCGAGACGGCCTGGGCTTTGGATCTTCTTGCGCACCATGTAGCGGACCTCGGCTGTCGCAAGGTCGACCAGCAATGTGCAGCCGCCGCGGAACCGGACGTCCGGTTGGCCCGACGGACGGAAGCTCTGGGTGATTTCGACGATCAAATCGGAGCGAATATTTCCGTCGGGACCGACGCGCCGCGCCGGCCGTACCGAGTGGATCTCGATCCTACGCAGTTCGCCGGTGAATTCGCCGATGACATAGGCTCTTGGCTGATCGATCCGATGCAGACCCAATGCCGCGATTTCCTCGTCGCTGACCTGCTCTGCATCCATCAGCCAGCGCCAAAAGATCTTGGCGTTGTGTTCAGAAGAGCCATAGGCAGCCTCGCGTTCGACGCTCATGTCCCAATTGATCGACATTTTGTCGAGAACTGCCCTCACATTGGCCCTTTGCAGCGGCAGAGGGGGCGGCTCCCAGACAAGGCTTCCGGGCGACAGATGCTTGACGTCCCACGGATAAATGCCGCGGTTGCGAAACGCCTCTATGAACGCGGTGCGATAGCCGTACTTGTCGTCTCGCACGAGGTCAGCATCCGCGGTAATCAGCGCGCGTAAATATTCGCCGAAGGTGAGGTCGACCGGAGGGCAATAATCCAGTGCGCGAATGCAAATGTTGAGAAACTGCGCCGCGACTTTGCTCGCCTCGCGCGCCAATCGCGTGATCAGGTCCGCCGATATAGCTCCTTCCGGCAGAATGCCGGTCCCCGCCGTCGCCAGCCGCAGAAGATCCGCCGTCCGCCGCTTGTAAATTTGCAGGAAGGCGTCGAAGACGGCGGCAACCAAAACGGCGCCCTTGTCGTGTGCTTCGGTCGCCTCGTCGTAGTCGCTCCGTTTCGGCTTGCGCCGGACCCAGACCTCCTTTCGCCGCGGTTTGGCGGGATCATTCGAACTCGCGACCTCGTTGTCGTCGTCCTCGTATTCGCCGGTGCTTTCGTCGTCGCGCCCGACCTCCACCTTTACGACCTTGCCGATATAATCGCGCAGAGCCCCATATCTGCCGGTCGCCTCGCCGAATTGAACCGCGAGTTGTCCCAAAAGGTTCTGCTTCTCGAGATCGCCGCGAGTTTCAGCGATCTGGTGGTGCAATGCTTCCGGAAGCGTGAAGTGCTGAAAAAGTGCGACCATGTCCGCGAACGCTTCGTGGAATGCGAATACGTCGGGGTTGGTCGGTTCGCGGAATCGCCGGTGCAAGCCATCCAATAACGCGTGTGTCGTCTCATGCGCGACGATGTCGTGGGATGTTGCCGTGAAAACGACTCCGCCGGGCAGAGAGGTTCCCTCGCTCGCGCCTGAAGCCGTGAAATAGCCGAGCAGGAGGGCTTTGCGGTCGGGGCTGTAGTAGGCGTTTTTCGCGCGAAGAGCGTGCGGATAGATGCGAAGCCGCTGCACATATTCCGTATGTCTTTCGCCATCCACCCTCTTCTCGCGCGGCGCCCATAAGGCAACACGCCCAAGCGCGGCCTCGAAGTGTTCGATCGTCTTCATCGCCACCGCATAGGTCATCTGCTGATGAAACTGCGGATTGGCTTCTGACGGTGAAAGGCCGGATTGCGTCAGGATATGTGCATGGTTCAGATCCACCGGCGCATAACAGCATTGGCTGGCCGGATCTATATCGATTACTTCGACGTATTCGCCGATCGGACCGAGCTGGAGATCTTTTTCCCAGCGCACATTGAGGATCGCCTCGTTGATGCTGAGCGTCCTCAGACGCGCGCCAAGCGCTGGGTCGTAGGCATACACGCGCAGCGGCCGTCCCGTCGGCTGGCGGACCTTCGGGTTTTTTGCGTGGTCGAGTTGCAGTCGCTGAACCGAATTCCCGGTCACCGGCAGCGTCACCGGCACGCTCACCTCATCTCGGCGCAGCACTGCACCGATCGCTTGCCGCAACGCCTTCGATGCACGCGGGTGAGCGATCAGCGCCTCGGCCACCCGCCGCACCTCGGCAGGCGAAGCGGTCGCCGAGTCGGCCGGCATGACGCTCTCGACAGCCGCACTCTGCGAGAGCTGCAAGCTCTCAAGTTCCAGCATCCGCTGCTCCGGGTCGGGCGCGACCTGCACCCCGCGGCCGGCGAGAATCCGTATGAGCTCGAATGAAGTATCGTCGGCCTCGGTCTTGCGCAGTGCGGACGCCGCGGCCGGCGCCCGCGCCAGCGCCTCGTCAGCGCGCAATTCTCCGCGCCCGAGATGCTTGATGTCCTGCCAGTTTTTCTTGGCGGCGCCGAACAACGCACTGCGGATCGCTTCGACTCGCATCCAGGCACTCGGGTATGCATCGACGCCCGCGCGATGCTTTTGCAGCCAGAGCGCGGCCGCGGCAGCAACTTGTGGAGTCGCCGCAGACGTTCCCTGGCCGTCGAAGTCGATGACGTCGCTGCAGCCCCACCGCGCCCACGGCACATTCGGCGTAGGCGCGGCGATCGCCGTCTTCATCTTGGATTCGGGACCGTAATTTCCGGCCATCAACCGAATTTCCAGGTCGGCATACGGCCGGCCGTCCTGCATGACCCCACAGGCTGCGACGACGCGACCGAAACGCGCGGGAAAAACGATTTGGCGGGTCGGCAGATTGCCGAAATTGTTACCAGCAGCCGTGACGATGAATACGCCCTGCTCGTAGAGCGCATTCACGCCCTCGGCCCATGCCTGGGACGCAAGGCCGCCCATGCTCATGGTGATGATGTCGACTCGATTGGGCCCAATCGCGTTCAACAAATGCACATAGTCGAACGCCTGGGCGATTGCGCTATTGCGGAAAAGCACGACCCGGTTAGCGACCCGCACCGGTACGACCTCCGCAAACGGCGCCCCGCCCAACAGTGATTGGCCTGGCTGAGCGGTGCCGGCGAGAATGCTGAGCGTGCCGGTGCCGTGCCCAAGATTGACCAATGGCCCGCTCGTCCGGTCGGTCGCATCGTCGGGAGCACTGTCATCGACGAAATTGCGGGCGATGTCCGCACGCAGGTGCTTCGGCAATGTATGGTGGTCTGGATCGTAACCGGTGTCGAAGTGCGCAATGCGAACGGTCGCCGCATCCTGCGGCCCGCCGACCGTCGCGATGGCGGCATCGAATTGTGAATGCCCGGCATCGCGAAACCAGTACGGATTGCCGGCGTTAAGCGGAAAATCTTCGCGCTGAGGATTGACGCTATCGCATGACCGCGACAATGCCATTCCAAGCTCGGCATCGCCTCCCGTGATCCACCGTTGCTCGAGGTCAGGCTCGGCGAACTCAGGCAGCGGCGCGCCCGCCAGGCCGACACCGTGCTGCAGCAATGCGTGACACACGTCCCAAGCGTTTTCCTCATCGAAGTCCGCCGGTGGGGTCAGGATTTGCCAAATATTGGCGGGGGTCGGTCCCACCGTTTTCGGCGGCGCGATGCTCTTGAACAGAGGCGCGACTGTGAACGCGACGGGGCTGGTCCCGAAAACCAATCGCGCGGAGGAAAGGGCCGGCGCGGCTTTCACCAGAATACGCGGCATCTTCATGGCTGGGATGTCCGTACGTGGGGCTTGAGATTACGCCTCCGAGTCCCGCCGGCAAGTTCAGCAATGGCGCAATTAGAGAGCGGAGTTTGGCCTTCTCACGAATGCGCCATTTAGTTGTGTTTTTCACAGAATGCAATCATTCGTTGTTTAGACTGGCGCGCGAGTGTGGAACTCGTGCAAAACTGCGGAGCCCGGAATAAACTCGAGGGAGGAGATCGAGCGAGATGGGTTCCGCCACCGGGGCGGAACCGTCACTGCCCGGTGCGGTGCGTGAGCTAACTCACACAGCGACGCAGCCGCGCACTCTAAACTATCCTGTGCACGTGCAACCCAAACTTCATTGGGTACGGTCATGCAGGGTTCGCTGAGCGACAGCGACTGGAAGCTGCTCCTGCACCGCATCAAGGAGGGCAGGTGCACCCCGTTTCTCGGCGCCGGCGCTTCGTTCCCCGCACTGCCGCTCGGCGGCGGGGTCGCCGAGAAATGGTCGGCCGAGCACAATTACCCGCTTGCCGACAGGACGGACCTCCCGCGCGTCGCGCAATACCTCGCCGTCACCTACGACTCGATGTTCCCGAAGGAGGAGCTCGCGAACTCCTTCAAGAAATGCGCGCCCCCGGATTTCAGCGCGCTGGATGAGCCGCATGGCGTTCTGTCGAGGCTCCCGCTGCCGATCTACATGACGACGAACTACGACGACTTCATGATCCGCGCCCTCAAGGCGCAAGGGCGAGAAGGCGTGCGGGAGACTTGCCGCTGGAAGAGCGACATCAAGCACCTGCCGTCCGAGTTCGAGAAGGGTTACGTGCCTTCGGCACAGCAACCGGTCGTCTTTCACCTGCACGGTTACCTCGACGAAACCAAGTCGATGGTGCTGACCGAAGACGATTACCTCGACTTCCTCATGCGGATCTCCACCGATCAGCACATCCTGCCGCCACGGGTCCAGGAGGCGTTCACCGATTCGACGCTGCTCTTTCTCGGCTACGGGCTGGCGGACTGGAATTTTCGCGTCCTGTTCCGTGCACTCGTCGAGTACCTGGACAAAAGCAGCACCCGTTCGCACGTCTCGGTTCAACTCTCGCAAGTCCGGCAGGACATGACCGACGAGCAGAAAGAGAGTGTTCAAAACTATTTCGACAAACACTTCTCCAGCCTTCGGATCCGAGTCTTCTGGGGGACCTGCCGCGATTTCGTCTCCGAATTGAGCCGGCGCTGGGAGGCCTTCGATGGCCACGGCTGATCAAAAGCCCTACGTCGGGCCACGCCCGTTCGGACGCGAGGAAGAGGAGCTCTTCTTCGGACGCGACCGCGAAGCGCGTGATCTATGCTCCCTCGTCGTCGCCCATCCGATTGTTGTCCTCTACGCGGCTTCGGGCGCGGGCAAGTCGTCGCTGCTCAACGCAGGCTTGATCCCGCTGCTCGAGGCACGCGGCTATGAGGTGCTGCCGCCGGCGCGCGTGGGCGGTCGCATACCCGATGCGGTCAAGAACGTCGGCGTCGACAACGTCTATGCATTCAACGTCCTATCGAGCTGGGCCGGCCCGAGCGTCGACCCCGGCGAGCTCGTGAAGGCGGACATCGGCCGCTTCCTCGCCGCGCGCCCCCACCGAGAGGACGCGGCCGGTGAGGCCGTGCTGCGGATCGTCCTCCTGGACCAATTCGAGGAGCTCTTTACGTTTGCGCCCGAGCGCTGGCGCGAGCGGGGGGCGTTCATTCGCCAGCTTTGCGACGCGCTCGAACACGATCCGCGGCTGCGCATCGTGCTGGTCATGCGACGGGAATTCGTCGCTCAACTGGAGACGTACGCGCCGCTATTGCCGCAGGGTCTGCGCACGCGCTTTCCACTCGATCAACTGGGCCCGAAAGCGGCCCAGCAGGCGATCGAAGGCCCCCTCGCGCGGACCGATAGAAACATCGAGCCGGAGGCGAGTCAGCGGCTAGTCGAAGAGCTGCGCAAGATCACGGTGAGAGGTGCGGGAGGGGAGGACATCGAGACCGTCGGCCAATCGGTCGAGCCGGTGCAGCTGCAAGTCGCATGCGCGAAGCTCTGGGACGATCTGCCCCCGGATGTCCACACGATCACGACCGCACACATCGAGACCTACGGCGACGTCGACAAAGCACTGAAGCGGTTCTACGACGATGCACTCGAGGCCGCCACGACGAAAACGGGCGTCTCGAAGGACCGGCTGCGTCTGTGGGTGGACCGCTATCTCATCACGCCCGGAGGCACGCGCGGCATGGTCTACCGCGGGCCGGAGAGCACCGGTCGCGAGGAAAGGGCGATCCCCAACGCCGCCGTCGACGTTCTGGAGGAGAAGCACCTCATCCGCGCCGAGGCGCGCGCCGGCGGCGAGCGTTGGTACGAACTGACGCACGACCGCTTTATCGGGCCAATCAGGGATTCCATTCGAGTCTGGAAAGAACACTACGAACGCCGCCGGCGGCGGTGGAAGTTGCTGCGCGCCACGGGACTCGGTGCGAGCGTCGGTGTGGCAATCGTGGCTTTGATTTTTTACGTAGCGTTTGCGCATTGGAACGAGTACGATCGCACCGATGGGGCAATCGACAAGCTACTCACGCTCAACCAGCACGACTCCGAGAGGGCACACCGAGAGGCGCCGACGGTGGTTGGCAATGTCGCTGCCTACCTTTGGCAGAAGACTGTACAACAGAAGCCGCCGACGATACTCGGCAATACCTTCCCTTCTCTATGGCAGCAAAACGAGCTCGACCACCTGACCGAGCTGCTCAAGCGCGCCCAGCCGGTCATCACAGAGCAGTACCGCATGGATCGAAGGGTCGGCGCCATGATGCCGAAAGTCGGTGACGACGCGGCATGGCCCATCGAGCTACGCTACAATCCCGCGCGCAACATAGATGCTGGCCGGCTCCGGTATGAGTGGCGGATCAACGCGACACGACTGGCGGAAACCTGGGGTATCCCTGCGCCGGCAGCGTTGAAGCTGAAACAAGACAATAACGTACCGAAGGATGATCTCGTATTGATCGCCGGCGAGCGAAAGACGCGCATAGAGGCCCCCACACGACCGTTCTTCGTCCTTGTCTCCGAAGAGGACATGCCAGAGCGGTTGCAAACGTGGTTCGACGCGCACAAAGAGGAGTGGATACCGGTTGATGCCCTGAAAGACGACGGTCCGTGGTGGCTGGTGCCGCATTGGACCCAGCCGCTCTTCGAAGCCGCAGGGCACCCGGCCGCGCCCAAAGAGGCAGTGGTCGCCAGGGCGGTGGGAGAGGCCCTGAGCACGCAGCCGGAACAGGCACTCAACCGTCAAATCGTGGCCTATTTGCTGCGCCGCCTGGAAAGCGCGGGTTTCAATCGCACGGTCGCCGAGGCTCTGGCTTCCCGTGGCGGCATCGACGGGCTCGTCGAGGATTTGCGCGCTCTGATCAGGCGCCGGTATCCGCTCGTGAATCTGGAGTACGTGCTCGACAGCTTGGCGAGCCATCCGCGGTCGCAATTTTCGGCCGAGGTCGTGGCGGAACACGTGAGAGCGGACCAGATCGCGGCAACGTCGCGGGTCGGTGCGCGGTTGGCGGGCGCGCAGGTTGCCACATCGATGGAAGTCGCCGAGCTCGCCCGGGCCCAGGATATCGCTCCCTATTTAGATACGGCCGACCGTATAGGCAGCCAACCACCGCTGCGCGTTTATCTCGGTGATGAGCTACTTTTCTACCTTGCGCCGCGAGAGAGCCAATTGATGGAGGAGCTCGGAGATCTGCGTGGTGAACTGTTCAAGCGCTTCGGTATCACGGTGCCGCCCATAAAGTTTCACGCATCGAACTCAGATCCGAGGGGCAAACTCGCTACCAACGCTTTTCGCGTCGAGGTGCTGACCCAGACATGGGCTGACAAGGATGCAGATGAGATTGAGGTCGCCATTGCCGAAGGCGACGCCGAAAAGACCCTTCTCGACGAGTTGCGCCGCCGCCTTCTCGCATGGCGTACGTGGTGGATCACTGCCGACTACGTAGATAAGCAACTGGAATCGAATAAGTCACTCAAGACCTGGTTACTCGACCGGTATGCACTGACCGATATCAAATCGCTTCTGCGCGGCGTGCTCGCGCCGACCGATGCCGAGCTCGATGCCTACGGGGCCAAAGGCATCGGCAGCGCGCTGCGGCTAGCCGCTCCAGGCCAGTCCCTGCGGGAAATCGACTGGCTTCTGAGTAGCCTCGTGTTTTGGTCGCTGGCTGGCGATGGGTTGGACGCCGCGCAACTCGTGCGGGCGCTGCAACAGACCCAGACGGCGCGACTTGCGCCAATGCCCCAACCGTCCCCCGATCAAGCACAACCGGGAATCCTCGCCGGGATCGAAGCTCTCGAGCAAGGCGCGTTTTCGCTCGCTGAGGAGCGGTTTCGTGAGGCGCTGGGCGCGGACCGAGGACGCGCCATTGCGACTTTTCTGGCGCTTTATGCAAGTCGCGGCCCGATGAGCACGAAAGGGCATCTGAACAAATTAACCAAAGCCTGCCTCCCATTTGAACCTCCCGGCAGGCTCAAGGAGCTTATGTCCATAAACGAGCAAATCCGCTTCGAGATCGAAGACTTCCTCGCCCGCCATCAGGACTCGATGGCAGACCTGGACAGGGCAACACTCGAGTATTGTCTGCTCGAACACTATGCTGCGCAGGGCTATCGCGGCCATGTGCGCACCAGCCTAGATCTGTTCAACACACCGCGGTACGGCGGCCAGCTCGACGCGAATCAGAAATACGCCGTGGGTTATTGGACTCTCGAGCTGAGCGAGCGAAGCTTCGACCCGCCGCCGAACCTGGCCGCGGCGGAGAAGTGGCTCGCCGGTGCTTTTCAGGAGTGGAAGGACACAGAACAGGACGAGGCGGCTGCTCAGGCCGGGTTCAACACCCTATGGAATCGTTATGACACTCGATCGCTTCCGCGCTGGTACATGGATTTGCTGCAGCGGCTGAGCGAAGTACACCCAACCAATTCCTATGTCGCGTATGCACTTGGGGAAAAGCTTTCCGACAGCAACGATCAGAGTGATGTGAAGAAGGCGCTCGTCTGGCTCGAGCGGGCACGAGAGCAACTCAATAAACCCGCTGTCTCAGAAGCGGACAGGCCGCGCTTGAGCGCCTGGATCGAGTATGCTGTCGCCAAACACTATTCGGCCAAGGCCCGGTTCAGCGCCGAGCAAGCGCGCCAAGAGGCGGCGGAGGAGGCAACGAGCCGGCTGAAGGCATTGATCCAGAGCGTTAGGAATGCCGGGCTGATCGGCGATAAAAATTGGCCCGGCGCTTCTGCCTATTCTTCGCTCATCGACACTTACCAGTTCCATGGCGAATTTGACGAGGCAGCGAGTGTCCTCGCGGAGTCTCGCGAGGACGGCCTGACCGAGAGCGCCGACCTGGTAACCAACAGATTCTCCCTTCTTCTCGCGGTTGGGCGTACCGATGAGGCGTTACAACTCGCCGAACGCGCGCTCACAATGCCGGATGTTCAGCGTGAGGGCGCCTTGTTTCTCGCAGCGCTGTCGCAACTGATGACCAACCAACGCGAAGCGGAGGAGACGGCGCGTGAGTATCTCACAACGAAGCACGAATACCGCGACTATATACGCATGATGCTCTATTGGTATCTTGCCCGACGGGGGAAACTCGAGGAGGCAAAGAGCTACCTGGAAGACCGTTGGCGCAGCATCAACCGGGCTTCATGGCATGACCGCCTCAATGAGGGTGACACACAGGTGTGGCGCGAGCGATTGATCGGTTATTACCTGGGCAACGTCACACCCGAGGAGTTCTTTGCGCCGCTGCGAAGCCGCGAGGCTTTCGAGGCCTCCGGGCTCAACCGCATCGGCCAGAGCTATAACGAAATTCGCTGTGAGGCCTATTTCTATGACGCGCTATTCCAGGCCGTCACCGGAGATGCGGCCACCCGCTCGACACGCTTTATGAAAGGCATCCAGGAAGTTCTCGAAACGCGCGCCGGTCACTATTACGAATACCTGTTGGCAAAGTACCTGCGCTCACGTGGCTGACCGAGAGGACGGATTGTTCGCACGAGCCGGACTTCTCCGCGAAGACGCATCGGTACTTCGTCCGCCTTCGTCAGCGGGCTCTTGTCACAGAGCCGACCTCACCGCGCCGAGGCGCCGGCATACCCGAATACGATTGCTGGATCGACCTTAGTCTCTCATGTTGGTCGTCAGACTCCAATAAGCGCACAGGGCCATAATTCTCACATCAGTCCTCGAACACGGCAGAAAATGGCATCCGCTTGAAACCCGGCGGCGTTGCCTCATCGGCGCGCGCAATGCGTGGCCGCTTCTGTGCCGGATGGGCGGTAGCTAGCCGATTCCAATCGTAGTCAAACACCTGTGCCAGGTATTCTGCGATTTCCTGATCGTCGAAGATGAGACTGGCATCTCGGTTGGTTTTGACGCCCTCATTCGACCAATTATGACTGCCGAACATGACCTTCTTGCCATCCACGATAATTGTTTTGTTGTGGCAGGAATGCTGAAACCGGAAGGACTCACGGGGGAATCCCATGGCCACCAGTATATCCAGGCTTTCCTGTTTCATGAGGTCGCGGCATATGATGCGAACCTCGTGTCCATCGTCGATCTTTTTCTTCAGCGCGCCAACAAGCAGACGAAATTCCGCAAAATCTTCATTCGTGCCCCGGAAATTGATGTACTGATTTTGGAACCACACGCTCTCCTTGGCGTCGCCGATAAACTTCAAGACGTGTTCGGCATAGTTGTCCGGCGTCAGGAGTGGTTGAACGCTCACCACGCGATTGATTCGTTTCGGCGGGAAGAACTGCGGAGGCGCCGCAAAGGCGATGGCCGGTTCCGGCTCTTCTTCCGGCACGAACAGGTCTGGCGCCTCCAGGGGTTCCGGCTCCGCGGCCTGCGCCGAGGCAAGCTCGAAATCGCGTTTTATGTAAGTTTCGTAAATGGAAGCCAATCGGTCGTTCACAATGATCGCGTGATAGTCGCGGTTGTAATTGCGTTGGAATCCAGCCGGAAGCTTTCCTGGATTCGCTGCGAAAGGATGCACATCCGGCTGATTTGATGACTGCCAATTCCCACTCGAAAGCCAGACGGTCTTGCCATCGCGTACCGCGACCTTGATGTGATAGGCCGACGCCCAAAGGCCGTCGGGATGTGCCTTGGAGACCAGCGTCGCCCACGCTAGCTCGAAACGATTCTTGAGCTTCTTCTCAAGCGGCTCGATAACCTCCTCCTCTTCGGCGAGGTCGCCGGCCTGTCTCTTATACACATCTCCGAGCCCACGAGACTCAACCA
>JBKOUI010000031.1:0-11733 GCA_046723315.1 Pseudomonadota bacterium | reverse complement strand
GAGGTCTCGGCAGGGGTGAACTTCTTCAATCCCTCCGCCAACACTTCCGTGTTCGCCAAGGTCGACGTCACCTTCGGCGACGATCTCGACGGCGTCGGCGGCAAGGCCGGCATGCGCGTCTCCTGGTAGCGCCAGGCCCCTGCCCTTCTCCCGCCTATCTTACGCCCTCTCTCCCCGACTATACTCGCAACCTCAGGCCTCAACGGCGCGGGGGAATAGCGTGGCAAAAAAGGCGGAATCTGAACGCGGCATGCCAAAAAGCCCGGCGACGCAGCGGCAAAGCGCGCGGCCAAGGCGGACGAAATCGTGGAGAGCACGGCGCCTGCGCCCGCCGGAGATGCCGAGGCGGCAGCACCCCCACCGCAGGCTGAGCAGGCCGCGCCGCAGCAAGGAGCCGCGGCGGCAACCCAGCAACAGCAGCAGACCACCATCTCGACCTCGCGTGGCTTCGTCGACTTCCTCGCGACCAACCGGCTGAGCCTCGCGCTCACCTCCTACCAGACCGGCCAGCTGATGCTAATCGGGCCCCTGCTCGACGGCAGGCTCTCGGTATTCCAGCGGAACTTCGTGCGCGCGATGGGCATGGTGGCGACGCCGCAACGGCTCTACCTTTCGACCATTGCCCAGATTTGGCGGCTCGAGAACGTGCTCGGCCCGGGCCAGCTCGCCAATCAGCAGTCGCTGCACTACGAGCGGCTCTATGTGCCGCGCATGTCGCACACCACAGGTGACATCGACGCCCACGAACTTGCAATCGACGGGAAAGATCAGCTCATCTTCGTCAACACCAAATATTCGTGCCTTGCCACGCTCGATGTGGTGCACAGCTTCAAGCCGGTGTGGAAACCGCCGTTCATCTCCAAGCTTGCGCCTGAGGACCGTTGCCATCTGAACGGCCTCGCCATGAAGGAGGGCAGGCCGAAATACGTTACCGCAGTATCGCGCTGCGAGGTGATCGATGGCTGGCGCGAGCGGCGGCACGAGGGCGGCATCCTCATCGATGTCGATACCGACCGTATCGTCACCGAGGATCTCTCCATGCCGCACTCGCCGCGGCTGAATGCCTGCGTTCTGTGGGTGCTCGATTCGGGCCGCGGCTATCTCTGCCGCGTCGACGAGAAGAGTGGCAAGACCGAGCGGGTGGCGTTCTGCCCGGGATTTGCCCGCGGGCTGTCGTTCTGGCGCGGCCATGCCCTGGTCGCCACATCGCTTCCGCGCGATGGCGCATTCAAGGGCCTCGAGCTCGAAGATAACGTCAAGGCGCGGGACGGCGAGCCGCGCTGCGGCGCCTTTATCATCGACACGCGTAATGGCGACATCCTGCACTGGATCAAGTTCGACGGCGCAGTGCGCGAGATGTTCGATGCAAGCTTCATCCCGGGCGTGAGAGCGCCGATGTGTGTCGGCCTCGGCAATCCCGAGATGCGCACGCTCATCACCTTCGCCGGAGAGCCGTCGAGCACGAAGGCCGAAGCCGTCGTGCAGTAGCGCGAATTGCCTGTCTAGCGGAGAATACGGTCGAGGTCGGGATCAGGAGCGTCATCGCCGCTCTCCTGATCGGCCGCGCCTTGGTCAGGCGTCGGCTGTTGAGCGTTCTTGCCCGGCTGTTTCTGCCGCGGCGGTCCCTCGTCGCCTTGGGCATCCCTATTACGCGGCCCGATCTGGACGTTGCCGAGGAAACGACCAATCGCCTCGCCGACAGGCTTGCCCTTGAACTTCTTCTGCAGCGCTTCGCCGATCTGGTTCACCGTCTTTCCTGCTTGCTCAGGGTTGGCGAACATGGCCTTGACCTCTGGCCTGATCGATGGCTTGGCCAATGGCCCCTCGATGCGAACCGGCACGCTCAACCCGGCGAGATTGTTGGCGCCGCGCTTCCCTTCGGGACCGGCCACGACCTCAGGGCGCGCCAGCATGTCGATGGTGCTTTGCGTGAGGTCTACGTTTCCTTCCGCGGTTACGTTGAGCACCGGGCTCGCCATCTTAAGATTGTTCGTCTGGGCGACGCCGTTCGCGATGGTGAAGCTGCCGCCGAGATCGGTGAAAGTCGTCTTGGCGCCTGGCCCTTGGCGAAGATCGGGAATCTGGCCGGCGCCTACCGAGTTGATGAGCTCGGTGATGTTGATGCCCTCGATGGCGCCGTCGCTCACGGCAAAATTACCCTGGCCGGTCAGCGACGATTT
Organism: Pseudomonadota bacterium; assembly: GCA_046723315.1. Taxonomy (GTDB): domain Bacteria; phylum Pseudomonadota; class Alphaproteobacteria; order Rhizobiales; family Methyloligellaceae; genus Methyloceanibacter. Next base: position 9,553 of record JBKOUI010000031.1, on the reverse strand, counting down.
GATCTCGTCGGAATTGCCGCCAGAACCGCTGATCTGCAGTGCAAGCTTGGTATGGCCCGAGAGCAGGCTGAACTGGGCGGCATCGCTCAACAAAGTCTTGGCCTGGACGCCGTCGAGAAGCAGGTTGCCGTTAAACGCAGGGACTTCCTTGGAGGCGTCGAGAGTGACCTTGCCGCTCGCATGGCCGTCATACAGCTCCATACCGCCGAGCGTCGCATTGAGCACACCGTCGCGGAAGGCAATGCCGAGCGAGCTTGGGCCGAGCTCGAGATGGCCCACCCGGGTCTGCCGCACATTGACATTGACATCGGCGTCGAACTTCGCGGGACGGGCGGCCGGTACGGGGGCGGCAATGGCACCCGTATCCGGCGGCGTAGGCGCGTTCTCCTCGGTCTGAAGCGCTGCTGGGTTGCCATCGGCTCCTGATGAAGGAACTGCCTCCGGGTTGGACTGAGTCTGCTCTGCATTCTGCGCGGTGTCAGACTTCTCAAACTGGTCCTTCGGGGTTGCTGCTTGTGGCGGCTGCGCATCGTCGTTTGCCAGAGGCGGCGCGGCGACTTGTGGCTTCTGGCCGGAGGGGCCCTTCCCTTGCCTTGCGGGGTTTGCCAAGAACGGGTTGAGATCGAGATGGTCGAGCGCAAGGGCGGCTCTGATATGCGGTCTGGGCTCTTCCAAGGTGACCACGGCCTGACCTTGGCCGCTTGCGTGTTCCAGCGCAAAGCGTACTTGGCTCAAGGTGATCTCGTCCTTCTTCCAGTCGATATGGCTGGCAAGCTCACCGTCGCCGATGGCGGTAAGCGATGAGGGCCTCTCCCGCATCCAGGCAATCAGCGATGGGATCGAATGAGCCTTGGCCGACAGCTGACCATGCCCGGCGAACTCAGGTCTCGTCATCACCGTGCCGTCGAAGCGTGCGGCAATCGCTTGTGTATCGAGAGCGAGCAGGAACTTAGCGGGACGCTTCTGCTTGAGATCGGCAGGCGAGGTCAACTCGAAGCTGAAATCGACGGTTTGTCCCTTCCAGTCGAACTTGCCGCTGCCTGTCGCGGGATCGACGAGCCCCGGTATTCTCAACCTGGCGTTGATATGTTCGACGCGCTTCTCGGTGCCCTTCTCGTCGTAAACGATGTTGACCGTGCCGTCCTCAACGCGAAGGTCGTTCAGTCTCATGTCGCGCTTGGGCTCGTCCTCAGACGACGCGACCTTACTGGCATCTTGCGCCTTGGGCTTCTGGACCTCGACCGGCTGCTCCTCGGAGCCGAGCCGGATCGTAACCACTGGCCGTTCGACAACCACGCGTTCGGCATCGACCTGCCGGCTCAGCAGATCGCCAAAGTTGAGATCGAGCACCAGCCGCGCAACCGAGATATCAGCGGTGCCCGCGCGCGCCTCGGGGTCGGTAAAGGACGCGTCGGTGATGACGATGTGCGGACCTGGCGTAAAAAGGAGTGCGGTCGTGCCGTTGACCGTGAGGTCGCGCCCGGTCTGCTCCTTGACGCGCTGGGCGATCCGGTCGCGCACCGCATCGGCGGAGATCAGGAGATTGACCGCGATGATCGCAAGCACCGCGAGCGCAACGATGCCGCCGCCGATGATGAGCAGAAGCTTGACGGGCCCTCGCTTGGCGAGATCTAGAAGTGCGCGGGCTTGAGCCTGGGCTTTATGGGCTAGCTGTTGTCGGTCCATGGAATCACGGAATCAATTCCGACATTAGACCGATAAATAAGGTCATAATTGGAATTGGAAACCAGGGTTTCACCCTTGAAACGCGCGATTCAGCGGACCAGGATCGCGTGATTGTCCCACTGGAAGCTTGACGTCTGACGTTCCATCGCGCCGCTCGAATCGGCGGTGGCGAGCCAGCCCTCGCCGCTGGTAAGGAGGAAATTCGCTTGGTGGTGGGTCGGTGCGAGCCCGCAGCCGTCATTGAGGTCAGACACACCGAGATAGCGCCGGCTTGATATATCCCAATAGGTGACGAGGCCACCCTTCGGCGCTGAGGCCGCAACGATGCCTCCGCTCGAGTCGGCGGCAACCGAGCCGATATAGTTACGCAAGCCTTCCTGCGTTCGGCTCGGCGCAGGCACGATGACCGGCTCCTCACCACGGCGGTGAAAGCCGATAAGCGGCGGCGCGTCTTCTTCCGGCCCGCGGTACTGGCAGCCGAACGCGACAACATCGCCGGTGCCGATCGCGAGATGGCGGATCGAGAGCTGATGCAGCGCGGAATCAAGGCGATGCTCCTCCAGAAGATCGCCGGTCGCGACATCGACATAGACCAGCGAGGGCCGCATGTCGGAAAGATTCAGCTCGCCCTCGCTATCGGGATGCGTGCGGATGCCGCCGTTGGCGATGACCATGGTGCGGCCGTCGGAAAGCAGCGCGATGTCGTGGGGTTCCATGCCGTGGGCGGGGAACTCGCCGATCTGCCTATATCCCGCCGCGACGTCGCGCACACCGATCATGCCACGCGCGCCCTCGTAATCGTTCTCGGTCGAGTAAAGTAGCCCGCCGTTGGCCGAGAACACGCCGTGACCGAAGAAGTGGCGACCAGGCTTGGTGGCGAACCAGACCGGTTGGTCCCTCCCGATTGGAACCGCGACGCCGAAGCGGCCTGGGCGGCGGGCAAACGCTACCCACTCGCCGCCATCCGGACGGAGCGCGATGTCGTGGCCGCGCCCCGGCAGCTCGACCGAGCGCATATCGCCGCTCAGACTGAACAACGCGGCAGAGAAATTGCCGCGATCGTCCTTGCGCGCTGCGGCGAAACATTCCGCCTCGAAGACGGCACGGGCATGCTTCGGCAAAGCCAGCATGGCAGCGCTGCTCGCCAAGGTTAGCAACAGCGTGCGGCGATTGAGATCAATCACGGCTAGTCTCCATCCATGGCGTTGAAACCGAAGCTCAGGCCAGCGCTCCGGGCGATGATGTCGCCCGCAGTCCCGGCCGCGCTCTTCAACCCGACGCGCAAGGCTTCGAGCTTCGCGCGCGTGTCTTCGTCGCTTACCGCCTCAGCGAATGGCTGCTTGATGCCCTTGAGCACCTCGATGGCACGATCGAGGTCGAACAGGATCGAGTTCTCCACACCGGGCGAGTCGCCGGCCACGACTTGCGCGAAGCCGGCTTTGGCAAACAGGAGACGGACGCCTTCGAGATTGCCGACCATGTTGGGGAAGGTGAGATTGCTGCGCCAGAAGGCCGCGAGCTTGGGCCTCGCTACGGGAGGCGACGAGCCGAGCGGCTTGGCAAGCTTTTGGTCGCGGACGAGCTCGATGCCTGAGGCAAACGCCTTATACAGTTCGAGCGTGACTTCCTTGGGCGCGTGATAGGCCGGATCGTCAGCCGAAGGCGTGAGGAATGCCTTCTCGTAGGCCGACCCTTCGCGCCATCCTTCGATGACGTTCTTGGCGATGCGATCCAAATTGGTGACGACGCTCATCGCGAAGCTACAGCGGAAGGCACCCTCGCCTCCGACTTCGGGCAGCGGTTTCTGCCCATCGACGACGTTTGCCCCGTGGCTGAGCGCGTCTGAGCCATCGCCGTAAAGCAGATATTCGAGAGCGGGCAGACCCTGGAGCGCGACGCTCTTGTTGGCGAGCTCGTTCGGCAAAGTCACCGCATCGTCTCGCCGCGTCAGCACGTCTTGGATCTGCTTTAGCCCGAGGCTCTTGGGATCAGGCCAATAGAAGAAGCGCTCGAAACGGTGGTCCTGGACGATCGGACCGAAGCGAAAGATCTCGACCTTGCTCCAGGCGTCCACGGTAGCGGCGAAGGCGTCCTTGGCCTCTTTCAGCGCCTCCTCTGACGGCTCCTTGCATAGCATCCCGATTTTCCCGCTCAGCGCGCCGGTTGCGTCGCCAAGCGCGGCATAGCCGGGACGGATCCCCTCGAGCAGAAAAGCCTGGGCGATCGCGGTATGGTCGGCCTCGGCCTGCGCCCCCGACGTGTTGGCACAGAGCAAGCATGCAAGCAGAACAAGGAAGCGGCTAAAATTGTCGGGCCTCATCCGCGTCATAGCGAGTTGACGAAGGCGAGCAGCGCGGCGCGATCCGCTTTGGAGAGTGCGGCGAACTTATCGCGCGAGGCTTGACCCTCCCCGCCATGCCAGAGAATGGCCTCGGTCAGGTTCCGCGCACGGCCGTCATGCAGAAACAGCGTGTGGCCGCTCACAGTTTGCGTCAGGCCGACGCCCCACAGCGGCGGCGTGCGCCACTCATTGCCGTTGGCCGCGCCTTCCGGGCGATTGTCGGCAAGTCCCTCTCCCATGTCGTGCAGCAACATATCGGTGTAGGGATAGATCAGCTGATGCGACAAATGCGGCTGGTCGGGCACTTCTCCGGTCATGAATTTCGGATTGTGGCAACTCGTGCAGCCTATTCTGTAGAACACTTCCTTGCCCTTGAGCACCTCCGGATCGTCAGGCTTGCGCCTCGCTGGAACCGCGAGATTGCGCGAGTAGAAGGCGACCATCTTGAACAGATCGTCGCCCACCTCGACGTCTTGATAACGCGGCGAGTTGCCGTTCGGCGCATCGAGACAATCCTTCTCCTTTTCGGTGCAGTCGCCCGAGCCGAAAGGGATCATGACGGTCGAGAGGCCGATGTCGCCCGCAAATGCCTCAGCGGCCTGTTGAGTGATCGTCGGCACGCCGGCCTTCCAGCCGAAACGGCCGAGCATCACTTTGTCTCGCTCGCGTGACCAGACCTGGTTCGGCTTGCCAGAGATGCCGTCCTTATTTGCGTCGTCGGGATCAGCGTGCGCCAAAATCTGCTCTTCGGGAACTGCTTCAAGCAGCCCAAGCCCGATCATCGGCGGCGCCACGCGCGGGGAGATCATGAGATCCGGACTTGCCGGCCCGTAAGCGAGATCGGTGAGCGAGTAATGCGGTTCGCGCAGGCTCGCGGTCTCGCCGCCGGCAAGCCTCACCTTCTTCTCCTTATAGTCGATCTTGAGCTGGCCTTCGGGCTTGAAGCCTTGGATCGAGAAATTCTGGAGCTGGCCGCCATAGGTCGGATCGCCAATCGAATTCACGCTGTGGGCTTCTAGCCTGCCCTTCTCCTCGGTCGCCGCGGGAACTGAAAGCCGTACGAGCATCGAGCCCGAATCGTCGGGCATATCAGCTGACAGCGGTGGATGGCCACGCCCATCCTTCAAATGACAGTTCTGGCATGCGCGTGAGTTGAAGAGAGGCCCCAGTCCATCCGAGGAGTCGGTCGAAGAAGGCGACGACACCCAGTTCTTACGAAAGATGCCGTTGCCGACCTTGAAGTCGAGCTCGCGTTTGAAGTCCATGTTGCCGGAGGACAGCGAGAAGGCGTTTGGCGTGTCGGTCGAGCCGCGTGACGTCGCGCCGCCACCCGGCTTGTTCTCGCCCTCCTCGACCTTGGTGAAGTCCGTGGTCGGGGCGACAAGGCTCGATGGGGCTTCGGCGGTGTCGGCCCCATAGGTCTGAACAATGCCGACGCAAAGCGGCAGAGCCGCTCCGAGAGCAATTGCCCCGGCGAGCAGCGCGTGGCGCGCTCTCTCCTGCGATAGCTCCCTGGTCGACTCTGCTGCGCGTTTGCGAAACTCTGGGCGGGGTAAGTGCACTAATCCTTCGTCAGAAGCTGATGCTGGTGCGCGCCCCCAAGACTGTCGCATCATCCTGGCCGGCCACGTTCCCTCCCGGCTGGAAGATGTATTGGAAATCCGGCTGCACCGTCCAGCCGGCCTTGATCTGGTAGGTATAGCAAACCTCGATCAGGGACTCGTAATTTCGGGCCACCGATAGGCCTGAATCGACGTCGAAGACATGCACCTGATCGGAGATGCCGGTATAGGCAAAGCCGATGGCGAGGCCATCGTCGGGACGCCCGGGGATCATGCCGGTGAAGGTGATGCCGCCGTCGAAATAGATGTCGATCAGGTTTTGGTCTTGTGGGGCTCCGATCACGCGGGCGAAGATGCCGACGCCCTTCGGATCCTCGCTGCCGGGCACACACCAGATGAGTTGGTCGACGATACCGTAGAGGCCCCAATCATTGTCGATCGGCCTGCCAGGACCGCCGGTCACCGCGATCAGCGCGCCGCCCGAAACGAAGCGCTGATTCTCGAAGGTGCCGAAGTGATTCCAGCCGCCGATCTTGATGGTGCCAGCGAGACGGTCCTGATTGTATTTGTAAGCGCCTTCGACCATCAGCAGTGCCGGCGAGTCGAGCTCGAAGTCGAGGCCGTCATTGTTACAGATTTGCGGATCGTCGCTCGAGCACGGGTGCGAAGGATCGCCGTTATAGACGCCGATCAACAGGGTCGCCTTGTCGTTGGGCGTGATGGCGACACGGACGCCCGGCGTTGCCAGCGGATAGGCCGGACCCCCGCTCGGCAAGTCTGCCGCGGCAATAGACGGCCATCCCCACGTGCCATTGAGGAACCAGCCGCCGCCCTCGCTCAGGATGAATTCGGTGTCAGCGGCAAGCTGCCCGACTTTGACGGCGAGCTTATCGTTGAAGAGATGCTGCTCGAGATACATCTCATCGAGCCGGGTGGCGCGGGTTGCCTCTAGATTGGAGACCGGCATCAGCGCGCCGATATTGTCGGCGGTAATGCTGTGACCGTGGATCTGGAAGGCATTCATGTGGAAGCAGAGGCCCTTCCAAAAGCCGAGCTTCTGCATGTCGATGTCGAGATTCATGTCGAGCACGCCGTCATAGGCGACACCCTGCTTGAACCCGCCCCAGTTACCGAACGACTCCCCGTAATAGGTGCCGCTTAGCTGAATGCCCTTCTGGGCAACGCCTTTGCGCACCCCGAACGGATCGAGCTTGAACGCCACCTCGTCGGGGATGCCGGTATCGGTGACCTCGCAATTGGCGCGCGCCTGCGTGGGCAACGCCCAAATCGAAGCGATGATCGCGAGAAGACCGATGGCCCGCAGGATAGAGGCGCCCCAAACCGGATTGCGGCCGCCAGCGCGGCTGCTTGAGGATCTCCGTCTTGCCTCGTCCTTGGGTGAATTCCGCCTACCAATCATGATGTTAAGCCCCCGGCTTTTCAATCTCAGTCCAATCGAGTGTTGTTATGTTATAACGTATGATCCCTCGAGCGTCCTCGTCAATGTGCCTCGCTCCCTCCATCGCTCGCGGCTTTGCTCTCCTCTTGAACCTTGTCTGGATTGTCGAGGCTGTCCGAGCCCTCGAACTTGATGGACTGGAGATCGAGCGCTGCCACCGCGCGCTCCAGCGATTTTGTCTGGTCGAGCAGAGCATCGATCGCATGCTGCACCACGGCGTTGCCCTCGTCGTTGCCCTCGCCGATCATCTGGTCATAGGACTCGGTCGTGAGCGCACGGAGATAAAGCGCATTCATCGTGTTCATGGTGGCGTCGAGCTTGGCTCTCACCTCGGCATCGACCTCCGGCGACTTCGCCTTCACCAAGTCGGATATGCTCGGGCCGGTAACGATCGACCTGTCGGCCCGACGATAAGTGCCGAGATAGACGTTACGAATGCCGAGCGCGTCGAAGAAATGCGAGGCATGCGTGTTATCCGAGAAGCAATCATGCTCCTCCTCGGGATCGTGGATCATAAGACCGAGCTTCATGCGCTCGCCGGCTAGCTCGCCGTAGGAGAGGCTGCCGAGCCCGGTCATGATGGCCGTCAATCCAGCCTCGTCGCTGCCCTCCATGAGATGCTTGCGCGCCTCGCCGCCGGGCGCCCATTGCGCCGCCATCCAGGCGAGGTCATCAACGAGCAGGTCCGTGACAGTGCGGAGATAGGCCGCGCGCCGCTCGCAATTGCCGTTGGTGCACTTCTTGAGGTCGTAATCGCTCGCCGGACGGTTGCCGTTGCCCGGCCCCGTGCCGTTGAGGTCCTGGCCCCATAGCAGAAACTCGACGGCGTGATAGCCGGTGGCGACGTTGGCTTCGACGCCGCCCGCCTCCTGCAGATGATCTGCCAGGAGCTCCTTCGTGATCTTCGAGGCGTCGAGCTTCTTGCCGCCGATGACGAGAGTCTTGTTGGCGATGACATCGGCGGTGTAGAGCGCGTTTTCCGCCGACTCGGTGCCATAAGAAGAAGACACGTAGTCGATCAGTCCTTCGTCGAGAGGCCAGGAGTTCACTCTGCCCTCCCAATCGTCGACGATCGCGTTGCCGAAGCGATAGGCCTCGGTCTGCATGTACGGAATGCGGGCGGCAATCCACGCCGCGCGGGCGCCGCGAAGATTGTCCTCTGTCGGCTTAGCGAGAAAGCTATCGACTGCGAGCTTGAGCGTGCGCGCCGTAGCGAGAGAATCGGTGTAGCCAGCCTGAGCGATGTCGGCGTAAACCTTCAGGACATCTTTCGGCGTGGAGTCGGCGGCGGAGGCGGGCGAAGCCGCAAGGCTTGCGGCAAGAGCGACACAAAGAGTGGCAGTGGCGAAGGGCCGGGCCGTAGCGCATCGTCCGAACATCAGCATCCCTTCTTTGCCGAGGCTCCTCCCCGGTCTTGGCGAAACAAAAGCAGCCCCGCGAACAGCACGATTGCGACGGCCCTTCGGCCTTACGACCTCAGGGCCGCCGCAAGGTTGAGATGAGGAAGCGTCCGCGCTTTCGCTTGGACGCCTCGGGCGCCGGGCTGGGCGGCCGGTCGCCTTGTCAAAACCCTACCGCTAACGGTAACATGCATGAAGTGAACTCTTTTCAGCAGAATTATTGCAGGCCATGCACCTCAAAGAAGTCGATGCAAATCTCCTGGTAACGCTCGATGCGCTGCTCGTCGATGCGAGCGTCACGCGGGCCGCCGGGAGGCTGGGGCGAAGCTCCTCTGCGATCAGCCATGCTCTTGCCAAGCTTAGGGAAATCTTCGCCGACGAGCTGTTCGTGCGCGCTGGCCAAAAGCTCGTACCGACCGCCAAAGCCGTCGAGCTTGCCCCCACGGTGCACGTCATCCTGGCCGGCATGGAAAGCCTGCTTAGGCCAAGCAAGCCATTCGATCCGTCGCTCACTGTGCGCGACTTTTCGGTAGCGGCGAGCGAGGGAGCCGAGCTCATTCTGCTGCAACCGATTCGGCAGCGCCTCAGGCTCCAGGCCCCCAGCGTGCGCGTCGACTGGATGCCGTTCCATCGCGAGGACAACACCGATGCGCTGCGCAATGGGCGCTGCCATTTCGTGATCGACATCGAGAGCGTGCCAGTGCCGGCGCCCGACATCCGTGTGCTTAAGTTATTCGGCGACAAACTCATCACGCTTGCCCGTGAAGGTCATCCCTTGACGCGGCGCAAGACTGCCGATCGCTTCGCCGCAGCGGACCACATCGAGGTGAACTCGCTGCCAGCCATCGAGCTGGTCAATCGCGAACTTGCCGCCGACAAGCTTGCCTGCAACGTCTCTTCGCGCGTTTCTTCCGTGCTGGTCGGCCTCTTGCTGGCCCTGAACAGTGATGCGCTGATCACGCTACCCGCCTCGCTTGCGCAGATCCTCGAGAAGCAGTTCGGCCTGGTGCGCATCAATCAACCCTTCCGCACCATTGCCTTTCCAGTGCGGTTGCTATGGCATTCGAGCTATGACCGGGACGAATGCCATGCCTGGGTGCGGAGC
>JBKOUI010000328.1:0-5109 GCA_046723315.1 Pseudomonadota bacterium | reverse complement strand
ACTGTGCGGAAAGAAGCCGGGACTGAGACGCGGCCTTTCGTGTCGATCTTATTGGTGAATGTCGACACAAACTGGTCCATCTCCCCCTCATGCGCACTCGGACCGACGAGTGACTAACGACCTTGAGTGCGAGACCCCCGTGCAAAGACCCGAAGGAAGATCGGTGGGAGAGGCGGCGCAGATCCCCCCGTGGCCTGTAAGGAGCGCGGCCAGCCTCCCCCACTTACTCACCGAACGGGCAGGTATGGGATAACATGGGAATTCATGGGCGTCAATGGAAAGCGGCGGGACTGAGGCATTTCTCAACGGGAAAGCCTCCGCGAACTCCCTAATGTCGCTTTACTTTTGGTTAACCACACTCGTTGCCGCTCGAATGCGGAGCGAGCTACAAAGACAAGAGACAGGGGCAGCGCGACGCGCGACGCTGATTCGCGTGGACGCGGAGATTGGAACTGCCAGCGGCAGCGTCCGGTTCTTATGACTACGAGGGACCCAGGATTTTGTGGCGCATGGCAAAGAGGGGGCTCATTGCGCTCGGCCTTGCAGCGATCGCGCTGGCGCTCGGCTCCTGCGCGTTAAGCGCGGGCGACGACTTGCGGAGCGCGTACGGTCCTTATGCGAGGCTGGGGCCGCCCGATGGGCCCGTCAGGCTCTATTACAAGGAGGAAGGTAAAGGCTCGCCCCTCCTCCTCATCCACGGCTTCGGTGCGAGCACTTATACGTGGCGGCACATTACCCCCGAGCTTGCCCGCAACCACAGGGTCATCGCGGTCGATCTCAAGGGGTTCGGCCAGTCCGACAAGCCGTTCGACGACCGCTATTCGGTATTCGATCAGGCCGATCTTCTCGCCCAACTCATCGTCGACAAGAACCTTCGTAACTTGACGCTGGTCGGCCACTCGTTTGGCGGCGGAGTGGCGTTGCTGCTGGCGCTCCGGGCTGATCCCCGCCTCGAAGGCCGCATTTCGAAGTTGGTGCTGCTCGACACCATTGCTTACCCGCAGAATGTCCCGGTGTTCTTCCGCCTGCTCGATGTCCCTGTCGTCTCGCAGCTTGGTTTCGGCATGGTGCCGCCAGAGGTCCAGACGAGGGTGGCGCTCAGAATCGCCTATTTCGACAACAGCAAGATCGATCCCGACGAGGTCGAAACCTATGCCGCACCGCTCAAGACTGCAGCTGGCAAACATGCCATCATCCACAGTGCGCGGCAGATCGTGCCCGATGGCCTGGCGGAGCTCTCCGAGCGCTACAGTTCGATCAAGCTCCCGACCCTGATCCTGTGGTGCGACCACGATCGCATCGTGCCGCTTGGCATCGGCCTTAAGCTCAGGCGCACGCTACCAAATTCGACCTTCCGGCTGGTCGAGGATTGCGGTCACATGCCGCAGGAAGAGCAGCCCGAGACGACGCTCAAGCTGATCCAAGCCTTCCTCCGCGGCTGAATCGTGCCTCGATAAGTTCTGCTTATCGTACTTATAGCCAAATCCGATTTGCACTTATTGCGCTCCGCAACCAATGTGCCGACTCCCGGCGCAAAGCGTTAATCACCTAAGACTGCACGGTTGGGAGAGAGAAACATGGACGCAAAGACTGACGAAAGTGCAGGCAAGTGCCCGTTCACGGGCGGCCGCGGCGGGCACACGAACCGCGACTGGTGGCCGGACGCGCTGAGCATCGAAATGCTTCATCGGAATTCCGATTTGTCCGATCCGATGGGCAAGGACTTCGACTATGCCAAGGAGTTCAAGACCCTCGACCTCAACGCCGTGATCAAGGACCTGCATGCCTTGATGACCGACTCGCAAGAGTGGTGGCCGGCTGACTTCGGTCACTACGGCGGCCTTATGATCCGCATGGCTTGGCATAGCGCGGGCACCTACCGCATCACCGACGGCCGCGGAGGCGCCGGCGCCGGCCAGCAGCGTTTCGCACCGCTCAATTCCTGGCCGGACAACGCCAATCTCGACAAAGCGCGCCGCTTGCTATGGCCGATCAAGCAGAAGTACGGCCGCAAGATTTCCTGGGCCGACTTGATGATCCTCGCCGGCAACGTTGCGCTGGAATCGATGGGCTTCAAGACATTCGGCTTCGCCGGTGGCCGCACTGACGTCTGGGAACCCGAAGAACTCTATTGGGGTCCCGAGGGGACGTGGCTCGGTGACGAGCGCTATAGCGGCGAACGCGAGCTCGCCGAGCCGCTCGGCGCGGTGCAGATGGGCCTCATCTACGTCAATCCGGAAGGGCCGAACGGCAAGCCTGACCCGCTCGCCGCGGCCAAGGACATCCGCGAGACGTTTTTCCGCATGGCGATGAACGACGAGGAGACCGTCGCGCTAATTGCCGGCGGCCACACCTTCGGCAAGACTCATGGCGCCGGCGATCCGTCGCTCGTTGGAGCGGAGCCGGAAAGCGGCGCCATCGAGGACCAGGGCCTCGGTTGGAAGAGCAAACACGGCACTGGTGTCGGCGCCGACGCCATCACTGGAGGCCCCGAAGTCACCTGGTCGCAGACGCCGACGAAGTGGAGCAATTACTTCTTCGACAACCTGTTCAAGTACGAATGGGAGCTGACCAAGAGCCCGGCCGGCGCCTGGCAGTGGCAAGCGAAAAACGCCGAGCCTGAGATTCCGGACCCCTACGACAAGTCGAAGAAGCGCCTGCCGACCATGCTGACCACTGATCTCTCGCTTAGGTTCGATCCGATCTACGAGAAGATCTCGCGGCGCTTCTACGAACACCCGGATCAGTTGGCCGACGCGTTTGCCCGCGCTTGGTTCAAGCTGACGCATCGCGACATGGGTCCGATCCATCGCTATCTCGGCCCACTGGTGCCGAAGGAGACGCTGATCTGGCAGGACCCGATCCCTGCGGTCGACCATCCCCTGGTTGATGACAAGGACATCGCCGCGCTGAAGGCGAAGATTCTCGCCTCCGGTCTCACCGTGTCGCAACTGGTCGCGACCGCCTGGGCCTCGGCCTCGACGTTCCGCGGCTCCGATAAGCGGGGCGGCGCCAACGGCGCACGCATCCGTCTCGCGCCGCAGAAAGACTGGGAGGTCAATCAGCCCAAGCAACTCGCCAGCGTGTTGCAGAAGCTCGAAGCCATCCAGAAGGAGTTCAATGCTCAGGCCACTGGCGGCAAGAAGGTCTCGCTCGCCGACCTGATCATTCTCGGCGGCAGCGCGGCAGTCGAGAAGGCGGCGAAGGACGCCGGAGTCGAGGTGAAGGTCGCGTTCACCCCGGGCCGGACGGACGCTTCGCAAGAGCAAACCGACGTCCAATCCTTCGCGCCACTAGAACCGCGCGCCGACGGCTTCCGCAATTATGTCAGCGAGAAGATCCAGTTCATGTCGCCTGTGGAAGCATTGGTGGATCGGGCGCAATTGCTGACGCTGACCGGGCCCCAGATGACGGTTCTCATCGGTGGCCTCCGCATGCTCGGTGCGAACGCCGGCGGGTCAAAGCACGGCGTCTTCACCAAGAAGCCTGGGACTTTGACGAATGACTTCTTCCTCAACCTACTCGACATGAGCACGGAGTGGTCGGCTGTCGGCGACGACGTGTATGAGGGCCGCGATAGAAAGACGAAGCAACCGAAGTGGACTGGCACCCCGGTCGACCTGATCTTCGGTTCGCACTCGCAGCTTCGCGCCTTTGCCGAGGTCTATGCCTGCGCGGACTCGAAGGAGAAGTTTGTGAAGGACTTTGTTGCGGCCTGGACCAAGGTGATGAACGCCGATCGCTTCGACCTTGTCTGATCTGCGCTGAACGCTACCGCATCCGAACTATGCGGTCGGAAAACAAAGGCCGGTGCTCGCCAAGCGCCGGCCTTTACTGTTTCGGTCCTCGTTAAAAAGCTACGGTGCGGTGCCCCTGACGAAATGCATGATCAGGGAGACCAGTAGCAGGACGAGGAAAATGTAGAAGATGATCTGTGCGATCCCTGCCGCGGTGCCGGCAATTCCGCCGAAGCCAAGTGCAGCCGCGATCAACGCGATCACAAGAAACGTCAAAGCCCAACCAAGCATGACGAATTCTCCTTTGCTTGCCAGTCCTTGCTCCGTCAACGCTTGGGTGTGTCACAGAGTTTCAAAGAACAGCTTCGTTAAAATTGGAGGCCGGCGCGAAGGGGTCACCCTCACGCCGGCCATATCATGTCACCAGACCTGTAAGCCGGGTTCTGTACCGCGCCGCGAAAGCGCGGCGATGGCCATTCATCTCGGGCGAGCCTCGCGGCGCGCCTCATGCAACCAACCCGGGCGGCTCATCTGAAAACTGACTGGAAACGGTCTCCCGCTTCCGCGCCGCCCCTATTCGGTCTTGCTCCCGGTGGGGTTTGCCGTGCCGTCTCTGTTACCAAAGACGCGGTGCGCTCTTACCGCACCCTTTCACCCTTACCCCGCAACTCCGTCTCCGTTATCGCGAGGCGGTTTGCTTTCTGTTGCACTGTCCCTGGGGTCGCCCCCGCCGGAGGTTATCCGGCACCGTGCTTCCATGGAGCCCGGACTTTCCTCTCCGCCGCTACGCGATACTTGCGGCGAAGCGGCCATCCGGCCTGCTGACCACGGTAATAAGGGGCTTTGCCAAGCCTCAGTCAAGCGGCCAAGACCTTGATTGCAGGCCTTTTCCGCCGCCATGGTTGCCGTCCGCGTAACGGTATTTTGATAGCCGCCTTGCCCCTTGTTCCCATATCTTAGCGGCTCCCTTCCAAAGGGGTTGGGCAATGAAGCATACGCCCTTGGATTTCATCTCTTTGTTGGCACGTTCGACCGCGATCGCGGCGGCTCTTTTCTTCGGCGCCTTGGCCGAGGCACAAGCTGCTGAGCAATCGGCCGCCAATCAGTCGATGACGCCGGCTCCGGCCAAAGGCGAGTTCGACAATATGTGCGCCGAGGGACTCGCCTCAGGTCAGCTCGCCAAAACCGACTGTTCGGTAAACTGGAAGGACAGCGACGGGCGCATCTATTGCTTCTCGTCAGAGGAGTCGAAGGCGGCCTTCCTCAAGGATCCGTCCGGCAATCTTCAGAAGGCGCGCGAGTTCTTCGCCGCGAAGCAAGCATCCCCCGCCAAGGGCTCGAAGGAGTTCACCGAGGACGACGTCAACAAGCG
>JBKOUI010000309.1:0-22234 GCA_046723315.1 Pseudomonadota bacterium | reverse complement strand
AGATTGGTAAGCGAGGAGCGGATCGCCGCTAGCTCGAACGCCACCTCCTCCCCATGGGCGAAGATGTCGGTGTCCAAAATCTTGAGATTGTCGAGCAGCGTCAGCCAGCGCCCAATGAAACCTCGCTCGGGCACATGCTCTCTGACCTTTTGTCGGTAGGCGGCGACGCCGCCGCAATGCGAGTGGCCGAGGACGATGATGTGCGGCACCTTGAGGGCGAGTGCCGCGAATTCGATCGCGGCGCTCGTGCCGTGATATTTGCCCTCTGGTTCGTAAGGCGGCACGAGATTGGCGACATTGCGCAGGATGAACAAGGCGCCCGGCTCGGCATCGAAGATCGCCGAGACGTCCACCCGCGCGTCTGAACAGGCGATGACCATGGCAGTCGGGGCCTGGCCGAGCTCGGCAAGCTGAAGATAGCGTCCCCGATCCCTAGCATGGACCTCGCGGCGGAAGCGGAAATGCCCATCCGCCAGGGTTTTTGGTAAGCTCAAATGTCACCTCCGCGGCGGACTAAACTGGCCCGCGTTGCTCCGTCGCTGGCACGATTCCCGCCCTTCGCGCGTTTGTCTAGTGCAGGCGAAGGTGATCGGGAGAACCGATCGCCCATTTGGCGTTGCCTGCTTGATCTCGACCGTTGAGCGGAGCGAGGCTTTGGCGCTGGGCCCAACAAGCGCGATTTCGACAATCGCGCAGGCTGGCAGAGGAAACGCAACTAGTTGAGGCGGAACGCGTCTAGCGCCAAGCCTCGGTCCATCAACAACGACATGGCAGCAGGCGGCTGCTTACCCCGTTGACCGCGGGTAGGCGTTTTCTGTCCGCCGTTCTGAAGGAGTGCAGCGATGGCAAAAGTTCTTTGTGTTCTTTATGACGACCCGGTCGATGGCTATCCGCCGAAATACGCGCGGGATTCGATTCCCAAGATCGACCACTACCCCGATGGCATGACCACGCCGACCCCGAGCAAGATCGACTTCAAGCCCGGTGAGCTTCTCGGCAGCGTGTCCGGCGAGCTTGGTCTTCGCAAATTCCTCGAGGACGCCGGCCATACGCTGGTTGTGACCTCGGACAAGGACGGCGCGAACTCGACCTTCGATAAGGAACTGCCCGACGCCGAGGTGGTCATCTCGCAGCCCTTCTGGCCCGTCTATATGACCAAAGAGCGCTTCGACAAGGCGAAGAAGCTCAAGCTCGTCATCACGGCTGGCATCGGCTCCGACCATACCGACCTCCAGGCGGCCATGGATAAAGGCGTGACCGTCGCCGAGGTGACCTACTGCAACTCGATCAGCGTGTCGGAGCACATCGTCATGATGATCCTGGCGCTGGTCAGGAACTACATCCCGTCCTATGGCTGGGTCATCAAGGGTGGCTGGAACATCGCCGACTGCGTCGAGCGCTCCTACGACCTCGAAGGCATGAATATCGGCACCGTCGCCGCAGGACGCATCGGCCTCGCCGCACTCAAGCGGCTGAAGCCGTTCGACGTTAAGCTGCATTACACCGACAAGCACCGCCTGCCTGAGAAAGTCGAGAAGGAACTTGGCCTCACCTTCCATCCGAACGTCGAGTCGCTGGTCAAAGTGTGTGACGTCGTGACCATAAACGCGCCGCTCCACCCCGAGACCGAAGGCATGTTCAACGACAAGCTGATCGGCATGATGAAGCGCGGCAGCTACATCGTTAATACCGCCCGCGGCAAGATCGCGGACCGTGACGCGATCGTACGCGCGTTGGAAAGCGGTCAACTTGCGGGCTACGCTGGCGATGTTTGGTTCCCGCAGCCGGCGCCGCGCGACCACCCATGGCGCACCATGCCGCATCACGGCATGACTCCGCATATCTCGGGCAGTTCGCTGTCGGCACAGGCGCGTTATGCCGCCGGCACGCGCGAGATCCTCGAGTGCCATTTCGCCCAGAAGCCGATCCGCACCGAATATCTGATTGTGGATAAGGGCAAACTCGCCGGCGCCGGCGCGCACTCCTACACAGCAGGCGATGCCACCAAGGGCTCGGAGGAAGCGGCGAAGTACAAGAAGTCGGCCTAGCCGCTTCGCTCCTTATCACAGAGGCCGCGCTGCATCGGCAGCGCGGGAACCTCTGCGCATGTCATGCCATCTAATGGCTCATTCTCAGCCGCACGAAAGTGCGCGCGGAGGCTGAACGAAAGGGACATGTCATGCATAAGAGCCTTATTGTGGTTGGCTTTTTAGCCGCCAGTCTGCTCACCGTGGCTGCGAAGGCGGCCGAGCAGGCCGCAAAACCCACCGATCCGCAAATTGCCCACATCGTCTATACGGCGAACCTGCTCGACATCGATGCGGCCAAGCTGGCTTTGCAAAAATAAAAAAACGAAGGCGTCCGCGCCTTTGCCCAACAAATGGTCGGAGACCACACGACGGTGAACAATCAAGCATTGGCGCTGGCGAAGAAACTCAACGTCACGCCTGAGGACAATCCGACGAGTCAAATTCTGAAGAAGCAGGCGGACGACACCCGCAACAAGCTGGCGAAACTGAATGGAGCGGCGTTCGACAAGGCCTATGTCGGTAACGAGGTGGCCTATCATAACACTGTGAACGGCGCGCTAAGCGACACGCTTATTCCGAACGCGCAGAATGATGAGCTGAAGGCATTGCTGCAGAGCGGTCTTGGCGTGTTCCAGGCGCACCAAAAACACGCCGAGCAAATCGCTAGCAAGCTCCAATCCGCGTCGGCGTCGCAATAGCAAGCATGATGAGTGTCGCGCTGGACTACGAAAGTCTGAGCGATGTTGAGCTCGCGAGACGCATAGCTCAGCGCGATCCGCTTGCCGTGCGCGTCGTGACCAGACGCAACAACCAACGTCTGTATCGGACCGCATGGAGTGTGTTGAAAGACCGAGCGGATGCTGAGGAGGCCGTCCAGGACGGATATCTCAAGGCGTTCAAGGCCATCGACAGCTTTGCCGGAGCGTCGTCTCTCAGTACGTGGCTGACGCGCATCGTGTTGAACGAAGCCCTTGGCCGGCTCCGGTCGGCAGAACGCAAGATCCGTCTGCTGCGTGAACAGTCCATTGCCTTGATCGATGACTATCGGGAGAATCTGATGGGAGGGTCCGCTGTTTCTTCGTCACCTGAAGCCGATGCGGCGCGAGGTCAGGTGGCCAAACTTCTCGAGCAAGCCGTTGCCGATTTGCCGGAAGCATTTCGCATCGTCTTCATGTTGCGCGAGATCGAAGGATTGAGCGTCGAAGAAACCGCGGAGGCTCTGCAAATTTCTCCGCAAACCGTGAAGACGCGACTGCTCCGAGCTCGGCGGCGCTTGCAAGCAGCCCTCGCCCCAACTTTACAAGACGCTCTGCGTGGCGCATTCCCCTTTGCTGGTGCGGCCTGCGAGGCTCTTACCGAGAGAGTCCTGGCGCGTCTCTAATTCAGGTTTCTAGTGCGGTTTTTTCGTGGTGGTCTTCTGCGCGGTTTTCTTCGTCGTTGGATGCACCACCTTCTTAGAACTCTTGGAAGACTTGCCCTTGTAGGCGACCTTCTTTTTGCCGGTGACCTTCTTCGCCGTGGTCTTCTTCTTTGTCACGCTCGCTGCCTTTCCGTGCAGCTTGTCGGCCTGGGCTTGGCTCAGCTCGCCGGCATCGACCAGCGCGGCCACGCAGACACGCGACAGCTTCTTGATGTTGCGTGACATGCAGGCGCGCAGCGCTTCGCTGCCGAGTCCATATTCGCCGCAATATTTATGGTAGTCGTTGGGGCAATCGCGCTTCTCGCGCTCGGTGATGACGCCGGCAAGCGCCGGGACCAGCAAGAACGCGAAGGCGAACATCACCGCACCTGCGGCGGTACCATACTTGATGCTCATGTCACTGAACCTGTCCAGTTGCGTATGAAGGCAGGGTTTTGACGCCCCCAATGGGCACTAGTGGCGGCGGACAGCCGGTAAATAGCCGAGCGACAACGGCCAAATAATGTCAAGCGAAGGGCTTGGCGCTTCTCGGTATTCCTGTCGTGCGTTTCGGCTGGGTGAGCTTCTTAGCCGACCTTGCCCTCGATCGAGAACCCTCGTGCCTCGAACGATGGCGCAGCTTCCGAAGACATGAGGAACTCGAGAAACTTGCGCGCCTCGGGCTTGGCCGACGCGGTCAGGGCGACCGGGTACAAGATCTTTGGATGGCTCTCCTCGGCAAAGGTCCCCACCACCTTGACCGCCGGCTCCGACTTGGCGTCGGTTCCATAGACAATGCCGAGCGGCGTCTCGCCTCTCGCCACAAAGG
Source organism: Pseudomonadota bacterium (assembly GCA_046723315.1). GTDB lineage: Bacteria > Pseudomonadota > Alphaproteobacteria > Rhizobiales > Methyloligellaceae > Methyloceanibacter. Next base: position 17,976 of record JBKOUI010000309.1, on the reverse strand, counting down.
CGAGCGCAGCGCGCACGTTTTCCGCCTGAGCTACACGCGGCGCTACCTGGTCCCATACGCCGAGATAGGTCAGCGCAGCCTTGCCATACTTCCCGGCCGGCACGGTATCGACGCTGGCCATGGCGAGCTTGCCGTCGGCTCCGAGCGCCTGAAGCAGGGGAAAGTTCTTATCGATCGTGAGCGACACGGTCGAATCTTTTGGCGCGATCAGCACCAGGGTATTGCCGAGCAGCGTGTGCCGCGATGCGGTATCGATCAGCTTTTTCCGCTCGAGATAATCCATCCAATCGAGGTCGGCCGAGAAGAAGATGTCGGCGGGAGCCCCTTGCTCGATCTGCTTGGCGAGTGCCGAAGAGGCTGCATAGCTGACCACGACCTTTTCGCCGGTCTTCGCCTCAAATTTCTTCGCGGCATCGTCGAGCGCGTTCTTGAGGCTCGCGGCGGCAAATACGGTGATGTCGGTGGCTTGTGCCGAGGCCCAAGTGAAAGGCGCCGCAAGAAAACTCAGGGCGAGCGCAAGCACGAGGCGACGCCGGACAAGGTTGATGGACATGATGAGCTCCTTCAGGTCGCGAGCGGCATGTCTGCCCGGAAAATCAATGATGGGCAAGCGAGTGGTACTGGCATTGTAGTGCACCACGCACAATCCCGCTCACCGTCACCAAACTGTCACGCACCGCTTGATGCTCGCGAGCCTGAATCGCCGGCCGAAGTAGAATTTCATGCTCCCCCAAAGCCCTTGCGGTCTCGGCGAAGCACGTTCAAATTGCAGCGGCTAAACGGGACCATTTTGAGAGCCCGCGGGTTGGGGGGAATTGGAATGGTGACAGCGGCACATACAAGGGCCGACAACCAAGTCGGCCTTCTCGATAAGACGCGCATTATTGCGCCCCCCGGCTATAACCGCTGGTTGGTACCCCCGGCAGGCCTCGCCATCCACCTCTGTATCGGCATGGCCTACGGCTTCAGCGTGTTTTGGAAGCCCCTTCAGGGCGCGCTTCTAGGCGCCGATGGAAAGCCCCTCCCCGAGTGTTCAGCCGGTGCCACCACTTTCGGTGAGAAGGCAGTGGGAACTTTGCATGCAATTTTCGCGACCGGCTGTAACTGGAGCCAATTTGACCTTGGCTGGATGTTCACGCTTTTCTTTGTGCTGCTTGGTGTGTCTGCGGCAATTTGGGGCGGCTGGCTCGAGCGCGTCGGACCGCGCCGGGCGGGCGTGGTTGCTGCTCTGTGCTGGAGCGGCGGACTGCTGATTTCGGCCGTCGGTGTGTACATCCATCAGCTTTGGCTGATGTGGCTAGGCTCCGGCATTATCGGCGGCTGCGGCCTTGGCCTCGGTTATATCTCGCCGGTCTCAACCCTGATTAAATGGTTCCCCGACCGCCGCGGCATGGCGACCGGCATGGCGATTGCCGGTTTTGGCGGCGGCGCGCTGATCGGTTCGCCGCTCGCTACGCTGCTCATGAACTATTTCGCCACCCCGAGCTCGCCCGGCGTTTGGCAAACCTTTGTCGTCATGGGACTCATTTACTTCGCCTTCATGCTCGGCGGCGCGTTCGGCTATCGCTTGCCGCCACCCGGCTGGAGACCTGAGGGATGGACGCCGCCCTCGAACACTCATGCCATGATTACGAGCGGGCACGTCCATCTCAAGGATGCACATAAGACGTTGCAGTTCTGGCTGATCTGGCTCGTGCTCTGCCTCAACGTGTCGGCTGGCATCGGCATCATCGGCGCTGCCTCGCCGATGCTGCAGGAGACCTTCGGCGGCCGGCTGTTCGGCGACCCCACCGTGGGCTTCGGGCAATTCAGTGATGCTCAGAAGGCCCAAGCCGCGCTGGTTGGCGCCGCCTTCGTCGGCCTGTTCTCGCTGTTCAATATCGCCGGGCGTTTTGTCTGGGCTTCCCTGTCAGACACGATCGGCCGCAAGGTAACCTACTTTCTGTTCTTCACGCTCGGCTTCATCTGCTACGCGGCAGCGCCGACGCTTGCCACTCTTGGAATGCTTGGCCTGTTCGCGGCAGCCTTCTGCCTCATCGCCTCGATGTATGGCGGCGGGTTCGCAACCATCCCGGCCTATCTTGCCGACATCTTCGGCACCCAATTCGTTGGCGCCATTCACGGCCGCCTGCTGACTGCTTGGTCGACCGCAGGCATCGTCGGTCCGGTGATCGTCAATTACATGCACGACACGCGGAAGGCCGAAGGCATCGCTCCGGATCAGCTCTATCACCCGATTTTCTACGTTCTCGCCGGCCTGCTCGTGGCAGGCTTCATCGCCAACCTTCTCATCCGGCCGCTGCACAAGAAGTGGTTCATGAAGGACGAGGAGGTCGCTGCCTTGCAGGCTGGGGAACGTAAGGCTGCTGAGCACATCAGGACTGAATCGTACGGAATCGGAAGGGGCAGGCTTAATCTCGCGTCAGTGCTTGCCTGGGCTGCGGTCGGCATTCCGCTTGCCTGGGGCGTCTGGATCACTCTCTCTAAGGCTCTGATTCTGTTCGAATAAGGCGGGATTAAATTACGTGGCTTGCAGCTCAACGCAGCCCGCCCACATTTCGTGGATTGCCCCTCCCAGTCCTGGCTGAATTGCCACGGTTTCTCGTCAGAATTTCTTAATGTGGCATTCAGAGCCTGTTCATGGGGCCGTCATGCGAGACTCATGCCCTATCCCCATTATCTAGGCTGTTAGTTCACCGAAGGAGACGACCATGAAAGAGTGGCTGAAACCCGAGATCACCGAGTCCGAGGCTGGCATGGAAGTGACGAGCTATCTCCCTGCCGAGCTCGACCGCGCTTAATTAACGCGTCGATCTCTTCAAGCTATCACTAAAGTGGCGGTCCCCACGAAAGTGGGGATCGCCATTTTGATTCCTGAGACTGTGCTGCCGCGCTTGTCTCTCTAGGGGCTGCAAACTATGGTCGCCGCACCAGAATCCGGCGATCCCGATGAACGATACGCAAAGCCAGAAAATCGACAAGACCGTCACCGGCAACTATTTCGAGGACTTCAAGCTCGGCCAGGAGATTGTGCACGCGACGCCCCGCACGGTGACGGTCGGCGACGTGAGCCTGTTCACCGCGCTCTACGGCCCGCGCTTCGCCGTGCAGTCCTCCGACGCGTTCGCCCATAACATCGGCTACCCGCGCTCACCGATCGACGATCTTCTAGTCTTCCACGTCGTCATCGGCAAGACCGTACCCGACATCTCGCGCAACGCCATCGCCAACCTAGGCTATGCCGAGTTCCGCTTTCTTGCGCCGGTTTTTCCCGGCGACACGCTTGCTTCGACCTCGAAAGTCATCGGCTTGAAGGAGAACTCAAACAAGAAAAGTGGCACTGTCTATGTGCGTTCGACTGGTAAGAACCAGCGTGGCCAGCCGGTGCTCTCTTACGCGCGCTGGGTGATGGTCAATAAGCGCGACGTCAATGCGCCGGCACCCGAGGCGGTCGTGCCCACACTTGCAGCAAATGTCGATCCGGCGACTCTCGGCGCCGCGCTGCCCCCGCTCGATATCGAAGGTTACGATTATGCGCTCGCGGGCTCGCCCCAGCGCTGGGGCGATTACGCAGTCGGCGACAAGATCGATCATGTCGACGGCCAGACCATCGAGGAAGCCGAGCATCAACTCGCAACGCGCCTGTTTCAGAACACGGCGCGCGTCCATTTCAACCAGCATACCGAGGGGAAGGGCAGGTTCGGGCGAAGGCTCGTTTATGGCGGGCATATCATCTCGATCGCGCGAAGCCTGAGCTTCAATGGCCTTGCCAACGCCTTCCATATTCTCGGGCTGAACGGCGCGCGCCACGTGGCCCCATCCTTCGCTGGCGACACGATCTACGCCTGGAGCGAGGTGCTCGACAAAGCCGAGCTTCCCGGACGTGATGACATGGGCGCTCTCAGGCTTCGCACCTTCGCCGTCAAGGATCGCGCTTGCGCCGATTTCCCGGGCCTCAAAGCCGACGGGAGTCATGAGGACGGCGTGGTCCTCGACATGGACTACTGGGTCGCCCTACCTCGCTGATATTGTCATGCCCGCGAAAGCGGGCATCCAGCATCCTCGGGGATCGGAACCCTAACGTGACGGCCGCGATTACTGGAGCGTCGTGGACGATCAGAGGAGTCAAGGCAATGCGATGCAAACAAGGCTTGGCGGCATCTCTGTTCATTGGCGGGCTAACGCTGGCTTCGCCAGCTGTGGCCATCGATCAGGCCTCTGCAGTGCTCAAGGATGGGGGCGGCAAGGACGTCGGCAAAGCCACTCTAACCGTCAACCCGAGCGGTGTCCTAGTAAGTCTCGATCTGACAGGGGTGCCGACCGGCGAGCATGCTTTCCATATTCATGCGGTCGGCAAATGCGAAGCTCCCGACTTCAAGTCTGCCGGACCCCATTTCAATCCCGACCAGACCAAGCACGGCTACCTGAGCGCTGAGGGGCCGCATGCCGGCGATATGCCGAACTTGCACATCCCTACGGACGGCAAGCTCAAAGTCGAGATCCTCGAGTCGAACGTCACCTTGAGCGGAGAAGCGCCCCTGCTCGATAGCGACGGCGCTGCACTCGTGATCCACGCCGGCGCCGACGACTACAAGACGGACCCTGCAGGGAACTCTGGCGACCGCATCGCCTGCGGCGTCATTACGCCCTAACCGCCGGCTCGATTGCCCCGGCCCTGCCCTTTGCGTTATGACAAGGTTTGTCTGGGCCAATTACAGCACGAAAAACCATGGGCGACGCCAAGCTAGCGGCAAACCGGCCGCTTTCCCCGCATCTTTCGATCTATCGGCCGATGCTCACCATGCTGATGTCGATAGCCCATCGCGTCACGGGCTTCGGCAACGCCATCGGCTTTCTCCTGCTCGCCTGGTGGCTGGTGGCCATAGCCGCACGGCCTGAGCGATATGCTCAGGTCTCGAGCTTCTTCGCGAGTATTCCAGGACGCGCGCTTCTATTCCTGTTCTCCTGGTCGCTGATCCACCACATGCTCGGCGGCATCCGGCATCTCATTTGGGACACCGGCCACGGTCTCGATAAAACAAGCATCGAAATCTTCGCCTGGGCCACGCTCATCGGCTCGATCACACTCACCATCCTGGTCTGGCTTGTAGGCTATTGGCTGAAGGGAGCGTTCTAGCCATGGTGACAGCTCTCAAGCGAGTGCGTGGATTAGGTTCTGCCCGCAGCGGCACCGAGACCTTCTGGCGACAGAGGGTAACGGCCGTAGCCAACGTGCCATTAGTGATTTTCCTCATCCTTGCCGTTGTCACCCATATCGGCGCCAACTACGAAACGATGCGTGCCTTCATCGCGCGGCCGCTGGTCGCGCTTGCCTTCCTCGCGTTGGTCATCTCGGCTGCCATCCATATGCGCATCGGGCTGAAAGAGATCATCGAGGATTACGTGCATGGCGGCGCCAGGGTGATCGTCATCCTGCTCGCCACTTTCTTCGCTGCCGTAGTCGGCCTCGCCTCGGTGGTTGCTATTTTGAAGATCAGTTTCGGAAGTTGAGTGTCATGCCTCAAGACGCCACGCCGCAGGACTCGACCCCGCACAACGTGCCGAAGATCAACGGCCGTGCCTATCCGATTCACGACCATGCTTATGACGTGGTGGTGGTCGGCGCGGGAGGCTCTGGTTTGCGCGCCGTGGTGGGCTGCAGCGAGGCGGGCCTCAGGACCGCCTGCATCACCAAGGTGTTCCCCACGCGCTCGCACACCGTGTCGGCGCAGGGCGGAATTGCCGCGGCGCTTGGCAATATGGGCCCCGACGACTGGCGCTGGCACATGTACGACACGGTGAAGGGCTCCGATTGGCTCGGCGACCAGGACGCCATCGAATATCTCTGCCGCAACGCCCCGCAAGCCGTCTACGAGCTTGAGCATTGGGGCGTGCCGTTCTCACGCACCGAGGAAGGCAAGATCCTTCAGCGCGCCTTTGGCGGCATGACCACGAATTTCGGCAAGGGCCAGGCCAAGCGTACCTGCGCCGCCGCTGATCGCACCGGGCACGCCATGCTGCACACGATGTATGGCCAGGCGCTCCGCCACTCAGCAGAATTCTTCATCGAATATTTCGCCATCGATCTCATCATGGACGATGAGGGCCGCTGCCGCGGTGTGGTGGCGCTCTCCATGCAGGACGGCACACTGCACCGATTCCGCGCCCATCAGGTGATCCTCGCCACTGGCGGCTATGGCCGGGCCTATTTCTCGTGCACCAGCGCGCATATCTGCACCGGCGACGGCAATGCCATGGTGCTCCGTGCAGGGCTGCCGCTTCAGGACATGGAGTTCGTGCAATTCCATCCGACCGGCGTCTATGGCGCCGGCGTGCTCATCACCGAAGGCGCGCGCGGCGAAGGCGGCTTCCTGCGCAACTCGGAAGGCGAGAAATTCATGGAGCGTTACGCGCCTTCCGCCAAGGATCTCGCCTCGCGCGACGTGGTCTCGCGCGCCATCACCATGGAGATCAGGGAGGGAAAGGGACACGGTCCGGAAAAGGACTACATGCACCTCCATCTCGAGCATCTGCCGCCTGAACTCTTGCAGGAGCGGCTGCCCGGCATCGCCGAGCTCGCGCGCGTCTTTGCTGGTGTCGACATCAAGGAGAAGCCGATCCCGATCATTCCCACCTGCCACTACAATATGGGCGGCATCCCCACCAACATGCATGGCGAGGCGATCTCGCCGCACGACGGCGATCCCGACGCCACCGTGCCCGGACTGATGGCGCTCGGCGAGGCGGCTTGCGTCTCGGTGCATGGCGCGAACCGCCTGGGCTCGAACTCGCTCATCGACCTCGTCGTGTTCGGGCGCGCCGCCGCGCATCGCTGCGCCGAGCTCGTCAGAAAGGACAGCGCCATTCCCGAGTTGCCCAAGGGCGCCGGCGAGAACGCAATCGAGCGGCTCGACCGCTTCCGCTATGCCGGGGGCGGTACACCGACCGCTCAACTCAGGCTACGCATGCAGAAGACCATGCAACGCGACTGCGCCGTGTTCCGCACCAAGGAGGTGCTGAAGGACGGGGTGCAGGCGATCCGCGCTGTGTGGGACGATGCCGCCGACATCAAGGTGAGCGATCACTCGCTGATCTGGAACACCGACCTGATCGAGACGCTAGAGTTCGATAATCTCATCTCGCAGTCGGCGGTGACCATGCAAGGCGCGCTCGCGCGCGACGAGTCGAGAGGCGCGCACGCCCGCGAGGATTTTCCCAAGCGCGACGATAAGAACTGGATGAAGCATACGCTGAGCTATGCCGATTACGGCACGCACGAGGTGCGCCTCGACTATCGCCCCGTGCATTCCTTCACCTTGTCCAACGAGATCGCCTATATCGAGCCGAAAGAGCGCGTGTATTAACCGCGTCAGCCGATTTTAGGCAGCGCGCTGCTTGAGCATTTTGCCGAGTGCGGCTTTCACCCCTTCGAAATCGAAGGGCTTGTGCAAGAAGATCGGATTTTTGAAGCCTTTCGCAGCCCGCAGGTCGCTGCCGCCTGAGGCGAAAGCGAACGGCACTCCCCGCTGCTCAAGCGTATTGGCCACCAGATAGCAATCCTGGCCGCCGAGATTGATGTCGAGGATGGCGCCGTCCAGCTCTCCGGTAGCGATAAGGTCGAGCCCATGCTGCACTGAGCCCGCCGGTCCGACGACCTCGCAACCGAGCTCGTTCAGCCAACCTTCGACCATCATTGAAATGAGCGGCTCGTCGTCAACGACCAGGATACGCGGCACGACAGCTCACTTCCTAGAAATCGCTTGCCTAGTTTGCAAGGACAACGCCACTCTAGCGGGGCCACGCTTGCTCTGCCAGTGGCTGATCTTTCCTATTTTTCAGGACATTCAACGTGCCGGCACGCCTGGTCAAAGCCGAGCAATTGCTGCGGAAAGCCCGCCTTATCAACATTATTGGCTTCACTCTGGTGCTGACAGCGGCTCTCGCAGTCGTCGTCGGCGTCGTAAGGTCGCGGGTTGCCGACGTCTGGGTCATGCACTCGCTAGAGGTGCAGCAAACCGCCCAGGCCTTGCTCATCTCCACCAGGGATGCCGAAAGCGCGTTGCGCAGCTTTCTTCTGAGCTCGGACCCTGATGATCTGAAACCGTTGGATGGATCTCTCGCCTCGGCTCAATCCGAGCTTGATAAGCTCCATGGCGTCACGTCCGACAACAGCTTCCAGCAAGAGCGCGTCAAGAAGCTCGATGATCTTTTGCGCGCCAAGGCCGACCAGCTGAACAGGGGAGTGGCCTCAGCCAAAGAGGGGCAACACGACGCGGCGCTTGCCGCCATCAATTCCCGCGAGGACCGCGAGCTCCTGAACGGCATCAGAGACGAAATCGAGGCAATTCTTACCACCGAGCGCAATCTTCTCGCTCAGCGCCAAGCGCGCGCGTCTTTGCTGCGTTATGTGCTCGCCGGACTGATCGGTATCGCACTGCTGGCCGCGTTGCTTCTCGCGGCAATTCTGGCGGTCTCGACGCGAGAGGCCTTGAAAGGGTTGATCGCCCGAACAGCGGAACTCCAATCCGAATCGAAGCTTCGCCACGAGGCGGAAGAAACGCTGCGGCAGACCCAGAAAATGGAAGCGGTGGGCCAATTATCGGGCGGCATCGCCCACGACTTCAACAACCTGCTCACCATCATTATCGGCAATCTGGACACGATCAGGCGCCAGATCGAGAAGGCGCCGCAAGCGGCACTCGACTTCGCCGCCAAGCTCACAAAGCCCGTTCAATCGGCCATGAAGGGGGCCGATAGCGCGGCGCAACTTACGCAGCGCCTGCTCGCTTTTTCTCGGCGCCAGGCGCTCGAGCCGGTGCGGGTCGATCTCAACCGGCTCGTTACCGGCATGCTTGAGATTCTCCGCCGTTCCCTCGGCGAGGATGTCAACATCGAGACCGTTCTTGCAGCAGGCCTTTGGCCGACCTTCGCTGATCCGCATCAGGTCGAGAGCGTCTTGCTCAATCTTGCCTTGAATGCAAAGGCCGCGATGCCGCGTGGCGGGCATTTGACGATCGAGACCGCTAACGCCTATCTCGACGACGCCTATACCGCGCAGTTCGGCGACGTCGAGCCCGGCCAATACGTGCTGCTGTGTGTCACGGATACCGGGAGCGGCATTCCCCATGAGATTCTCGATAAAGTCTTCGAGCCCTTCTTCACCACTAAGCCGCGCGGTGAAGGCTCTGGTCTTGGGCTCGCGATGGTGCACGGCTTCGTCAAGCAGTCCGGCGGCCACATCCGCATCTATAGCGAGCGGGGCCACGGCACGACGGTGAAGGTCTATCTGCCGCGTGCCGAGCATAGCGAGAAGGTCGGTGTCGCCCCTGTTGGCAAGCCTGCCCATCCCGCCCCAACACCTTCGGCGAAGAAGGCGGAAACCATTCTCGTCGTCGAGGACAATGACGGCGTGCGCGAATATGCGAAGGAGGTACTGGAGAATCTCGGCTACAAAGTTCTCGAGGCGGCCGAGGCGGAGGAAGCTCTGCACCTGCTAGCCGACGAACGGCGCATCGATCTTTTGTTTACCGACGTGGTGCTGCCGGGCGCCATCACTGGACGCGTGCTCGCAATTCACGCGCGCGACAAGCGCCCCGGCCTGCCGGTGCTTTACACCACGGGCTACACGCGCAATGCCATCGTGCACCAGGGACGGCTTGATCCCGACGTCCATCTTCTGAACAAGCCCTACACGCAGCAAGATCTCGCCCGCAAAGTGCGCGCGCTTCTCGATGCGTTTCCGCCGAAGCCGCCACGAAAGCCCGCCAGAAAAAATGCCAGGAAGCCGCTCAAAGCATAGATCGATCTTTTTCCCACCTGGCACGTTATCCGGTTGAGAGGCGGCAACCGAAGCCTATGTCGAAGTGGTCAGAACACTCTATCGGGGATACGCCATTGAGGGAGAACGGAGAGGCCGCATCTGGCGGGTGCGCGTTCGTCCCTTGCGCCCAGACCTGCTATCCTCGGCCGCCATTCGGTGCTCAAGCCGAGTTGGACCGAGGGCGTGACAGAGGCCCGGGCCCGCATCGACCATATCCTGCTCATGTAGCTCCGGTTCCACTATAATTCGCGCTTGGCTTTGCGCCCGGAACTCCTGTATGCGACAGTCCTGGTCGGAAACAGGCGCGCCATGGTCCAGTTCACGCTTCCCAAAAGCTCCAAGGTCAAGAAGGGCAAAGCGTGGAACCCGCCGCCGGCTGGCGCCGAGGAGGGCCGCTGGCGCGAATACCGCATCTACCGTTTCGATCCGGAGACCGGCGAGAACCCGCGCGTCGATACCTATTGGGTCGCTATGAACGAGTGCGGCCCGATGGTGCTCGACGCGCTGATCTGGATCAAGAACACCATCGATCCGACGCTGACCTTCCGGCGCTCCTGCCGCGAGGGCGTGTGCGGCTCTTGCTCGATGAACATCGCCGGCACCAACACGCTCGCCTGCACCATGCATGCCGACGATGCGCCGAGTGCCGCGATCGCCATCTATCCGCTCCCGCATATGCCGGTGATCAAGGATCTCGTGCCGGACATGACACGGTTCTATGCCCAGCTCCGCGCCATCGAGCCCTGGCTCAAGACCGACAGTCCGACCCCGCAAAAAGAGTGGCGGCAGTCCAAGGACGACCGCGACAAGCTCGACGGACTCTATGAGTGCATCCTGTGCGCCTGCTGCTCCACCGCCTGCCCGTCTTACTGGTGGAACTCGGAGCGCTATCTCGGCCCGGCCATTCTGTTGCAGGCCGACCGCTGGGTCGAGGACAGCCGCGACGAGCGCACCGGCGAGCGACTGGACGAGCTCGAGGATCCGTTCCGCCTCTATCGCTGCCACACCATTCTCAACTGCACCAAGGCCTGTCCCAAGGGCCTCAATCCCGCCGCGGCCATCTCCTCGCTCAAGCGCAAGCTGGTCGAGCGCGCCGAATGATCGATCATATCGGCATGCCGGTGAGCGACGTCGCTCGCTCGACCGAGTTCTATCTCAAGGCGCTCGCTCCACTCGGCATCTCGATCATCATGGAGGTCTCCGCCGAGGAGTCTGGCCACGGCGCCGCCGTTGGCTTCGGCGCGAATTCCAAGCCGTTCTTTTGGATCGGCGAGGCCGAAGACTTGGGCGCCGGGCATGTCCATGTTGCCTTTGCCGCGCCCTCGCGCGAAGTGGTCGATGCTTTCTACCGCGCGGCGATCGCCGCGGGCGGCAAGGATAACGGCAAACCGGGCCTCCGCCCGCATTATCACGAGAACTATTACGGCGCCTTCGTGCTCGATTTCGACGGCCACAATATCGAGGCCGTGTGCCACAAACCCGAATAGCGCCGGAGAGACTTACCCCTTAGGGCAGCGCGGCAGCGAGAACATGCAGGTCGGGACCTCCTGCGGCCCTTTCTCTGCATTCTTGGCTCGCTCCTTCTCGCTGCTTCCGGCCTGATAAGCGTAGGGGCTGGTCACGTCCCTATGGGCGAAGGCGATCTTCGTCACGCGGTCGTTCTCGAACACAAAGCTCGCGGTGCAGGTCCAAGTCTTGTCGTCATTCTTCTTCATGTTGCCCATCAATCCGCCCTTCTTCGCGCTGTCATCCTTCTTCTCGGGCTTGGCGGTCTCGCCGGGCACAGGCCCCGCACCGGTATAGTGATAGGTCAGCGTCTCGCTGGCTCCGCTCGGATAGGTCGAATAAGGCTGGCCGGCGCAATTGATGAGCTCCTGCTTGCTCATGCCGAGATAAGGTTTAGTCGGATCGCCGTAGGCGATTTCCTTGATTGTCGCCGAAGGATTAGCGCATGCGGCGGCGAGCAGCGAGGCCGCGAGGCTTGCCAGTAAACGAAGTGAAGCGCGCATTGCCCTACGCTGTTTGTCCCCAATTCCGGCGGCATGATGGCGGCCGGCAAGAGGTCACAGCGCGGCGGCGAAATCCCACAACAGCTTGATGTTGAGCGTGATCACCGTGACGGCGATGACCGCGGCAAGAAGCGTCATCCAACGCGGCGCGAGCAGTGCACCCATCTTGCGCTTGTCGGCCGTAAACATGACCAGTGGCACGATGGCGAAGGGAAGCTGAAGCGACAGGATCACCTGCGACAGGATGAGAAGCCTCGCCGTGCCCTCGGAGCCGTACCAGATCGTCACGATCGCCGCCGGGATGATGGCGATGGCACGGGTGAACAACCGCCGCATCCACGGCGGCAGACGAATATCGAGGAAGCCCTCCATCACGATCTGCCCTGACAGCGTTGCCGTCACCGTCGAGTTCAGGCCGCAGCAGAGCAGCGCGATGGCGAACAGGGTCGGCGCGAACAGCGAGCCGAGCAGAGGCGCGAGGAACGAATGCACCTGGTCGAGCTCGGCGACGTTGGTCTGGCCGGTTTTGTGGAAGGTTGCCGCCGCGAGGATCAGGATCGAGGCGTTGATCAGGAGGGCGAACATCAGCGCGATGGTCGAATCCATCGTGGCAAGCTTGATCGCCTCGCGCTTCTCCGGGTCCGTGCGCCCATAGGCGCGTGTCTGCACGATGCCGGAATGCAGATAGAGGTTATGCGGCATCACCGTCGCACCGAGAATGCCGAGCGCAAGGTAAAGCATCTCGGGATTCTTCACGATCTCGACGGTCGGCGCGAAGCCGCGGATCACTTGGCCCCAATCGGGATCGGCCATGGCGATCTGCACGGCGAAGCATGCGGCGATCACGCCGAGCATGGCGACGATGAACGCCTCGATATAGCGGAAGCCGAGCCGCTGCATGGCGAGAATCAAAAAGACGTCGAGCGCCGTCAGGATCACGCCGATCTCGAGCGGGATGCCGAAGAGGAGATTGAGCCCGATCGCCGTGCCGATCACCTCGGCCAAGTCGGTTGCACAGATGGCGAGCTCGGCGAGTGCCCACAGCGGATAGGACACCCAGCGCGCGAAGGCGTCGCGGCAGGCTTGTGCGAGGTCGCGGCGCGTGGCGATGCCGAGCCTGGCGCACAGCGCCTGGAGGATGATCGCCATGATGTTGGAGAGGAGCGCGATCGAAAGCAGTGCGTAGCCGAACTTCGATCCCCCGGCGAGCGAAGTTGCCCAGTTGCCCGGGTCCATATAGCCCACGGCGACGAGATAGCCGGGGCCCAGGAACGCGATCAGCTTCTTCCAGGTGGGGCCCGTCGGCCGCGTCCTGATGGTGCCGAATACGTCGGCAAGCGAAGGCTCGCGCGAGGCGCGCCGCCAGCCTTCGGCTCTCGCTTGAGCATGCGCCGCCTCAAGCTCAGCGGCGCCCGTCTCGTTGGTTGCTCTGAACGGGCTCAGCATGCGGCTGCACCGTCAGCCCGCGAGAAGTGAATCCGGGCAGTGCGCCGCGAGCGCGCGCCTCGCAGGACGTCACGCGCATACGTATAGCCAAGGATTGAAGTCAAACTGCCCAGAATAGGAATTCCCTCTTTCGGGGAGACCCCTCATGTTGGCATATAGCCTAGTTGCGAATAGTTTGCAAGAGCAACTACGCCGCAACGACAGGAGGCGGCAGCGTGCCGCAGGCTTAGGCTGAACTCTAAGCGGCGGCTCGGTGCTTGCGAATGCGTACCGGGATCGACTTCGCAGCAGGCACATGGCTGCGCAAGGCGTGGTGCCAGAGCGGAAGCAGCGGATTGCATTCGGGGTAGTAACCGGCACAGCTCCCACGCGGGACATCGAAGCGCGTGGCGCGGAAGCCCAGAACCTGCCGCTCGACGCCATCGCCCGCATCACCCACGAGATCGACAATGTCGCCGTCGGCAAGGCCGAGGATGCGCATGTCGGCCTCGTGCATCAGCACGACCTCGCGCGTTCCATAAATGCCGCGCAGCCGGTCCTCATAGCCGTAGACCGTGGTGTTGAACTGGTCGTTGCTGCGCACGGTAATCAGGGTCAGCACGCCGTCACGACGTTGAGGCAGGTCGGGATCCTCGGAAAGGCAGGGCGGCGCGATGAAATTGGCCTTTCCGCTCTTGGTCTTCCATTTGCGCTGGCGCGCAGGGATCGGCCGGTCGAATCCTTTGAGCGCTGCCACGATCCGCGTATTGAAGTCGGCAAATATCTCCGGGTAGGTCTCCTCGATCGCGTCACGGACGAGAGCATAGTCTGTCCTCCACGCATCCCAGTCTACCCGTCTGCTGTCGCCCAACGTGGCCTTGGCGAGTCCGGCTACAATTTTTGGCTCTGACCAGATGTGCGGCCCGGCCGGCTCGACCTGCCCGTGTGAGGCGTGAAAGCGCCCCGTGGTGTCCTCCACCGTAACGAATTGCTTAGTCCCGGCCTGCCGGTCGATCTCGATGCGGCCGAGACAGGGGAGCAGGAAGGCCGCGCGACCATGAATCACTGCGCTTCGGTTCAACTTGGTGATGATCTGCACGGTGAGGGGCAGCTTTCGCCAGCCCTGCTCCATGGCGACCGTCTCCGGCACAGCGTGGACAAAATTCCCGCCAAGGCCAATGAAAGCGCTGACCGTCCCATCGAGGATGCCGCGGCAGCTTTCAACCGTATCGAGACCCTTCGAGCGCGGAGGCTCGAAGGAATATTGCTCGGCGAGCCGGTCGAGTGGGGCAAGCTCCGGCTTCTCGGTGATACCGACGGTCCGCTGCCCCTGCACATTGGAATGACCGCGCACGGGAAAGATACCGGCGCCGGCTTTGCCGATGTTGCCGCGCATGAGGAGGAAGTTGCTGAGCATCTGGATCGCGAGCACGCCGGACCGGTGCTGAGTGAGTCCCATGCCGTAGCAGGCAATGACGGCGTGAGAGTTAGCGTAGACCTCGGCAGCCGCTTCGAGCGCCTCTCGGCTAAGACCCGCGCAGCGCTCGATCTCGGACCAGTCGAAGCCGCGCACCGCGGCTTCGAAGGCGCCATAGCCATCAGTGTGCTCGGCGATGAAATCGACGTCGAGCACCCGCTCGCTTTGATGCGCGGCTTTGGCCTTGTCGTCCGCCGCGATCAGCGCCTTGCATAGGCCGACAATCGCGGCGAGATCGCCGCCAGGGTGAAGCTGATGATATTGCGTGCTGATCTTCGTCTCGGACAGCGTCAGCATCTGAAACGGGCTTTGCGGATTGGTGAAGCGCTCGAGCCCCCGCTCGCGCAAGGGATTGAAGGTAATGATCGGCACGCCGCGCTGCCGCACCTCATCGAGCTGATGCAGCATACGCGGACTGTTGACGCCGACATTCTGGCCAAAGAAGAACATGCAGTCGGTGTGATCGAAGTCCTCGATTTTCACCGTGCCGATCGGAACGCCGATGGTTTCGGGCAGGGCGATCGACGTGCTTTCGTGGCACATATTCGAGCTGTCGGGCAGGTTGTTGGACCCGTACATGCGCGCGAACAGCTGGTACATGTAGGAGGCTTCGAGCGAGGCTCGGCCCGAGGTGTAGAACACGACAGCCTTCGGATCGAAGCCCCTCAAGGCGGCGCCGATTTCGCCCAATGCCTCATCCCACAGAATGGGCCGGTATTTGTCGCTCGCTGGGTCGTAGCGCATCGGCTCGGTCAAACGCCCGGCCTCTTCGAGACCGTGATCAGACCACGTCTCGAGCTCGCTCAGCGTATGCTCGGCGAAGAAATCGGGTCCGCAGCGTCGCGAGGTGATTTCCCACGCCGTCGCCTTGGCGCCGTTCTCACAGAACTCGAGAGGGTGCGGATCGCCGGGCTTAGCGTAGGAGCAGCTCACGCAGGCAAAGCCTGACGCTTTGTTCTGGTGCAATAGCGTGAGCGGTCCCTTGATGGGGATATGTTCGCGCAGGAGGATCTCGCTCACTTGCCGCGCCGAACCCCAGCCCCCAACCGGCCCCCAATAAGGTCTGATTTTGATGCGCTGCGCCATTTTCGGCCTCCGCCTGATCACGGCTCCCCGCAGCGCCGGAGACCTAAACAACCGGCGCAATTGGTCAGAGTTCCTGCGACCTAACCACCCGGGCTGCAACAGATCGGGCCTTCGGAGTGAGGGAACCGATTGGCGTCCGATCTCGTTGCGGCAAAGAGCGAGGCTCGGCCTCGCCCCTTCTCCCCGCGGGGAGAGGGCTTCCGCTGTGATGCTGCAAAGCGAACGTCAGTTTCCGCAGCAGGAAGAGCGAGCGGAATGGAGATTCCGCTGCACGCGTCCAAAGTTTCGGATGCGACCTCTCCCCACGGGGGAAGGGGAACATCGCAATCAGCCCGACTACATCGCTACATCTCTAGGCCATCGCACTTTGGTGGGTGGCATGGCGCCACGCGTAGGCCGGAATGTCGCAACGGGAACCATGTCGATCCCGCGCCGTTGGCCTTTCAAGCGACAACCCAAAGAAGGAGGCTTCGCATGAAGGCCACGGCTCTCAAAACCACGCTTGGCGGTGTCGCGCTCGCGCTGTTCGCCGGCGCTGCGCTGTTCTCTGTACCGGCCTCGGCCGGCTCGGCAAGTAACGCGGTCTATCGTGCCGACAGCTCGCCGGCCACATATCAAGAAGTTCGCCGCCGCGTCTTTGTGGCGCCGGCCTACGCCTACGACCCCTATTATAACGGCCCGGCCTATTACGGCCCGTCGGTCGCTTACGCGCCGCCGGTCGAATACGCGCCGCCCGTCGATTACGCCTACGACTACGACTATGGCCCGCCGCCCGCCGCTTATTACGGGCCCGGCCCTGGTGTCGCCCTCGCCATGCCGGGCTTTGGCCTAGCAGTCGGCTACTAACGTCCACCATTAAGCAGGGACTGAAGAATGGCCGGGCTTGCCCGGCCATTTTCCTTTTTGCAGCGCCGTTTCTTCGCAGCGCTGTCATTCCCGCGCAAGCGGGAATCCAGTAACCACCGCCTTGCGTTGAGCATGACTGCAACAGTCGACGCGCGAGCGAGCGTTCTAGACAAAGAATCCGAATTAGGACGACCTCATCTTACGGTCGCGGCCCTTTACTGGATGCCCGCTTTCGCGGGCATGACAATGAAAGAGTCGGGGGCAGTTATCCCCGCCCTCCGAACCTCCATTACACTCCGCTTCACCTCGTCCACTTGAAGGGCATTTCTCGAGAGCGAACGTAGAGGCGGGACGAGGTGCGGCGCCTGCGGGTTCGCGTACGCAACACGAGCGCTCGGGCGGTGGCGGGGTTCCCCCCGGACCCTAGGAGCTAACTGATCGACCGGCTTCGTCCGGCAACGAAAAGCGGGGCCTGCCGCCGACCAACGTCGCGATTGGCGCGCCGAGAGGCGCCAGCGTGTCTCCGCAAGGAGGCACGAACCATAGGTTTGCGCTTTTTGGCGCGCCATCCCCCCTTAAGACTCGCGGGTTCATGCCCGGCGAGAGTCGTCGTCGTGCCCGGATGTGGCAGCGCAGCAACTTTGATGATGAAGGTGGAATCGGCGGGAACCGGGGAGCAGCCCGTCAGTTGAGCGGTAAAGGCGCAATGCCACTCCAAAGGAGGCTCAAGATGAACAGGACGCTCGGGCGATCGCTCTGCTGCTCGCCAGCGGTGCGGCGTTCGTAACCGCGCCGGCCAATGCGAACGCAGTGGATAACGAGGGCTATTTCGGCGGGAGCTGGAACTCGATCGGGCCGAGCAATTACTACCAGCGGCGTCACGCCGGGCGTGTCGGACCGCTCTATAGCCATCGCATTTATCGCGCGCCAGCGCCCTACGCCTATTACGGCGGGCCGGCCTATTACTCGCCCTACTACTACTCTTACGGCTACGGGCCGCCGCTGATCGGCGGGCCTGGCATCGGCTTCTCAATCGGCATCGACTAACCAGGGGAGTACATGACATGATGCGGATTCTCGGCACCGGCCTTCCGGTTCCCTTGTGGCGGAGAGCTTTCCGCAAGGAGTTGCGCGAGGAGGGCGCCCCGGCCCCCAAGGCCGAAACGCCCAAGCCATCGCGCAACGCCGAGTCTGAGAGTGGGGCCAAGACCAAGCGGCTCGAGAAGGTCGACCGCAAGCGGTCTCGGCCAAACGCGGCTGACGAGCCGCCGCGCACGTGGCGCGTGCCTTATACGGTAGGAGGCGAATGCACC
>JBKOUI010000124.1:0-4237 GCA_046723315.1 Pseudomonadota bacterium | reverse complement strand
CCTGTCGACTCCGCCTCACGGTATTGCGGCAGAGCCGCCAGACCGTGGCACTTCGCGCTTTATAGATCCCCTCCGCCTTCAGCCGCCCATGGCAGTGGACGACCTTGGGCTTGCCTTGCCCTGTGAGCGTTCCGATTACTTCCCAGCACCGCCGGATTTCTCCACCGGCACCTTCCATAACCGGTCAACTCACAACTGGAGCATATCTGAGCCACGGGGAGATGCATCCGGTAAGGATGCGCTTATCCCCACTATCCACCGCAGCGCGTGGCGGAGCAGCGACAGTGCCCTCAGCGCTGACTCTGGGGCCGGTGCCGCAGCATGCTCTATCCGTTGAGCTTCCGGGAATTCCCGCCGAGGACCGAACGCTTCCTTTGCTCCGGAAGATGGTTAAACTGATGGCCTCGCGAGGGGGAAATCCCCGCGTTTCTTGCGGCGTTTTGCGGGTCGTTCATGCGTTCCGTGGACATCCATCGTGGCGCCCGCACGATCGGTCTAGCGTTTGTTGCGGGTTTGGTCGCGTTCGAAGCCGGGCTTGCCGTGAGCACCGGTGCTGTCGGGATTCCGGGACTGTTTCTCGTTGGCGGGGAGGGGGTGAGCCACGACCGGGAAGTGGTTCAAGCCCCCGTCGCGTCAGACGGCGGCGAAACAGTTATCACCAAGCTTCCGCAAGCTGAAGCGCGGGGCGAGCAAACCGCATCGGTAAAGAGCCCAGCTGCAGCGCCGGCACCTACTGGAGAGCAGAAGCTCTCGGGCCTCAACGATGAGCCCTCATGGGACCGCGATCATTCTGAAGCCGATAAAACAAAGACTGCCGCCAGAGATACGAAGGCGCTCGCAGCAGATTCGGCGGGAAGGGAAATTCTCCCCTGGGATGCGGTCAAACCGTTTCCGCTCGATTCGGATGAACCTGCCAGTGCCGCTAACACCGGAGAGGCGCCAGTGGCTTCAACGTCTCAGCCTGCGTTAGTTCAACCCGTCAGGCTGCCGGAGAGCCACGAGGTTGAAGGCTGGGTGAAGTCAAAGGCGACCGAGATCAAGGGCGAAGAACAGGGCAGGCCGCTTTACCACGTTGAATTTTGGCTCGAGCCACCGGAACAGGTGAAGCAGCGCCTCGTTGCGGTCATGTATGACTTCAACACGCCAGCAGTGATGCCACAGTCACAAATCTCGAGCGAGAAGAAGACCGGCTTCCGTGTCAGCGTCGGCGGTCTCGCTTGCGCCGACAAGATCACGGTGACGCTAAGATTCAACGACGGCCAGGCGCAGCAAGTGGCCGTAGACGGCTGCAAGCTAGCCGGCTGAAGATCGCGATCAGCGAATGCCGGCGACTTCGGCGACGAGCTCGCGGAAGCGAGGCCGCTGGCTCTCGATGTAGGGCAGCGGGCGGCACACATCGATCGCGGCAATACCGATACGCGTGGTCAGAGCACCGTTGAACAGTCCTTCGCCAAGCCGCGCCGAAAGTTTGGCGGTCAGACCGTGGCCGATCACCTGCTGGATCACATCGTCGCCAATCGCGATGCCGCCGGTCAGCACGATATGGGTGACGACCATGCGCGCGAGCTTGAGAAGCGACAGGGTGCCGGGTCGCGCGCCATAGAGTGTGGCGAGGCGGCGCAGCATGCGAAGATTCTCCGTGCCGACGAACAACATGTCGATCAGCGCGCCGGGGCTTATAGCAGTCACCACCGAGACTCGCTTGGCGGACGCAGCGACGATGCCACGCGCATAAGGATCGAGAGGAGAAACGAGCGTGCGCTCGGTGAGCTTCAACAGCTCGCGCGCATTCATGATGTCGTGCTCATGCTCAGCGAGACGGGTCAGGCCCCAGGCGAGATCCTTGCGTCGGCTGTAAAGGCGCTTCAGCCGGTCGGCGACATCGACCGCAAGAGGCTTGTCGTTCTGGCGCGCGGCGCTGTCCGCTTCGTGCCTGATCTTGCCGAGGCGGCCGAGACGCGTAAGTCCCGCTACCTCGCGAAGGATAATCATCGCTAGCGCAAGCAGAACGACGCCCAAAAGAGCAACGGCGGTCCAACCGATCCAATCGTCGCGGGCGATCAGCGACAACGCCCAGTCGTAGAGCCAGAGCGAAGCAACCAAGCTGACCAGCCCGGCGAGAGCTGCGAACAGGATGCTGCCCCAGCGAAGCCCGCGGTCGAGCGCAGGGAGGGCGCGAATGCGCGTGACTGGGAGAGGCACGGGCTCCGCCGGGAGCGGCGGCGGGACCGGCGGCTCGAACAGCTCGACCTCTTCGACCTTGAAGACAGTCGGCTTGCGCTTGTTTGTCTTGCTCATGCGAGGCGATCTCCGATCAGCGCCTCGATGGCGCGATCAAGGCGGATATTTGGGAATGGCGCAAAGCCCCCGGAAGGGAGCGGTTTTGGGTTCGGCGGGCGGAAGCGAACGAAACGCATTTCTCCTTCCTCGGTCTGCCAGCCCTTGAGGGCTTCCTCAGGATCGGTCGGAAGGTCTCCAGGGAAAATGGCGAACTCCTTGTCGCCATCAAAAGTGCGCCTGCCGATGGTCTCGCCGGGTAGCGGATAGCCGACGATGCAGGGAAGCACTTCACCGTGCCGCCTCGCTTCGGCCTCGCGGGTCGCGCGCACCGCGGCAAGCGCCAGCACCTTCAAATCCGCGCCGGCAAACTCGGCGCGGGCGATCGCTCTGCCGGTGAGCTTGGCGAGGATCGCCTCGAGCCGATCGTGACTTTGGTGATGGAGATGATCGGCCTTGGTGGCGGCAAACACGATGCGATCGATGCGCGGGGCGAACAGGCTCGACCAAAGAGTGTTTGCTCCGGTCCTGAAGCACTCAAGGATTTCGGTCATGGCGCGTTCGAGATCGGCGACCGCCTGCTGCCCGCCATTGAGCGCCGCGAGTACATCGATGAGCACAATCTGCCGATCGAGCCGTGAAAAGTGGTCGCGAAAAAACGGTCTCACCACGTGGCTCTTATAGGCCTCATAGCGCCGCTCCATCATGCTGAACAGCGAGCCCCGCGGGAAAGTCTCCTCGCCCTTGGTGTCGAGTGGAGAGAAAGTTAGCGCAGGCGAGCCGGCAAGATCGCCCGGCATGAGGAAACGCCCCGGGGGAAGAGTGGAGAGCGCGTGCGGATCGGCGCGAGCCTCACGGAGATAGGCCTTGAATAGGTCCGAGAGTCTTTCGGCAACGCCCTCATTGGCCGGGTCCTTTGGGTCCACCAGACCGAGCGATGCATGCCAGTGCTTGGCGGCTTTTTTGCGGGCTGGCATCCAGCTCTGCTTAATCGCGGCTTTCGACCATTCCCGGTAGTCGAGTTGAAGCAGCGGCAGATCGAGAAGCCATTCTCCGGGATAATCGACAATATCGATGTGTAGCCGCTCGCGGCCGAGCTGGCGTTTCCAGAACCGCGTCGAGCTATATTCGAGCGTGAGCCTGAGCTGGCTGATTCGGCGCGTGCTCTCCGGCCACCGCGGAGGGCTGGCGACAAGATCGGCAAGGTGCTTTTCGTAGGCGAAGCGCGGAATGACGTCGTCTGGTTGTGGCTCAAGATAAATGCGCGATAGGCGCCCTTGTGCTGCGGCATCGAAGAAGGGAAGGCGCGCCCCCGAGATAAGGTTGTGCACGAGTGCGGTGATGAACACGGTCTTGCCGGAGCGGGCGAGCCCCGTCACGCCAAGCCGGACGGTAGGAGCCACAAGGTCCGAAGCGAAATCGCCGAGGCTGCGAAAGGCATCGCCTAGGCCTTGCGTGTAGGTGGAAAACGGCACGACGGCCTCTTAGCGCGGCGGGAGCAGGCGAGGGAAGAGGCTGCGGACGGACTAGGCTGCCTAACCGGCCCCGAGTCGTTTGGTGGCAAAAAGATGCCACGAGCTTGCCGCCTTGCATAAGAAATGTGCTCGATTCTGGCTTTCTCTCAGGCGCGAACTGTGACGGATTCGCAGTCGCTCGGCTGCCGCTGCTTCGCGCGCTTGTCAAGCCACGTCTGCCGTCTTGACTTGTCGACTCGCTTCCGTAAATACGTGGCTGCCCGGCGGGGATCGCTGACACGTGCGCAAAGCCGGTGAGGGGGAGCGGGGCCTAAGCGGCCGATGGCGGAACGGATGCGTCAGGATACAATTCTCATGCCGGCGAAGAAGAAGCTCCTCCCCGACGATTATCGTCCCACGGAGGACGAGCCCTTTATGAGCGAGCGGCAGCGGGCCTACTTCCGCCGCAAGCTGCTCGCTTGGCGCGACGAGATCCTCCGCTCGAC
>JBKOUI010000077.1:0-7196 GCA_046723315.1 Pseudomonadota bacterium | reverse complement strand
GGTGATGTCGCAGGCGTCCCAGCCATTGACCCACACCAGCCCCGCCTTGATTTCCCGCGCGGCGCGATGCGCGAGAGAGACGTCGCGCGTCCATAGTCCTGCCGCGAGGCCATAGACCGTGCCATTGGCAAGGCGAATCGCTTCATCAGGCTCCTTGAAGCTGGTCACCGCCAGCACCGGGCCGAAGACCTCCTCGCGCGCGAGAGCCGCTTGAGGCGTGACGTTGTCGAACACGGTCGGCTCGACGAAGAAGCCGCCACTGTCGAACCGCGCCCGCTTGCCGCCAAGCCACAGCGCCGCCCCATCGCGGCTCGCCCCTTCTATATAGCGCAGCGCGGTTTGCATCTGCTCGGCTGAGACCATGGCGCCGAAGCTCGTCGTGGGCTCGAGCGGGTCGCCGGGCACGATGCGTTTGGCAATCATGAGCAGCTTGTCGAGGAAAGCATCGGCGATGCTCTCATGCACCAGGAGGCGCGAGGCCGCCGTGCAGACTTCGCCCTGGTTGAAGAAGATGCCCCACGCGGCATGGAACGCAGCGGCATTCAGGTCGGGACAATCGGCGAAAATGATCTGGGGAGATTTGCCGCCCAATTCCAAGCTGACCCGCTTCAAATTGCTCTGCCCCGCGTATTGCATGAGGAGCCGGCCCACCGCGCCTGAGCCGGTGAAGGCGATCATATCGACGTCCATATGCAGCGCCAGCGCCTTGCCGGCCGTCGGACCAAACCCGGGAATGACGTTGAGCACGCCTGCCGGTAGCCCCGCTTCCAGCGCCAATTGTCCGAGCTTGAGCGCGGTCAGCGGCGATTGCTCGGCCGGCTTGAGCACCACCGAGTTGCCCATGGCGAGTGCAGGTCCGACTTTCCACATCGCCATGAGCAGCGGGAAATTCCACGGTACGATGGCGCCCACCACGCCGAGCGGCTCATGCACGGCGAAGGAGAAGCGGTCGCTCGTCTCGGGTCCGACTTCGCCATAGACCTTGTCGAGGGCCTCCGCGTAGTAGCGCAACGTGCGCACCGCTTGCGGAATGTCGATGTTGAGCGCGTCCTTGATCGGCTTGCCAACGTCGAGGCTCTCGAGCACGGCGAGCGTTTCCGCGTCGCGCTCGATGAACTCGGCAAGCGCAAATAAAGTGCGCTTTTTTTCGCGATAGTGAAGGCTGCGCCAGCGTCCATCCTCGAAGGCGCGCCGAGCCCCGGCCCCTGCATTGTCGATATCTCCCACATCTCACGCGGCGACACTGTTGATCACTGTCCCAAAGCGGGGCGTGACGTTTTCGAAGATACGGCCGGTGACGCTCGGCTCAAGCTTGCCATCGATCACGGCGCGATGGGGCAGTTCGATGGCGCGGGCGACACTTTCGAAATGGGCAAGTGACGTCATGGCCGGCCTCACGCGACTTGTGCGTACCAAAGGTGATCGAGCGGCGTGACGATGCGCTCGAAGTTGCTGCGCTCGGCGTGCTTCAGCCGCGAGAAGACGTCCTGGAAGGGCGCGCCGAACGCATCGCGAACGATCTTAGACCTCTGGAAGAGGTCAAGCGAGTTAACCCATGCGGTCGGCAGCGCCGGCGCTTGTATGGATTCTGAATTGCCCTCGACTGCTGGGCCCGGATCGATCTCATGCGCGATTCCGTAGTTCATACCGGCGAGGATCGAGGCAATCACTAGGTACGGATTGGCGTCGGCGCCGGCGATGCGATGCTCGACGCGGGTGGTAGCGTCGTTGCCGTGCGGAATGCGCAGGGCCACGGTACGGTTGTTGAAGCCCCAATGCGCCGCCATGGATACATAAGATTTCGGCACGTAGCGGCGGTAGGCATTGGCCGATTGCGCCCAAATAGCCATGAAGTCCGCCATGGTTTCCCGCATGCCGCCAAGGGCATGACGGAACAACGGCGAAATCGGAGCGCCGGCAAAGAGGTTCTGTCCGGTCTTGTCCACCAGGCTGAGATGGATATGCATGCCGGAGCCCGCCCAATCGTGGTGCGGCTTAGCCATGAATGTGGCATCGAGCTGGTGCGCCCGCGCCGCCGCCTTGACCGCGCGTTTTAACAAGAGGCCGTCAAGCGCAGCAGCGACGGCGTTCGCGCGGTGCTTGAGATTGATCTCGAACTGGCCCGGGCCAGTTTCCTGCATGACTGTATCGACGGGAAGGCCCTGGATCTCGCAAATCCGGTAGACGTCATCGATGAACGGGGAGAGCGAGTCCATCTCCTCGAAGCCGAAAGTAAATGGCCTGCCCGGATCGTCGGAGAGACCTTCTGGCTTGTGGAGGGCGAAGGCGCCGTTCGTGCCGCGCTTCGTAACATAGAACTCGAGCTCCACTGCCGCGACCGGCATCCGGCCAGCGCGCGTGAAACGCTCAACCTGATCGGCCAGCACCGAGCGCGGGTCGAGGTCATCCTTGCTATCAACCGTCATCACGACTTGCGCGTGCTTGCGGTCGCCGATGGGTACAGGGACCAGCGTGCCAGCAAGGAGATGGCAGTGATGGTCCCGATCTCCCGTCTCCCACAGCCGACCAGTCTCTTCGACGCAATTGCCGAGCGGGTCCATGATGAAAACCGAGGTCGGCATCATCAGCCCGTTCTTGGCGGCGCCGAGCAGATCGGACCGCGGGATGCGCTTGCCGCGGGGAATGCCGTTCATGTCGAATATGAAGGCATCGATCCATTGCACCATCGGGTTCGCGTCGAGGAACGCCCGCGCCTCATCGACGGTGAGCCACGCGTTGGTCATGCCGCCTTGCCTTTCGCCGCCTCACCGAAGCGGCGGAACAGCGATTCCGAGACGGGGTTCGATTTCGCTCCCCACTCAGGATGCCATTGCACGCCCAGGCAGAATGCCGCGTCGTCAGGTCCCCGCACGGCCTCGATTAGGCCGTCCTCGGCGAAGGCCTCCGGTTTCAGGCCGTTGGCAAGGCGTGAGATGCCCTGCCAGTGCAATGAGTTGACCATGATCTGCTCGCTTCCGACCCAATCGCGCAATTTGCCGCGAAGCGAGACCATATGGACGGGACCGTACATTTCCTCGAGCGGAAGCTCGTAGCGGGCGCGGTGATCTTTGTGCCCACCGACATCATGAACCGCCTGATGCAGGCTGCCGCCAAGCGCGACGTTCAACTCCTGGAAGCCGCGGCAGATGGCGAACAGCGGCGTCTTGCGCTCGACTGCCGCCCTGACCAACGGCAGGGTCACCGCGTCGCGCAAAGAATCGAGCGCATCCGGCTTGATTGGGACTTCCTCGCCATAGTGCTCAGGCCCGACGTTTGACCGGCTGCCGGTCAGGAGAATCGCATCGGCCACCTCGAGCAAAGAGCCGATGTCGGACATGCGCGGACCCACCGGCACCAGCAAGGGTTGGCATTCAGCCACCTCGGCAACGGCAGCGGTGTATTTGCGGCCGACGGCGTCGAAGACATAGCCTTCGATCAGCGTGGTGCAGGCCGGTATAACAACGACGGGACGGCTCATGCGGCGAGCTCTCCGGCAACGTCGCTCAGTGTGAGATCGAGCACGCGACCGATCACTGCCTCTGCCTCGCCGAACTGCTCTTGCGTCCAGATCAAGGACGGCGCCGTGACCATTGTGTCGAACACATGCCGCATGATGAAGCCTTCACTGAAGAAATGGTCGCGGCAGATGAGGCCCACGCGGCCCGGCTCGGCGAAGCGTCGGCGCGTGCGTTTATCGGCGACGAGCTCGATGGCGCCGAGAAGCCCGATCGAGCGGACTTCGCCAACCAGCGGGTGATCCTTGAACTTTGCGAGCATTCTTGCGAGAGCCGGCCCAGCGAACTCCTTGACTCGCGGGACGAGCCTCTCTCGCTCCATGATCTCAAGATTCTTCAATGCAACGGCGCACGCCACCGGGTGACCGGAGAACGTGTAGCCATGATGAAAATCGTCGGGGTGGGCCATCAACACATCGGCAATCTTGTCCCCGACAATGACGCCGGACAATGGAATGTAACCCGAGGCCACAGCCTTTGCTAAGGTGATGAGGTCAGGCCTGATGCCATAGTGCTGAGAGGCAAACCAAGTGCCGAGCCGGCCGAAACCGGTGATCACCTCATCGGCGAGAAGAAGAATTCCGTACTTGTCGACGATGCGCTGCACCTCTGGCCAATAGCTCTCGGGTGGGATTTTCACGCCGCCCGCTCCTTGCACTGGTTCGCCGGCGAAGGCGGCAACGTTCTCGGGGCCGACCGCCAAGATCTCTTCCTCAAGGGCGCGCGCAGCGCGAAGGCCGAAGGCCTCCGGCGACTCGCCATCTTCGGACTCGCCGTACCAATAGGGATCGATGATGTGGCGGAAGCCCTCGTACACAGGATAGCTGTGCGCATGCACGTGGGACATGCCGCCCATCGAGCCGGCAGCGATCGTCGATCCGTGATAGGCATTCCTGCGCGAGATGATGATGCGCCGCTTGGGCTCGCCCTTCAGCGCCCAATAATGTCGGATCAAGCGGATTGCCGTGTCGTTCGCCTCCGAGCCTGACGAGCCATAAAAGACCTGATTGAGGTTGTCGGGCGCGATCTCAGCGAGCTTGCGCGACAGCTTCACCACAGGCGGATGCGTTGTGCGGAAGAACGTGTTGTAGAATGGCAGCTCGAGCATCTGCGCGTAGGCAGCCTCGGCGAGCTCTTTCCGGCCGTAGCCGATATTCGCCGTCCACAGGCCCGACATGCCGTCGAGCATACGCTTGCGCTCGCTGTCCCAAATATAGGGCCCCTCGCCTCGTACGATGACTCGCGCGCCCCCTGCGCGAAGCGAGCTGTGATCGGTAAATGGGTGCAGATGGTGAAGAGCGTCTAGCTCTTTCAATTGCGTGGTTTGGTATTGATTTGTCACCTTGGTAACCTCCAGCAAAGCGTGACCCGAGGGCCATCCAATCAGCGCTGGAAGCTCGCGTGAGGCGTATAGCCAATGCGGGCGCAAAGCAGCAGGAGCCGCGACTTGGGGTTCAATCCGCTCAAGGCAATCGCTGTTCTGGAGGCAAACATGACGGCGGGTCTTCTTATTGTTTCAGCAATGGCTCTTGTGCCGGTCACGCCCACGGCCTCCACTTCCCCGCTCTTCTGCGGTCAGCCTTGACAGCGACTCTTTAGCGGGTTTGGCTACACCCCAGACTTTATTGGCTACGGTGTAGAATTGTCAACGCAAACAACGCGTAAAGCGGCACCGCGCCCGCGCGGAAGGCGCGGCCTCGATCCCGACGCGATCCTGAATGCGGCATTCGACATGCTGTCGCGCGAGGGCGAGGTCGGCTTCTCGGTGCGCAAGCTCAGCGTCAGTATCGGCGTCGATCCCATGACCGTGCTGCATCACTTCGGCTCGAAGGAAGAGCTGTTGCGGCGGATCGCCGACCGCGCGCTCGCCACAGTTGAGCTGCCGTTGCCGAGCGACGATTGGCGCGCCGATCTGCGTAATGTCGCAGCAGCCTATCGCAACCTCGCCCACCGTCATCCGCGCGTCTTTCATCTGCACTTCCGCTTCCACGCCACGGGGCCCGCCGATCACGCCTCGAGCGAAGTGGTTTATCGCGCCCTGCGCTGTGCGGGGCTGAGCGACGCCGAGGCTGCCGGACTCGGCCTTGCGTTCTATGCCTTCATCCTCGGCTACGCCTTGGCCGAGGCCGAAGGGCTGCTTCGCCCGATCAACGCCAAGGACGAGGCAGAGCTTCGGTCGCTCGATCCCCTCGCCTGCTCGGCGACTCTTGCGCTCATTCCGGCCTTCAAGGCGCTTGATCGCGATGCGGCCTTCGAAGCATCGGTCTCCACCTTCATCGACGGCGTGTCGTCCAGGACGCAAAGTGCTCGGTCAGACGTCTCGTCGGCCTTTTGACCGGGCCGCAACTCTAAAACCGCACTTCATCGACGTCGTTGTACCATTTCACTCGCTCGCCGATTCGCGCCCGCAGCCGCCATGCGAGCTGCTTGGGTTCGGCATCTAGACGTTGACGAACCGCGGCCACATTCGCCGCGAGGCGGGCTTTCTCCTCGGCATCGAGTCTTGAGTGACTGCGGGCAAACCGCTCGAGCTTGTCCAAGTTCATCGTCGTCGTACGCCAAAGCCCCCAATCCCCGGCGCACAATTTCGCAATCCTGGCGGTATTGATTGCGTTTTCGTCACTGTCCCCGAGCCCGTATTCGAGCAAGAGCGCGATCATGTCCACGAGGTCTTTCTCGTTGATCTTGACGATCTGCAACTTGCCGAGGAGGAGCTCCGCCAAAGGAAGAGTGGCTGCGTCGGCTTCAAGCCTGTCTTCCACGGGTATCGCGTGGCAAAAATCCAGCTTCTCGTAAAACACGTCGACGTGAACGCCATTCGCGGCACTTGCAAATATCGCGCGCGCCCCCTCCGAGACGAGGAATACCTCGCGGTCTTCCACATAGCCGAGCCGGTTCAGGAGTTGTTGAAAATCGCGTGCCTCTTTCTTGCGCCCGGCGAAATCCAAGTCGCGATAGACACGGTCGCCGCCAGCAAGGAAGGCGTGGTTCGCACAGCGCCGCAGGATGGCTACGGACCCAACAAGGCGCATGGTGAGGCCCGCCTTACCCGCGGCCTCCAAGATCCGGTCAGCCTCGGCTTCTAGCGCCCTACGATCCACCATGTCAGACCTATGATCGACGGCAAATCCGCCACCCGCCACAGATGATCATAGGCAAGTCGCTGACCATGTGGAATTCGCGTTCCCGCCGCAGGGCGAGTTGCGCTTGCGTGCGCCCCAAGCCCGCCGGCACCTTGGGACAGGCAAAATCGACCCCGGCTGCAGCTCCTATTCCGGCGGTATCTCCTTGAAGGCATAATCCACGTTGATGCCACGGGAACGTTGGATGAATTTGGCCAGGAAATACCAAATGATAGACACCGCCAGAACACCGAACACCACCTGATAGGCCAAGACGCTGGTGAGGCCGAGGGCGCTGTAGAACATGAACATTAGCACCATGACTGCGCCCACAATGGCGCCGATCAAACCGAAGATGGTGACAAGCGGAATGTTTCCGAGCTTATAAGCCGCGCCCGGCGAGGCGTCGTAGAGCGCCTTGGCGCGATATGGCATCAGCGCGCCGGCAAGCGCGGTGATGACGAACACATATCCGCAGGCGAAGGTGACGCCTAAGGTCAGCGCTGTCCATTGGCCCCAGAGGTTGTAGACGAGGATCACGGGGATGCTGGCGACAAAG
>JBKOUI010000003.1:0-2559 GCA_046723315.1 Pseudomonadota bacterium | reverse complement strand
ATCGAGCCCCGTCCGCAAGCTCTCGCACTCAACCTTGAAACGACACTCGTCCTTGTCGCCGAGCTTGACCACGAGTTCGCAGGCCTTGTCGTCGCGGAACAGGGGGGCAGTGGCAAGCGGGAGAACGATGCTCACTTTGTTGTCGAAGATGTCAGTGCAGTTGCCGCATAGCGGCTCGTTCGCGACTTCCTTGCCCTCAGCATTGCGTGCGACGAAACGGTTCTCTGGCGCGATCAGAAATTTCTTGGTCAGCTTCGTGCTATCGGGACTGCCATAGACAACGATCTTGGCGTCGAAGCTCGCGGCAACCTGAAGGTCGATGCGAAGATCACAGGATTGGCCATCGACGAATTTGACTTCGGTCATGCGCGCACCGGCTTGGGCGTCGGTGGCTTGCGCCTTCCACGGGCCGAAATCCTTGGAGTCGTAGCAATCACCCTTGGCGGCAAGCGCGCGCGGTACTTGCGGCAGGAGCCGCAAGCCTGCGGCTGAGGCAAGGAGAAGGCCGAGCGCCCTGCGGCGCGTATTCACCATCATTATGTTCGATCCACGACGGCTAGAGTTGGCCTTGCCTAGCCCATAAGTGCCGCTTGGCGCAAACCATCAGCCAAGCAACAAACGGCACGCCCGTTTTTGCGGGTGTCCCGTGCTATATCCGCGCAACCAAACCGGAAGAGAGATTGGCCTCGCATGATCAGCGTGGACGTCAAGCTTGCGCTCGGCAGCTTCCATCTCGATGTCGCCTTTAAAAACGACGAGGGAATTACGGGGCTGTTCGGCCGCTCTGGCGCCGGCAAGTCGACCACCATCAACTTGATCGCGGGGCTCGCCCGGCCCGATCACGGGCGCATCGCGCTCGACGACACCATTCTGGTTGATACCGAACGCGGGATCTTTGTGCCGCCCCATCGCCGGCATATCGGGCTCGTGTTTCAGGACGCCCAGCTCTTTCCTCATCTCACCGTAAGGCAGAATCTTCTGTTCGGGCGATGGTTCGCCGCGCGCGATGAGGGAAGCGTCTCCTTCTCATCAGTGGTCAAGACGCTCGGCATCTCTCACATTCTGCAGCGCAAGCCGGGGCGCCTGTCGGGCGGAGAAAAGCAACGCGTCGCGCTGGGCAGGGCGTTGCTCGCCGCGCCGAAGCTCCTTTTGATGGACGAGCCGCTTGCCTCGCTCGACATGGAGCGCAAGCTCGAGATCCTGCCTTTGATCGAAAGGCTGCGTGACGAGTTCCGGGTGCCTATCGTTTATGTCTCGCATTCGATCGACGAGGTGGCGCGGCTCGCGTCCCGCGTGGTGGTGATGGAGCAAGGGCGCGTGATAGCCATCGGCGGCGCCGACGATGCGCTCGGGCCAAGTTTGCGCGTTACCCGCATGAGCCGCTTCGAGCGTTCCTCAGTCATAACCGGCTGGCTTGCCGGCACCGATGCATATGGTCTCACCGAGATTTCGCATCCTGCCGGGAGGATCTGGCTCACTGGACGCGCAGGACCGCCCGGGCGCGAAGCCCGCATCGTCGTCAAGGCGACCGACATCACACTCGCCAAGACGCCTGGCGAGGGCTTGAGCATCCAGACCACGCTCGCCGGTATAATTACCGACATCGAAATGGAGGATGGCCCGGTCGCGGGCGTCACGATCGCGCTCGACGGGCATGGCCAACTGTTTGCGCTCGCGACCCGCAAGGCGATCGATGCACTCGGTCTCGAGAAGGGTGACCGTGTGTTCGCGCTGGTGAAGACTGTAGCGCTCGACGAGCGGGCACTCGCTGCGGCACAACGCACTTAACAAATTTGGCGGTTATTGCCCGGGTGTGTCCTTCAACCACGGCGCCTCGATGGGCGGCGGCGCGCTGACCGTCGTTCCAGTGTCCAGCTGCTCGGAAGGCGGGAGCGTAGTCTTGTGCCGTCCCCCTATAGGGTCCGGCAATCTTCTTGGTACCTTGGAGGGCAGGAGCAGGACTTTCACTGTCTTGTTGTCGGGCACATCGAGGATGTCCTCGTCTTTGAGAACCGTGCCCTTCCGGATGTCCGGCACATTCGACTGCAACACCTTCACATCGGCCATCGCCGAGTGAGCCATCAGAGCCGTCCCCGCCAATAGCGCGAGCCCAGCGTAAAACCCAAGCGGTACACTCTTTGCCATCGCAATCTCCCTTCAATTCGGACGAACCGCCACATGGAAGCCAATTGATCGTAGGTCCTGTCGATGCGTTCGCTCAAGCCAATCGACCCGACCCAGGCGCTCAGCGCCGTCGCGTAAGGCAGGATGATGCCGAACAATTTGAACGAGGCGAATCCAGCGAGGATCAGCGCGACAGAGCCCGAAGAGGCGACCAGCTTGGTGAAATTTCCCAGCACGTTGTGCCGGCTCATGGCGTAACCCGCAGCGCCGAGCGCCAGCAGCATGAGCAACTCCTCTGGCAGATAGAATTCCCGCACCCAGCGATCGTCGATGAGCTGGGCGACGATTTGCGCGTGGATTTTGACCCCCGGCAACCGCGTCTCATCAACCACTGACAGCGGCGTCAAATGGCGGTCCATGTCGTTGAGATCGGAG
>JBKOUI010000339.1:0-16105 GCA_046723315.1 Pseudomonadota bacterium | reverse complement strand
GTTCAGGACCAGCACCAACCGCGACGTCGACTACTGGGGCGTGGGCGGCGAGGCGCGCTTCGGCAAGGGCGCCGAGCCCGTTCCCGATGCCGGCGGCTATCTCTTTCGGTTCGCGTATGTCGGTGTGGGTGTCGATGCCAGAGGTATCGATCAGGACAACCGGTTGAACCTGCGCGGCGACGGCTTCGACACGAACGAGATCAAGTATAGCGAATCGCTCGATACCACGTATTGGGGCGGCTATCTGTCAATCGGCGGCGAGTACAACATCCTCGGTTATCTCGGTGTCGGAGGATCGTGGGGCCTACGCTCGCTCATCTCTCTGCGCGCCGGCGTGTACGACGCCAACACGGATTATTCCGGCCGCTTCACGCCGGATGGCGGGGACGCGACGCATCTCGGCCTGTCCGATGACAAGGTGGCGTTTATTGGTGGGGCGACCTTCGAGACGCGCAAGCAGTTCGGCCCACGCACCTCGCTCTCGCTCGTCACCGACTACGAGTACTACTCGTTCATCCCGGAAATGAAATATGTCGATGCCGACGCGACCTCGGGAACAACCTTCGCCGGCGGGGTCAAAAAGACCCACATCTCCGACGACGACGGTTTCGAGGTGCGCACTACGCTCAGGCTGAACATCGCCCTTGGCGCGCTGCCACCGCCCCCGCCACCTCCCTAAACGGGGCGACTCAGAGTTTCCTGAGCGCCACCGTCTCCACGGCGTGATCCGGCCCTTTGCGCAGGATGAGATCGGCGCGCTGCCGGGTCGGCAGAATGTTCTCGCGGAGATTGACG
This sequence comes from Pseudomonadota bacterium, assembly GCA_046723315.1. GTDB lineage: Bacteria > Pseudomonadota > Alphaproteobacteria > Rhizobiales > Methyloligellaceae > Methyloceanibacter. The sequence goes on along the minus strand of JBKOUI010000339.1, from coordinate 15,310 downwards.
AGGTTGATCGAGCGCCAGATGGCGAGGCCCGTCACGCGCGCCTCGTCCTCTGAGAGCATCGAGTAGCGATGGAAATAGGAGGCCGGATCGCGGAACGCGGTCTGCCGGAGCCGCAGGAAGCGCTCCACATACCAGCTCTCGACCAGCTCCTCGGCGGCATCGATATAGATCGAGAAATCAAAAAAATCGGACACATACGGAATAGCCTGCCCGTCTTTTGGCAGCTTGGCGGGCTGCAACACATTGAGGCCTTCGACGATGACGATGTCGGGTTGCTCGATGACGAGCTTCTGATCGAGAAGCACGTCATAAACGAGGTGAGAGTAGACGGGCGCCTCGACGCGGCCCTTCCCCGACTTAACCTCGGCAAGGAAGTTCAACAGCTTAGTCAGGTCGTAGCTCTCGGGGAAGCCCTTGCGCTCCATCATCCCGCGCTCTTCGAGCTCGGCATTGGTGAACAGGAACCCGTCCGTCGGCACCAGATCTACGCGCCGGTGACTCGGCCAGCGGGCAAGCAGAGCTCTTAGCACGCGCGCGGTCGTGCTCTTGCCGGCGGCCACGCTTCCGGCCAGCCCGAGAATGAATGGCATCTTGCTGTCGCCTTTGCGCAGGAATGCCTGGGTGGCGCCGTGTAGTCTCTGTGCCGCTTCGACGTAAAAATTGAGGAGCCGGCTCAGCGGCAAGTAGATCTCCACGACCTCTGCCGTCGAAATTCGCTCCGTGAGACCGCTGAGGTTCTCAAGCTCGGCCTCGGTGAGCGGCATCGGCGTGTCAGCGCGCAACCGCGCCCACTCATCACGCAGATAGAGGGCATAAGGGGAGAATGCGACGGTGGCACGCGGGTTCATGGAGCAGCACTCAGAAGCGCCTCAAAGCCGTCAGCGCGCTACGGCTTTCCGCCTTTTCTGCTCAAGATCGGTGGCGCTCATGCGCCGCTCGAGCTCGTCAAAGACATCGTCGAGCCCAATATGCCGGGATTCCAGAACGACGAGAAGATGATAGAGCAAGTCTGCGGCCTCCCCAACCAAAGCGTTCTTGTCCTGAGCGATCGCGGCGATGGCTACCTCGACAGCCTCCTCACCGAGCTTCTTGGCGGGCTTTACGGGCGCGTCGTCAAGCAGGCGGCGCGTATGAGAGTCCTCCGGCCGTGCAGTTCGCCGCGCTTTGATAGTGGCGGCAAGCCGGCTCAGGACATCATTGCTCATGGTCTTGGCTCATACACTGCTGCGAGCAAACTGGGAATAGGCTTGGGTTGGAAATCCCTACTAAACACAAGGCAGCCTGCCTATTTGGCACGCAGAGTTACTGATCCAGGCGCACCGCCAGACCCGCGGCAGCCATGAACCGCTTAGCCTCCCCGATCGAGTGCTCGCCGTAATGGAAGATCGAGGCGGCCAGCACGGCCGATGCGTGGCCCTCGCGCACGCCCGCGACAAGGTGCGAAAGCGTACCAACCCCGCCCGAGGCGATCACCGGTACCGGCACGGCATCCGCTATAGCGCGTGTCAGCTCTATGTCGAAGCCTCTCCGCGTGCCGTCGCGGTCCATCGATGTGAGCAGGATCTCGCCAGCGCCAAGCGACACGACTTCTTGGGCATAGCCGACGGCTTCGATGCCGGTCGGCTGGCGGCCTCCGTGAGTGAAGATTTCGAAGCGCGGCGTGCCGCCATTTGCCGAAACACGCTTGGCGTCGATGGCGATCACGATGCATTGCGCACCGAACTTTTCAGAGGCAGCGCGCACCAGGCTCCGGTCTTTCACCGCCGCGGTATTGATTGATACTTTGTCAGCGCCGGCTTCGAGCAGCGCGCGCACGTCCTCGGTGCTGCGCACGCCGCCACCGACGGTGAGCGGCATGAAGCAGCGCTCGGCGGTGCGGCTCACCACATCGAGGATTGTGCCTCGCTTCTCGTGAGAAGCGGTGATGTCGAGGAAGCACAGCTCGTCGGCGCCCGCCTCATCATAAGCAGCGGCAGCCTCGACTGGATCGCCTGCGTCCCTAAGATCGACGAAGTTGACGCCTTTGACGACGCGGCCTTCTTTCACGTCGAGACAGGGTATGATGCGGATTTTCAACATGGCGCAGTGAGCCGCTCAGGATGTCTTGCGGCGCCGGTCGGCAAGCCAACCTAAGAACACGATCGTGGCGGCAATCGTCCAGAGCACGAAAAGCACGAGGCCGGCTGGGAGCGTCAGATAAGAATACCAGATGGCGAAGCCAAGATCGTAGAAGGTCTGCCCGTAATCCTCGCCGCCGATGACGCATCGGACCGCGTAGTTGAGATTCGTTTGGCAGCCAAATGCGTGTTCGCCGATCAACTCGCTGCCGACCGCAACCAATGCCGGCCCAAAAGCGACAAGGAGGATCAGGACGAGCAGGATGATAAAGACCGTACGTACACGCATCGAATTAACCGTGTCGTGACTCGTGGTTTGCGGCGATGAGCGCCAGAGCTTCGCGCGGGTCGAGACGTCCGTCGTAGAGGGCGCGGCCGGCGATCGCTCCTTCCAGCAGGTTATAGCGGGGTTCGAGGAGCCTCTGCACGTCGGCCATCCCGGCAAAGCCGCCGCTCGCGATGACTGGAATGGTGACAGCTCGTGCTATGGAGGCAGCGGCGTCCAGGTTGAGACCTTCGAGCACACCGTCGCGGGCGATGTCGGTATGGACGATGGCGGCAACGCCGGCGTCCTCGAATCTACGTGCAATATCAACGGCTTCGATATCGCTTGTCTCGGCCCAGCCCTCGATCGCCACCTTGCCGTCCCGGGCGTCGATGCCCACGGCGATGCAACCAGGGAAGTCGCGCGCGGCTTCGCGCACGAAAGTGGGATCACGCACGGCAGCAGTGCCGAGGATTACGCGGTCGATGCCCTTCTCGAGCCAGGCGACGATGGTGTCGAGATCGCGGATGCCGCCGCCAAGCTGAATTGGGATGTGCACGGCTTCGAGGATCGCCTCGACGGCGGACGCGTTGACCGGCTTGCCGGCAAAGGCGCCGTTGAGATCGACGATGTGGAGGAATTCAAAGCCTTGATCTTCGAAGGCACGGGCCTGCGCCGCGGGATCGGTGTTGAACACTGTGGCTTGCGCCAATTCCCCTTGGCGGAGTCGCACACACTGACCGTCCTTGAGGTCGATGGCGGGGAACAGGATCATGAGCGCCTACCGGTTGATCTCGACGAGCAGCACCCAGGCATCCATCACCGCCTTGATGAAGGAGACTATGACGCCGGCGGCAATCCAGTAGAAGCCGCCCTCCATGCCCAACAGCAAGAGAACGCCACCGATGATAAAGGGCAGAATGCCGAGCTCGAGCAGAACAAGATTCACGATGAATGCCGGCCGGTTCTGGAGACTGACCTTGCGCAGCGCATAGACCTCCATCCCAGAGCCGACCAAAAACAGAAGAACGCCAACAGCCACGATCTCGATTCCAAGCGCGTTGAGCGATTGTCCTGGCATCAGCATGAAAGACGAGATGGTCAGGATCGCCATCAGCACCATGAGCGCAAGGAGCGCGCGACCCGGCAGCCACGCATAGGACAGGATTTTCTTGAGGTTGAGCGACAGCCCGACGAAGACGAGCCCGCCCAGCGCGGCGGCGGCACCCAGCTGCGCCGTGTAAAAGGCTTCCCAATCGTCCGCAGTCACGGTTTCCACTTGAGGAAGTTCGAGATGAGTGCGAGCCCGAGCTTCTGGCTCTTCTCAGGGTGGAACTGGCTGCCTGCCATGTTGTCCTTGGCCACGAACGCAGTGACCTCACCTCCATAGTCCGTGCTCGCGACAAGTGCGCGACGCTCGCTCGGAACGAGGTGGTAAGAGTGCACGAAATAGGCGTTGAGGCCCTGCTCTCCGGTAGGAATGCCGTCGAATAGAGCGTGCGCGCGCGCCATCGTCAGCGTGTTCCAGCCCATGTGAGGAATCTTGAGTGACGAGTCATGCGGCTCGATCGGTCTTACCTCGCCTGCGATCCATCCGAGTCCCGGCGTGAGGCCATTCTCGAGCCCGCGCTCGGCCATGAGCTGAAGCCCGACGCAGATGCCGAGAAAGGGTTTGCCGCGTTCTTGGACCGCTTCCCCTAAAGCCTCGATCATGCCAGGCACGTGCTCTAGGCCTTGGCGGCAGTCGGCAAACGCGCCGACGCCGGGCAACACGACGCGCTCGGCTGAAAGGACGACCTCGGGGTCAGCAGTGACCCTGACAGCAAGCTTCGAGTCCCGCGCCGCGCGCTCGAAGGCCTTCGCGGCAGAGTGGAGATTGCCCGAGCCGTAGTCGATGATGGCGACGTGCATGTCGATCACGGTCCGGGGAACAACCCGATGACCTCCTCAGACTCACCACGAGTGGTTGCTTGAGGATTTCCACTCCCGCCCTTTTCGGATGTGCGTTCCGGGGCGCGCGCTTGCTTCTCCTGCTCAGGAAGCCAGGTGCGGAAGAAGGACAGCTCCGCTTGGCCGCGGTCTCGACCGCTCGCCACGCCGACCAGCCGGTAGCCGCGGCGCTCCAGTGAAGCTGCGCGCAAGTCGTTGGCCTCGAAAGCAAACAGAATGAAGAGACCGAGGCTCACCCAGCCGAACAGTGTCTTGCCCGGGTCACTCGTGCCGAACGTCCATTCAAGCGCCGCGAACCCGACCAGGAACACGATCAGCTCGAGCCACATGCGGTAGAAGATGAGCCACAGCGCCGGAACTAGGAAGGCGACCCAGGAGAAGCCCTCCTTGACGAAGGCAATCCGGTCGGCGCGTGCAACAAAATCTGCCGCTTCGGTTCTCGGCTCATAGACGGAATAGACGGTCACGGCGCCTCACGCTGCCCTTCACCTGATGAATCGAAAGCTCTAGAGCTGGCCCTTGGTCGAGGGCACGCTGCCCTTCTGGCGCTCGTCGATGGCGACGGCCTGACGTAGCGCCTTGGCGAGCGCCTTATAGCAGGTCTCGGCGATGTGGTGGCTGTTCTCGCCGTAGAGCGTCTCGACATGAAGCGTGAGCCCGGCATGCTGGGCAAAGGCCTGGAACCACTCTCGAATCAGCTCGGTATCCATCTCCCCAACCTTGGAGCGGGTGAAGGCGACCTTCCACACGAGGTAAGGCCTTCCCGAGACGTCGAGCGCGACGCGGGTCAGCGTGTCGTCCATGGGGAGGTAGGCCGAACCGTAGCGGGCGATGCCCTTCTTATCACCGAGCGCCTTGGCCAACGCCTGACCGAGCACGATGCCGGAATCCTCGGTCGTGTGGTGCTGGTCAATATGGAGGTCGCCGTCAGCCTTGAGCACAATGTCGATCAGCGAGTGCCGTGCGAGCTGCTCGATCATGTGGTCGAGGAAGCCGACTCCGGTCGCGACGTCATACGCACCGGTCCCGTCGAGGTCGACCGACGCGCTGATCGCGGTCTCTTTGGTGCGGCGCTTGACCGTCGCCTGCCGCGTCTCGGTATCTTTGCTGTGCTTCTGCATGCGAGCCACAATAGCGCAAGGGCCTTAGCAATTCGCTTCCTCGCGCAGCCCCGCTTATACGCGAGGAGCCGCGCCAGTGCTATCAGAGCGTTAACGCCTCAATAACTTGACGAACGCCGCGTCTCTTCCGATATCGCGTGAGCAATGGGTCCATCCCACCCCTCCCCCGACACCTGGTATGGCACCACGATTCTGACTGTCCGCAAGGACGGCAAGGTCGTGATTGCCGGCGACGGCCAGGTCACGCTCGGCCAGACCATCATCAAGGGCAGCGCGCGGAAGGTGCGACGTGTCGGCAATGGCAATGTCATCGCCGGATTTGCCGGCTCGACCGCCGACGCCTTCACCTTGTTCGAGCGGCTGGAAACCAAGCTCGAGCGCTTCCCCGACCAGCTCAAGCGCGCCGCCGTCGAGCTGGCCAAGGACTGGCGCACCGACCGCTATTTGCGCCGCCTCGAGGCAATGATGATCGTGGCCGATGCCGATGAGAGCCTGGTGCTTACCGGCACTGGCGACGTGCTCGAGCCCGACGATGCGGTGATGGGCATCGGCTCTGGGGGGGCTTATGCGCTTGCTGCGGCGCGCGCGTTGCTCGATAGCCCGCTCGGCGCCGAGGAGATCGCGCGCAAGGCCATGGCTATTGCCGCCAAGATTTGCGTTTACACCAATGACGAGGTGGTCGTCGAAAGCCTCGACGCCTCGAAGTAACGCGTAGGACTCATGACCAGCTTTTCACCCCGCGAGATCGTCTCGGAGCTCGACCGTCATATTATTGGCCAGCGCGACGCCAAGCGCGCGGTCGCGATTGCCTTGCGCAACCGCTGGCGCCGACAGCAACTCAACGACGAGATGCGCGAAGAGGTGCTTCCCAAGAACATCCTGATGATCGGCCCGACCGGCGTGGGCAAGACCGAGATCTCGCGACGACTCGCCAAGCTCGCGGGAGCGCCGTTCATCAAGGTCGAGGCTACCAAGTTTACCGAGGTCGGCTATGTCGGCCGCGACGTCGACCAGATCATCCGCGACCTGCTCGAGGCCGGCATCGGCCTCGTGCGCGACGCCAAACGCAAAGAAGTCTCGGCCAAGGCTCAGCTCAACGCCGAGGAGCGCGTGCTCGATGCGCTCGTCGGCGCGGGTGCCGCAATCTCGACACGCGATGCCTTCCGCAAGCGTCTGCGCGGCGGCGAGCTCAACGACAAGGAGATCGAGATTCAAGTCACCGACACGCCGAGCATGCCTTCGTTCGAGATCCCCGGCATGCCTGGCAGCCAGGTCGGCATGATCAATCTCTCCGACGTTCTCGGCAAGGCGCTCGGCACGCGGACCAAGCCGCGCAAAGTCACGGTCAAGGATAGTTTCGACATCCTCATGGGCGAGGAGTCGGACAAGCTGATCGACAACGACATGATTGTGCAGGAGGCGATTAAGAACGTCGAGAACAACGGCATCGTGTTCCTCGACGAGATCGACAAGATCTGTGCGCGCTCTGAGCGGGTTGGCGCTGATGTTTCACGGGAGGGCGTTCAGCGCGATCTCTTGCCGCTGATCGAGGGCACCACGGTCGGAACCAAATACGGGCCGGTGAAGACCGACCATATTCTGTTCATCGCCTCGGGCGCGTTCCACCTTGCCAAGCCCTCTGACCTTCTGCCCGAGCTGCAGGGCCGCCTCCCCATCCGTGTCGAGTTGCGCGCGCTGACCCGCGACGATTTCCGCCGCATCCTCACCGAGCCCAAGGCCTGCCTCATCAAGCAATATGTGGCGCTGATGAAGACCGAAGGCGTCGATCTCGAATTCACCGAGGATGCGATCGAGGCCATCGCCGACATCGGGGTCGAGGTGAATACCAATGTCGAGAATATCGGCGCGCGGCGCCTCTTCACGGTGATGGAGCGCATCCTCGACGAGATTTCCTTCGACGCCGCCGATAAGCCCGGCGAGAAGATCGTGATCGACGCTGGCTATGTGCGCGGCCATATCGGCGATCTCGCCAAGAACGCCGACCTGTCCAAATTTATTCTGTAAGGAACAGCGACCCCGGACGCGTCGCCTTAGCGGCGCCTGAGACGGACATAAAGCGCCCCCTCGCCGCCCAAGCGGCGTGGCGCTTCGGAATAGCTCACCACCACCGCGGCGAGGTCGGGCGCGGCAAGCCAATGCGGTACGGCCTGGCGCAGCACGCCACGTTCGTCTTCTTCATAGAAGCTTCGCCTTGGGTCAGGCTCGGCGCCCTTGCCGGTGATGACCAGCACATGGCGGTAGCCTTTGTGCTGCGCCGATTTCAGGAAACGGCGGAGTGCAGCATGGGCGTCGCGCTGGCGCATGCCATGCAGATCGAGCCGAGCCTCGACAGCAAGCCGACCACGCTCGAGCTTGCGCGCCGTGCCGCGGTCAAGGGCTTCACTCCGCGCGACCAGAGCGGCCTTAGGCAGAGCCATTGCGGGCGCCCGGTGCGGCACCGGCTTCTTGGCCGGCCGCTTAGCGGACGGTTTGGAAGGCTGCGGAGCCGGAGCAGGTTTTCGCTTTGCGAGCGGCTCGGCGCTCTTGGCGACGCGCTCCCAAAGCTCCGCATCACTCTCGTGGTCATGTCCGCGCTTACCCATCTCATGAGCATAACGCGCGGCGCCTTAACGCTTCGGCAGCAACACGAAAAATTGCGCCTTCTGCTTTATGGTCCCGGCGATGGCCCCCGCCGCGTCGCCGGTGCCCCAGAAGATATCGCCGCGCTCAGGACCTCTGATCGCTGACCCAACATCCTGCGCTATCATCAGCCGCCGGAACGGCGCGCCTTCGGGCGTTTTTAGCTTGGGCGCCGCGACGAAGATCGGCGTGCCAAGAGCATGATACGAAGCATCGACGGCGAGGCTGCGGCCGGGCGTGAGCGCCACGCCTTGGGCGCCGATCGGACCATCGCCGGCTTCCTCTTTCGGCAACTCGCGGAAAAAGACGTAAGACCTGTTCTGCTGCATGAGGGCTCGTCCACGTGCGGGATCGGCGTGCAGCCAAGTCTTCAGCCCATCCATGGTCAGGTTTTTGGGACGATCATCGCGCTCCGCGAGCACTTTGCCGATCGATACATAGGAATGACCGTTCTTGGCCGCGTAGCCGAGCCGCACCCACGAGCCGTCGGTCAGCCGCACGCGACCCGAACCTTGGATCTGCATGAAGAAAAGCTCGACCGGATCGTCGAGGTAAAGCAGCTCGAGCCCCCGGCCCTTGAGCGCGCCCGACTCGATTTCCGCGCGCGTGTAATAGGGCACAAGCTGCTCACCGTCCCGCCGCAGCACGCTGTGGCTGTCGTTGTAGAACGCGCGCAAAAGATCCGGCGTCACCTGCACGAGATCATCAGGGCGCCGATAAACGGGAACCTGAAACTTATCGTTCCGCTCGCGCGAGCCGTTCAGCTCAGGCTCGTAATAAGCGGTCACGAGCCCGGGCTGCCCCTGCTCGACACGATATGGGATGTAGTGAGCTTCGAAAAAGCGCCGTGCCGTATCGCGATCGACCTTGTCCCCGAGGGCTAGCACGTCTTTGCAAGCCGAGTTGGCCGACTGCTTCTTCCGGCAGGACTTCACGAGCGCTGGGAAGGCCGCCGCCTGGTCATCCGCGGTCCAGCCCTCGATCTCGGCAAAGCTGACGGGCTTGAGCCTAATCGTGTGCTCGTCAACGGAAAACCACCAGAACCACCAAATGAGGAGCGGAATCGTGGCGACGATTGCCGCGAGCGGCAACAACAGCTTCGGCGAATACCAGCTAATTCGCAGCTTCGGTCGCGACAAGCTTCCAGTTCGGGTTCTTCGAGGTGATATCGCGAGCGAAGGTCCAGATGTCGGTGACCTCGCGAATCTTCTTAGGATCGCCTTCGACCACCTCGCCCTCCGCATCGCGCGTCACCGAGATCAACTCGCTCACGAACTTCACTGTCACATAGGCCGTGCGGTTCTTCACCTCGGCCTCGATGATATCGGCCTTGTCGATGCCAACCAGGCTCGACTCGACTTTTTCGCCACGGCCCTCACGCTCGCGAATTGCGCGCTCGAAGCCGTCATAAACGTCCGGGCCAAGCAGCTGCTTCAAGGTGGCGTCGTCGCCTTGAGCGAAGCCCATAACGATCATCTCGTAAGCCGCCTTGGCCCCGTCGATGAATTGGTTCGGATCGAAGCCGGGATCTGCCCGCATCAGGCCGGTCAGAGATTGACCAAGCGGGCTATCCTTGGCGGCATGCCGGCCGAGTCGCTCCTCAAGGTCTTCCACGGAAGGAACCGACGCCTCGGCGACTGGACCCCGCGACGACCTGCCGCGCGGCAGCGCTACCACCGGTTCATTGGCCTCAGGGCCAGCCCGCTTCGCGTCAGGCGTCGCGTACGGGTCGTAAGGTGGGCGCTCATTGCCCGTGCGGCGGCCGAGCACGTTGCGCAGGCGGATGAAGATCACGACTGCGAGCACCAGAAATAGCAACGTATAAATGTCGAAGGCTTCACTCATGCTCTTGCTTTGCCGCTACCCGGGTTCATGGATTGGGCCCGCGATCGATTGCGGAATCTCCAGGCGGGATATTGGTGCACGCCTAGAGCTTTGCCAGCGGGAGCCTTTGGTTCGGGCAGGAATTTGCATATGCCGGCCCGCGCCACATCGACACAACTTAAGGCATTACCCGGCCCCAAGCCAACCCTAAACGCCTTTCGCACTTAACCCGGTCTTTCGTCAGTCCTATGAACCTCGAGACCGGCCCAGGCGAAGCGAATTGCGGCTAAAGCCGATCCCGTGCTAGCCACCCGGGCCAGAGCGAGGAGCTGTCATGGCGCGCAAACGGGACAAGGATGATCAGCCAGAGAAAACCAACGGCGACGGTCCGTCGGCGGAAGGGCCGCAGCTGCCGCTAGGAACGACCGCGGGCTCACGGGCCGCGGCTCAAGCGCAGCTCACCGTTCTTGCCCAGTATATCAAGGACCTCTCTTTCGAGAATCCGGGCGCCCCGCAATCATTGCAAGGACCGGGGCAGAACCCGCAGCTGAAGGTGGGCGTCAACGTTCATGCGCAAGCCAAGGCCGATGAGGCCTACGAGGTCTCGCTTAACCTTGAGGTCCACGCCAAAAGCGATTCAGGCGTGATCTACAATGTCGAGCTCGTCTATGGTGGGCTCTTTCAGCTGCGCAATATTCCCCAGAACGTGATTCAGCCCGTGCTGTTCGTCGATTGCCCGGCCATTCTGTTCCCGTTCATGCGGCGCGTGCTGGCCGATGTCGTGCGCGACGGTGGGTTTCCCCCCCTTATGCTCGACCCCATCGATTTCGGCAGGCTCTATGCCCAGAACCTCGCCAAGGGCGAGCCGATGGGCGAGGCGCGGGTTAAGAACTAATAGCGCAACCAAAGCGCGTCGGCACCGAGCGTCGCCACGAAGGCCCGATGGGCCTCGATCTCCGCCGCGGTGAGCCTCGGGGCGAGGGGCCGGGGTCGCGGGCGAGACCCCTCGGAACCAATATGCAGAAACGCCGCCTGGACGCCGTTGACGGCAAAATCGAGCCGCGCCTGATGTCCACCCACAAGCTCCACATAGACCGCTGCGAGTAGCCGGCAATCGAGCAAGGCGCTGTGCGTCTCGCGCTCTGAGAGGTCGACGCCATAGCGTTTGCACAGCGCATCGAGGCTACATGGCGAGCCCGGATGTCTTCGCCGCGCAAGCGCGAGCGTATCGACTACCCGGTCCCACCGCAGCAACGGCCGCGCCGCGCGCTCGAGCTCTGCATTGAGAAAGCCGAAATCGAAGGTCGCGTTGTGCATCACCAGCATGGCGCCTTCGATGAAATTCAGCATGTCGTCGGCAAGCTCGGCGAAACGCGGCTTGTCGCGCAGGAAGTCGAGCGAAAGCCCGTGCACCTCGAAAGCCGAGTATGGAACGTCGCGCTCGGGATTCACGTGGCAATGCCAGGTGCGCCCGGTGGGAATGCAGTTGAGGAGCTCGATGCAGCCGATCTCGACGATGCGGTGTCCATCGAACGGGTCGAGCCCCGTCGTCTCGGTATCGACCACGATCTCGCGCACAGCGCGTAGCCTCTCTAGTCAGTATAGCTGTGACGCAGCCGCTCCATGATGCGGCCTTCGCGATTCTGGAGTGATTCGATCAAATGATCGAGATGCGCATGCATGTCTTTGAGGCTTGTTCCACTATTTATGACAAAGTCCGCGCGGCTCTGCCGTTCCTTGTCGGAGAGCTGGCGAGCGAGCAGGTGCTCAAGCTTCTCCGCGGTCATGCCTGGCCGGGCAAGCACGCGGTCCCGCTGCACTTCCGCGGGCGCGCTTACGACGATGGTCACATCGACGCGCTTCTCGGCGCCGGTCTCGAACAGGAGCGGGATCTCGAGCACAGCCATTTGCGCGCCCTTCCCCTCCTGCTCGCGCAGGAAATCGATCTCAGCCTTGACCACCATTGGATGCACGATGCTCTCGAGCTTCCTCAAGCGCTCCGGGTTGCCCGTCACTTGCCCGGCGAGCAGTTTGCGATCGACCCGTCCTTCGCGTGCAACACCGGGAAAGGCCGCCTCGATCGCCGCGACCGCGTCTCCTTCATACAGCCTATGAACGCAGGTATCGGCGTTGAACACAGGAATGCCACGGTGCGCAAAATGCGCGGCAGCTACCGACTTGCCCATGCCAATCCCGCCGGTAAGCCCGATGACCAGCATCAAGCCCCTCCGAGCGTCGCGGCGACATGGGCTCTCAACTCTTTCGTTACCTCTGGCCGCACGCCGAACCAACGCTCAAACCCGGGCACCGCCTGGTAGAGCAGCATGCCCAGCCCCTCCACCGGCTGCCGTCCTCGGGCGCGCGCAGCGGCGAGGAGCGGCGTCTCAAGTGGGTTGTAGACAATATCGGCAACGACCGCGTCTTGGGGCAATGCCTCGAGATCGATGTCGAGCGGCTCCTTTCCGGTCATGCCCAGGCTGGTCGCGTTGATGAGGAGACCGCAACCGGCCAGCGCTTGGTTACGGCCTTCCCAGTCGACAACGCTCACGGCTGGCCCAAAAGCTCCTGCCAAGGCCTCCGCGCGGTCTCGTGTGCGGTTGGCGAGAAGGACGCGCGATGCGCCTTGCGCGATGAGACCGTAGACGATGGCGCGCGCCGCGCCACCTGCCCCAAGAACCATCACCGGCCGGCGTCCTCTGTTCCAGTGCGGGGCCTCCTGGTTGAGATTGGTCATGAAACCATAAGCGTCGGTATTGCTCGCGTTCAGCCGACCTGCGCCATCGAGCCAGAGCGTGTTGGCGGCTCCAATCGCCCGCGCGGCCTCATCGGCTACGAGAGCAAGCCGGAGGGCTTCCTCCTTGTGCGGCAGCGTTACATTTGCTCCCGCATAGCCGCGCTCCTTCAGCGAACCAAGGAAAGCTGCAAGCTCCTCAGGCCGCACCGCCTTCTTCTCGTAGGCGCCATCGATGCCATAGAGCTTGAGCCAGTAGCGATGAATGGCAGGTGAGCGGGAATGTTCGACCGGCCAGCCGATGACACAGGCGCGCTTCACGAGGTTCAGCTTTCGATGATGCCCTCGCGCCGAAGCGTATCGAGGAGCGGGATGAGGGGCAGGCCGAGGATGGAGTAATAGTCGCCATCGATCCTTTCGAACAATTGGATGCCAAGCGATTCGATCTGATAGGCGCCGACCGAGCTCAGCACCTCTTCGCCGGCGGCCGCAAGATAGCGGCCAATAAACTGGGGCGAGAGCTTGCGCATCGTGAGTGTCGCCACGGCGGTGTCGGCCCAGATGGTCTCGCCGTTGGTCGCTACCGCGACGGCCGTGTGGAGCGTGTGGGTTTTGCCGCTGAGATCGAGCAACTGGCGGCGCGCGGCTTCCATGCTTTCGGGCTTGCTCATGATGATATCGCCAAACGCGAGCACCTGGTCTGCGCCGATGACATAGGCCTTGGGTGCAATCTCGCTGACAGCTTCGGCCTTGGCTCGCGCCAGCACCTCGGCGACGTCGTGGGGCGCGAGTGCTTCATCGCCGCTGACGGCCTGGCGCATGATGCTTTCGTCAAGCCCGGGCGCCTCGACGATGAAGGCGAGTCCTGCTGCTTCCAACAGCTTCGCCCTCGACTTGCTTGACGAGGCGAGGATGAGAGGCGGGCGCGCCGCCTGCAAAAAGCTCGTCATGCTTCGAGCACCGGCGCCTCGCGGTCATGATAAAGGCGAAGAATAGCGGCGGCGGTTTCTTCGATGGACCGGCGGGTCACGTCGATGATTGGCCAACCGTGGCGCGCGCAGAGTGCCCGGGTCTGGGCGATCTCGGCGGCAATGGTTTCGCGGTCGACATAATCGTCGAGATGGGCATGCGCATGCTCGATCACGCGGTTCTGGCGAACTTGCGCAATGCGCTCGGTGCTCGCTACCAGACCCACGACAAAAGCGTTGGTTGGCACTTCGAGTTGGGGTGGAAAGGGCACGCCCGGAACCAGCGGGACGTTGGCAGTCTTGAAGCCGCGATTGGCGAGATAGATCGAGGTCGGTGTCTTGGACGTGCGGCTGATGCCGATCAGCACGATGTCCGCATCGTTAAGGTTCTGCGGCAGATGGCCGTCGTCATGCAGCATGGTGAAGTTGAGGGCCTCGATGCGCCTGAAATAGTCGGCGTCGAGCACATGCTGGCCCCCGACCGTCGGGGTCGCCGGCGTGCCGAGATAGGATTCGAAGACCTGAAGGATGGGCTTTAGCGCCGGAACGCAGGGAATATTGAGCCGCTTACAGGACCGCTCGAGCTCTTCGGCAAGCTCGCGGTTGAACAGCGTGTAAAGCACGATACCTGGCGCCGCCTCGACATCCTTGAGTACCCGCTCAAGCTCGCGGCGGCTCCGCACCAAAGGGTGGAGATGCTCGATCGCCCGGATCTGCGCGTATTGAACCCGCACGGCCTTGGCGATCGTGATCAGCGTCTCGCCGGTCGCGTCGGAGATCATATGAAGGTGGAATGTGCGCTGGATATCCATGGCAATACCCTTGGATAACCGCGATGGCCGAAGGGGGCAACTCCGGGGCTGGATCCCACTCCTCCTACTCGCTCCCGAAGACAGGGCAGAGCTTCTTCACAGATTCGCTTGTGTCGAGAAAAAGACGCCTTTCACACAGAGGGCCGCAATACCCTTTACGATCCCCAGCTGCAACGTTCCCCTTTCCACAGGAGGCTAGGTGATTCTCTCGACGCTCGGCTCGTTTCGGAGGGGCCCTAATCGTAGGGCTTTCCTGCGCCCCAGAGCGAAATTAACCACAGGTCGGAGCCCGGTAACGGCAATCGCTCCGTAAGCCCGCCTAAGAGTCCTGTCGAAAGCCTGGTGACAGCGCGGAATGTCCGCTATCCACGGGCAAACAGTAACAGTAGAAACCTTTTAGAGACTCTCTCTTTTAGTATTAGAGAGCGCAATGCTGCGAGTTCCTCAGGCGCAAAGTCCATTTCTCAGGGCCCTTGCCGGACAACCAAACCTTCCACCTCCGATCTGGCTGATGCGCCAGGCGGGCCGCTATCTCCCGGAATATCGGGAGGTGAGAAACAAAGTCTCATCATTTCTCGATCTTTGCCGCACTCCTGAGCTCGCGGCGGAAGTAACGCTGCAACCTTCGCGGCGGTTCGATCTCGATGCGGCGATCGTGTTCTCAGACATTCTCATGGTGCCTTACGCGCTCGGGCAGAAGGTCGAATTCGTCGAAGGGGAAGGTCCCAAGCTTGAGCCCGTGAGGAACGCTGGCGACATCGATGCCCTGAAACTACATAACACTGACGGGGCGTTAGCGCCTGTTTACGAGACGATTGAACACGTTAAAGGAGCTTTGCCGAAGGATATTCCGCTGATCGGATTCTGCGGAGCACCGTGGAC
>JBKOUI010000274.1:0-4907 GCA_046723315.1 Pseudomonadota bacterium | reverse complement strand
GACGTTCACGTAGTAGGGGCCCTGGTCGTGCGGCAGCCAGCGCCAGCGCTCCATGTTGACGAGGATCGCATCGATTTTCGCCTGGCCGCCGAGATTGCGCTGCGGCTGTTGCTGTTGGCCGTTGAGCATGCGGCGAGTGCCGGCGCCGACCAATCCGTCGGGGATGGTGCCATGCGCGTATTGGAACCGTCGCACGGCTTCGAACACAGCCTTGTCGTACAGCTTCTCGTTGGTGCCCGGCTCTGATGGAACGTTGAGCCGTTTGCGAAGGACCGCGACCTGCTCGTCCTCCATGCCGAACTTGAGCACCGGTCCGTCGGGAATGATGACCACATCGGGCTTCGCGGGCTCGACCGTTTTGCCGCCGCGGAGCTCGAGCAGCTTCTGCCTCAGCGCCTCGAATTGCGGCTGGTCGGGCTGGAAGCTACGGAGATAGGCCGCGGGATCGGAGCGGAAAGCGATCGAGGCGATCACTTCTGACGGATCGGGCAGGGCGAGCGCCGGATCGAGATTCTGGCTCAACCGCTGCGGATCGATGCGGCCGCCCCGCGCGTCGTTGGCGTAGTCGAGCACGGCATAGCTGAGCTTGACCTCGGCATCGGCGAGCCAATCGGTGGCCTTCGGGTCGTTAGGATCGAAGCCATCCGCCTTGGGCACGGCGTAGTCCGACGCTTTGAGACCGTAATCGTCGGCCTTGGCGATCTCGGCAATGGCAAGTTTGGCCCGCTCGTTCAGGCCCTTGTCGTCGACCCAGATCAGCGGTTGATCGGGCACCGAGTAATATTCGACGAGCGCGGCCTGCTCGTTCTTGCGCGCTGTCGGCGACTTCGGCGACAGCTTGTTTTGCACGGCGATGCGAACTGCCTCGGTCTTGGTGATCAGCGCGGCCGGCCCATCGGGCTCGGCCGCGAAAGCCGGCAGGCTACAAGCTGCCGCGAGGATGAGCCCTAAAGCAATTGGCCGCATGTCGATTTTCCCTCTGAAATCCGCGCGCTTTTGAGCGCGCGAGATAATCCCCATTTCCGATTAGGCCGAAATCCCGCTCAAATTTTGGCCGAACTTAGCCTTTCAGGCCAGCGCCAAAATTTCCTCGATGCTGAGGTGTCCCGGCACCACGGTGATCGGCACCGGGAAGGTGCCGACAAGCCTGCCGCCCGCGAGGGTCGTGACCAGCGGCCCCGGACCCGAAGGGTCCTTTGAGGCGCCGAGCACGAGCAGGCCCAGGTCCTCATCCTCGTCGATCAGCTTGGTGATCTCCTCGGCCTTGATGCCTTCGCGCACTACCTCCTCCGGCACGAGATTCTCGAAACCCATGGCCTTGAGCTTCCGCCCGAACAGGCGGAACACCGCCTTGGCCTTGTTGTGGCCCTCCTCGCGCGCCACGTCCTCCACAGCGAGCCATTGAAAATCGACGTCAGGCTCGATGACGTAGAGCAGCGTGAGCTGGCCTGCGGTGCGTTGTGCCCGGCTTGCTGCAAAGGCGAGCGCGCTCTCGCATTCCGGCGTCTCGTCCACTACCACTAGCAATTTGCGCTTATGCCCTTCGACAAATGCTTGCCGCTTCTTGCGCGTCCTCGCGGCTTGGGCGGCAGCGGACGCCTTCTTGGTTTCGGCAGGTTGCTTCTTCTTCGCCATGCGCCGCTCAAGCCAAATCGATGGCGTAGCGCTTCAGGTCGTTGAGGCCGACGATGTCGAGCGTCGCCTCGTGCGTCGCGGCGAGAATGACCCGCGGCGCTTTGCCGGCCTCGAGCGCCTCGCGCCAGCGCGCGGCGCAAAGGCACCAGCGGTCCCCCGGATTGAGGCCCGGGAAGCCGAAGTCGGGTTGCGGCGTCGAGAGATCATTGCCCCGCGCCTTGGAGAATTCGAGGAACTCGGCGGTTACCTCGACGCAGACTGTATGCAGCCCGAGATCCTCGGGCCCGGTATGACAGCAGCCAGTACGAAAGAAGCCGGTGAGCGGGCGGTCCGAGCAGCTTTGCAGCGGCTCGCCATAGACGTTGCGCTGCCCCGACGTGGGCTCCTGTTGCGGCCGTTCTTGCATGAAGGGATTGTGCCCGATGGCGGGAATAACGGAAAGGGCCGCTCAGGCGCCCACCTCCAGGCCTGTTTCCCCTGGCGCAGCCGCGCACCTTCCCATGGCTCGTGGGATCATCTGTACCCAAACAAAACGCGACTGTGGCTTATCTGCACTAGGCAGTGGACCGAAAATCCCGAATAAGTTGCGAGGGGAATAAGGAGCCAAGCAAGGCTCCGAAATGGGGGCTGATTAGTGGGATTGCGGCGTCGCCGGAGAATGCGGGCTAGCCGCGCCGCAAACAGAGTTGCGCGTCGGCCCACGGCCCCGGATTCATCCCTTACCGCGCGGCGGAACCCCTGGCGGATCGACCGCAGAACTCTTCTCGCCGGCACGGCGCTCGCCTCGACGCTTATCGCCGGCGGCTTGCTTGCTCCCGCTCCGGCTTCCGCCCAGCAGGCTATATCGATTGTCGGCTCGCCGACGCCGGTCGATATCGACAACGCCAACGATTGCATCTTTGCCGGGAACTGCATCGAGATCACCACGAACGGTGACGGCGCGTTCATCGACCTCGGCAACAGCGGCAATCTCACGGCCGGTCAAGAGGGTATTTATACGGCAACGGTCGCTGCCAATTCAGCGATCAATATCGTCAACACCGGCGTCATCTCCTCCGGCTATAGCGGTTCTTACTATGGCTACGGCATCATCGCCAGGACGACAGGTCCCAATAGCCCCATCACGATCGACAACAGCGCAGCAATCAATTCCGCCACTGGTCAGGGCATTTTTGCCTCCGCCGGCTCTTATTCTGGCGCGGGCAGCAATCCGGTTACGATCAACAATTCGGCCGACATCAACTCTCGGTTCGAAAGCATTTATGGCGAAGGCTTTGGCGCGAACAGCCCGGTGGTCATAATCAATAGCGGCAACCTCGACTCGGATCGCGAGGAGGTGATCGACAGCTTCACCAACGGTGCCAACAGCCCGATCACCATCAACAGCGGCAACGGCCAGGCTTATGCACAAGGCCTCGAGGGCGGCACCAATGGGGCCAACAGCCCGATCACCATCGTGAACTCCGGAAGTGTGACCTCGCGCGATCAGACGATCAATGCCTACAGCTTCGGCGCGAATAGTGGCCTACTGCTCATCAACTACGGCGAGCTCGAATCGGAACATACCGGCATCACGGCAGAACCTCCGGCGCTGACAGCGACATCGTCATCGTCAACTACGGATGGGTGAACAGCCAGTCGGTAGTCATCGGCTACGCGCCTTATACCTACACGACTCCTGGTATCGGCATCGCGGCTCGGACTTATGGCGCGGGCAGCAGCATCACCCTAGTCAATGCCGGGCCGATCAATGGCACGACGGGCATCGTTACCAGGACGTTCGGCGCGCAAAGCCCCATCGACATCGAGAACAGCGGCGACATCACCGTGCAAAATGGCGAGACGGCGATCCAGGCCGAGACGGGCAGCGCTTATGTCGCCGACTTAGGTGCCTATTCGCCGATCGAGATCCTCAACAGCGGCAACCTCGTCGCCGAGG
The DNA here is from genome assembly GCA_046723315.1 of Pseudomonadota bacterium. GTDB lineage: Bacteria > Pseudomonadota > Alphaproteobacteria > Rhizobiales > Methyloligellaceae > Methyloceanibacter. The sequence continues at coordinate 1,333 of JBKOUI010000274.1, read as the reverse complement.
GCGACGGGTCGATCGGCATCTCCGCGATCACGCATGGGCATCATAGCCCGATCCAGATCTACAACACGGGCACGATCGATCCGGAGACCGGCATCTATGCGCTGACCTATCATGAGTACAGCCCGATCGCCGTCGTCAACGACGGCGACGTCACGGCAAACGGGGTAGTCTTCGCCACCGGCGTCAATGCTTCCACCACCGGGCGCTACAGTCCGATCCTCGTCTTGAACAACGGCAATGTCTCGGCCAACAGCACGGCGGGCAGCGCCAAGGGCATCAACGCCTACACCTACCGCGAGTACAGCCCGATCTATATCGGCAATAGCGGGACCGTTACGGCCAAGGGCGCTACCGCCTCCTACGGCATCTATGCCCACGCCGAGCGCGCGTATAGCGACGTCACCATCGTCAACAGCGGCACTGTGACCGCCAATGGCGCCGGCTCCTATGCGGTTCACGCCCTGAGCCACGGCTACGCCAGCGACATCACCATCAAAAACACCGGGGTGATCCAGGCGCATGACGGTGGCACCGCGGTGTTTGCACAGGCGGACTCGGGCGACGCGCTGGTGCTGAACTACGGGACCATTGCCGGCGGCAGCCTCGGCATCCTCGTGTCAGGCGTCCAGGTGGCCGGCGTCATCAACTACGGCTCGATCACGGCAGACTCGCTCTACGCCATCAAGCTCGTGCCGGGTGGCTATCAGTCTTCGATTGTCAACTTCGGCTACATCAAAGGCTTCGTGCAGGTTTTCGGCCTTAACAATGAGTTCGCCTTCATCAACGAGCCTGGCGGCGTGTTCGAGGCGCGCGGCTCGAGCTTCATGGGGGGCGGCGGGTTCTTCAACCAACAGGGCGCCATCGTGCATACGGCCGAGGACCCGACGGTCAGCGAGACGACCTCATTCATCGCTGCAGGACCGAAGGGCCTTACGCAAATGGTTATGTGCTGTCGTTCGAGGCTTCGGGCAAATCGACGCTCGCCGTCGATACCTTCCTCGGCGGACCTGGCTCGGTGTCCGACATATTCATCGTCGATGGCGACGTGAGCGGCAGGACCGAGGTCAAAGTCAACAACACCAACACTGGCCCCGGCGTGTTCAACTCGACTGGCATCCCAGTGGTGATTGTGAATGGGGCCACGCCTAAGGGGAACGAATTCTTCCTCGCAAACCCGGTCGACACCGGCTTCTTCAATTACGATTTGTTCTTCCGGCCGACCGGAAGCGGCGTGTTCGAGTTGCGGAGCTTCTTGGGCCAGGGCGCCTTCGTATTGCCGCAGCTCGAGACGGCGATGCAGGATATGTGGCACCAGGGCTCGGACACCTGGTTC
>JBKOUI010000195.1:0-4030 GCA_046723315.1 Pseudomonadota bacterium | reverse complement strand
CCCTGAGGGACGCCCCGCGACGCGACACAACCATGACTCAGGACTCTGATCAGGCGACGCGGCCGGTGACGCGGGACCTACAACCGACAGGAAGCACTATGGGGCGCTAAGGTAAAAATCGGCTTAATTGCGCGAATGCCGTACTGGGAAAGAATTGCCCAGCAACTATATTCGACAGCGCCGGTTGGTAAGGCAGCGCAGCATGCCAGGAGGCACCCCATGCGCTTGGATGATCTGCAGGAAAGCGGAAATATCGAGGACCGCCGCAGCGAAGGCGGCTTTGGCGGCGGTGGCGGCTTCGGCATTCCGATTGGCGGCGGGGGATTGAGCATCGGCACCATTGTGGTGCTCGGTCTCGTCGGCTGGGCGCTCGGCATCGATCCGAGTCTGCTGATCGGCGGCGCCGAGATTCTCAATCAGCAGCATCAGCCGCAGGTGCAGGCGCCATCATCATCCCGCCGCACCGGAGCCCCGCGCGACGAGATGGGCCGCTTCGTCAGCAAGGTGCTTGGCAGCACCGAGGTCACCTGGCAGCAGATCTTCTCGAAGGAAGGGCGGACCTACACTGCGCCGGTCCTCGTGCTGTATCGCGGCGCGACGCACGCCCAGTGCGGCGGCGCTGCGCAATCCGCCATGGGGCCGTTCTACTGTCCTGCCGACCGCAAGGTATATCTCGATACGTCCTTCTTCGATCAGATCGCGACGCGCTTCCGCGGCTGCGATGTCGGCAGCAAATCGTGCCAGTTCTCCCAGACCTATGTGATCGCCCATGAGGTCGGCCATCACGTGCAGAATCTCCTGGGCATCCTGCCGCGGGCCGTGCAGGCGCAACGCACCGCGGGCAGCAAGGCCGCGGCGAATCATATCCAGGTGGAGGTCGAGCTGCAGGCCGACTGCTTTGCGGGCGTCTGGGCGAACCGCGAGAATGAAATGCTCAAGCGCCAGGGCAAGCCCGCATTCATAGAGCCGGGGGACATCGAAGCGGCCTTGCAGACCGCGGCCGCAATCGGCGACGACACCTTGCAGCGGCGCTCGCAAGGTTATGTGGTCCCCGACAGCTTCACGCATGGGAGCGCGGAGCAGCGCCAGCGCTGGTTCTACAACGGCTTTCGCTCCGGCAATCTGCAAAGCTGCAACACCTTTGCGGCGGCGCAGCTGTGAGCCATCCGAAGCCGCTCATTCCCGCGCAAGCGGGAATCCAGAAAACGACCTGGGTCCCCGCTTTCGCGGGGACGAACGGATAAGCTCTACGCTCGCATGGCGGGCATTGATTCGACCAGGCAGTTTGTGCCGCTCAATATTGCGGTGCTGACGGTTTCCGATACCCGCAACATCGCCGATGACAAATCCGGTGCGCTCCTTGTCGAGCGCATCCAGAAGGCGGGCCACGCCATTGCCGACCGCGCAATCGTCCCCGACGATGTCGAAGCCATTCGCGCGCGGGTGAAGCAGTGGATCTCGGACGAACGTGTCGACGTGATCATCACCACGGGCGGCACCGGCTTTACCGGGCGCGACGTGACGCCGGAAGCCATCGAGCCCTTGTTCGACAAGCGCATGGACGGCTTCGCGATGATGTTCCTGATGGTGAGCCAGGCGAAGATCGGTACCTCGGCGATCCAGACGCGCGCGACCGCCGGAGTGGCAGGCGCAACCTATATGTTCTGCCTGCCGGGTTCGCCCGGCGCGTGCCGCGACGGCTGGGATGAGATACTCGTGCACCAGTTCGACTACCGCTATCGGCCGTGCAACTTCGTCGAGATCATGCCGCGCCTCGACGAGCACCTGCGGCGGGGAAAGGCGAAAGACTAACGCCCCCTCCACCGCGCTTCGCGCGGTCCCCCTCCGCCCGCTCCGCGCTTCGCGCTACGCGGGGGAGGCGCGTTTATCCTCCACCGCGAAGCGGGGGAGGGGAACCGCCCGAGCGAGCGTAGCGAGCGAGGGTGGTGGAGGGGGCATGTAAGTCGGGCGACGAGAGCATCGCCGTCCACTCTTCCTGGACCAGCGGATCGGGTTCATTTGCACGCAGCGAGGGTGCGAGCCGCGCGAGGCGTTGGCGATCAAGCCGGCCCAGCGCCCATACGGCTGCACCGCGCACGACTGCCGATGCGTCGGTCAGCAGCTGCTCGGCCGTTTGCGCAAGCGCGGCATCACTGGAATTGCCGATGGCGATGAGCACATTGCGCACGAAGCGCTCGCGCCCGGTGCGCTTGATCGGCGAGCCGGCAAACAATTTGCGAAAGCCTGCGTCGTCGAGCGCCGCAAGCTGCGCAAGCCGCGGCGCCTGCAATTCCTGGCGGAGCGCAAGCCTCGCATCGTGGCTTGCCTGGGCAAACTTGTTCCACGGGCAGACCGCGAGGCAGTCGTCGCAGCCATAGATGCGATTGCCCATGAGCGGCCGCAGCTCGCGCGCGATCGGCCCCTTGTGCTCGATGGTGAGATAGGAGATGCAGCGCCGCGCATCGAGCCGATAAGGTGCGGGAAAAGCCCGTGTCGGACAGATGTCGAGGCATGCGCGGCAGCTGCCGCAATGATCGGCCTCGGGTGCATCCGCCGGCAGCTCGAGCGTGGTGAGAATGGCGCCTAGAAAGAGCCATGAACCGAGCTCGCGGGAAACCAGGTTGGTGTGCTTGCCCTGCCAGCCGAGGCCAGCTTTTTCCGCAAGCGGCTTCTCCATGAGCGCGGCCGTATCTACGAACACCTTCACCTCGCCGCCGGCTGCTTCGGCGAGCCAGCGCGCCAGCGCCTTGAGCCGCTGTTTGATCACGTCGTGATAATCGCTGCGCTGCGCATAGACGGAGATCGCGCCGCGATCCTGCTGTTGCAGAATGGCGAGCGGGTCATGCCCGCCTGCGTAGTTCACGCCCAGCATGATCACCGAACGCGCCTCGCTCCAGAATTTTTGTGGATCGCCGCGGCGCTCCGGATTGCGCGCGAGCCAGTCCATGTCCCCGTGGGCGCCTTCGGCCAGAAATTGCCGCAGGCGTGCGGCGGCTTGCGGAATGGCGCCGGGATGGGCAATGCCGATCGCATCAAAGCCGTGTGCGCGCGCGACGCTCGCCAATGCGGCTTTGAGCGCCGCGCGATCGTTCAGAAATCGAGATCCGCGTAGGTTGGCGAGGGCGCGATCCCGGCGAGCGTCTCGTTGAGCAGCGGCCGGAACGACGGGCGCGACTTCACGCGCGCGTACCACGTCCTCGCCATCTCGTCTTCGTTCCACGGCACATCGCCCAGATAGTCGGCCGCCGACAGATGCGTGGCGGCGGCAAGGTCCGCATAGCTCATGCGATCGCCGGCAAGCCAGTCGCGCGTGCGCGCGAGCCATCCGATATAGGCGAGATGATAGCGCAGGTTGTGCTGCGCCGCGCGAATCACCTCGGTCTCGGGCGAGCCTCCCCCCGCGCTCACCGGCATGTAGCGCTTATATAGGCGCTCGGTGGTGAGCGGCCCCGTTACTTCGGCAAAAAACTTGTCGTTGAACCAGTTGAGCAGGCGGCGGACTTCGACGCGTTCGCTCACCGCGCCGGGAAGCAGCCTGCGGGCACCCAGCTCGGCGCCGCGGGTTTCATCGAGATACTCGGCAATGACCCCGGCACCCGGAACCGGCGGATGGCCTTCCTCGACCAGCACCGGCGTGGTGCAGGCCGGGTTGAGCGCGAGAAAATCCCGCCGGCGCTCCCATACCCGCTCCTCGACGAGGTGCACGCCGGTTACGCCGTATTCGGCGAGCGCCAGCCGGATGAAGCGGGAATGCGGGCAGAAGGGGTGATGGAACAGCGTCAGCATTGCGCCCGGGTGTTCCTTCATGTCATGCCCCGCGAAAGCGGGGCATCCAGTAACCCCGGCAGGGTGGTAAGTAAATTGGCGCTGATTCGCACATCTTTGTTTACTGGATCGTCTGCCTGCGCAGACGATGACAGGGCGGAGGCTTAGGCCGAAACCACGGGAAGCTGTGCAATGTTGGCCCGCGGCCGTTGCTTCGTGGTTAACGTGCGGGGAAAAGCCATTTTTCCGCGCTGATTGGTCCCGT
>JBKOUI010000288.1:0-6990 GCA_046723315.1 Pseudomonadota bacterium | reverse complement strand
CCTGCGGGCTCGTGTACGCAACATGAGCGCTCGGGCGGTGCCGGAGCTCCTCCCGGACCCAATAGGAGGTCCTGCTGGGAGCCAGCTGAAGGATCGGTCGGCGCGTTCGAGCGTGACGGACCGGACTAAAGCGAGGCCCGGTGCCGTATGGACACCGCAAATAAGCATGCGCTAGGGTTTCGTCGCGATGCGCATTTTTTGATGCGCTACCGCTCCCCGCTCGTGGGTTCGCGACTTGAGCGCGTGTGGCGCGCCGAGAGGCGCCCGCCGCGATCCCGCAAGATCGCGGACACCATAGGTTTGCGCTTTTCGGCGCGCCATCCCCTTTCAACGGGGCCGTTCTTTGACACGACCTCGCGCGCATCGCGCGGCGAGGCGATGAACCACGCATGGAGTCGGTCAGGCTGCGGCCTGTTGCGCGGTGCGGGCCGGCACTTGCGTGAGCAGCGGCCCAAGCCCCTCGGCGAAGGTCGGATGGGTCAAAACCGCGTCACGCAGCCGCGTATAGGGCAGGCTCGCCAACATCGCTGTCTGCATCACGGCCATGACCTCGCCGGCCTCCGGCCCGATCATGGTGAAGCCGAGGATGCGGTCGTCGGCCTCATCCACCAAGACCTTCATGAAGCCTTGCATCTCCATGATCGCCTTGGCGCGCAGCACGCCGCTCATCGGCAGCTTGCCCACGCGCGCCTTCACGCCCTGGCGCTCGGCGTCGCGCTCGCTCAAGCCGACATGGGCAAGCGGCGGATCGGTGAACATGCAGTAGGGCACCAGACGGTCGCGCGTGCTGCGCTTCCCTCCGGCGAGATTGTCTCTCACGATGCGGAAGTCGTCCTCGGATACATGGGTGAATTGCGGGCTGCCGGCGCATTCGCCCAGCGCCCACACGCCGGGCGCACTCGTCTCCAGCCGCTCATTGACGCGGATATAGCCGCGGTCGTCCAGCTCGACGCCGGCGTCTTCAAGCCCGATGCCTGCGGTGTTGGGGACGCGGCCGGCCGCGACCAGGATGTCGCTCCCGTCGACGGTGCGTTCGCCAGAAATCGTGCGCACGACAAGGCTCACTGCCTCGCCGGAGCGGCCGCGCACGCTGAGAACCTCGGCCGAGCAGGATCTCGATGCCCTCGGCACTCAGAACCCGCTCAACCTCTTGTGCGACGTCAGGGTCCTCGCGGGCCATGAGCTGGACTCCGGGCTCGATGATCGTCACCCGGCTGCCGAAGCGGCGATAGGCTTGCGCGAGCTCGAGCCCGACATAGCCGCCGCCGAGCACGATCAGATGCCGCGGCAGATAGTCGAGCTCGAGCGCCTCGATATGAGTGAGCGGCCGGGCGGCAACGAGGCCTGGGACGTCCGGAATTAGCGCGTGCGTCCCGACATTGATGAATACCTTGTCGCCGGACAGCGTGCGCGTCCCGCCGCCATTGAGGACAACCTCGAGCGTCTTCGGCGCTACGAACCGGGCCGATCCCATGATCAATTCAGTGCCGCTCGCTTCGTAGTTGCGGAGATGCGCGGCGACCTGGGCCTCGACCATCTTTCGCTTGCGATCGCGGACCACCGCCATGTCGACGGCAACTGGGCCGGTGGTCATGCCGTACTCGGCGGCGTGGTGCACGAAATGCGCGGCCTTAGCGGTCCAGATCTCGTTCTTGCTCGGCATGCAGGCGATGTTGGGACAGGAGCCGCCGATCCATTTGCGCTCCACCACGGCGGTTCGGCGCCCGGCTTGCGCCATATGCCAGGCGACCAGCTTGCCACCCGCTCCACTGCCGAGAACCAGAACTTCATATTGCTCCGGTTGGGACATGGCTTCCTCCCTGTCTGAATTCCCCTGAAGAGGCGGCATCGTCGCGGAAGAAACTCGGCCTCCTTTGCCCAGGTTCGCGCGTTATTGCGACAATCGTGCAAACCAACTAGACCAACCGGCATGATCAGTCTCGCCAATCCGACGCGTTTCCTGAACCTCGTCGACCGCGTCGTGCTGTGGCTTGCAGCCCTCACGCTGATCCTGCTCGGCATTGGCCTCTACCTCACATTTTTCGTGGCGCCGCCCGACTATCAGCAAGGCGAGACGGTGAAGATCATGTTCATCCATGTGCCCGCCGCCTGGCTTGCCATGTTCGGCTATATGCTGATTGCGGTCGCGGCGCTCGGCACCTTGATCTGGCGTCATCCGCTCGCCGACGTCGCCGCCAAGACCGCGGCGCCGATCGGCGCGACCTTCACCTTCATCGCGCTCGTCACCGGCTCGCTGTGGGGCAAGCCGATGTGGGGCACCTATTGGGTGTGGGACGCGCGGCTCACCTCGGTGCTCATCTTATTCCTGCTCTATCTCGGCCTGCTCGCGCTATGGCAGGCGATTGAGGAGCCAGGTCGCGCCGGCCGCGCCGCGGCGATCCTCGCTCTTGTCGGCGCGGTCAACGTGCCGATCATCCATTACTCCGTGGTGTGGTGGAACACGCTGCATCAGCCGGCGAGCGTGTTTCGCATGGGCGGCCCCACCATCGATCCATCCCTGCTCGCCCCGCTCCTCGTCATGGCTGTCGCCTTCACGCTCCTCTTCATCCTGCTCCATCTCATCGCCATGCGCGCCGAGATTCTCCGCCGCCGTGTTCGCGCGCTGCAGCAGACACAAGTCGAGCGCGCTGCTCTGGTCGAGGCTTAGGCGGAATTTCAATGCCCGATCTCGGCCAGCATGCAGCCTTCATTCTTGCCGCCTATGGCGTGACCTTCGTTGCCGTCGCCGCGCTCGTGTTTTTCATTGTCGAGGATGACCGGAAGCAGCGCCGCCTGCTCGCCGATCTTGAGCGGCGCGGGATCAAGCGCCGCTCGGCGGGAGCGTCAGCCAAGCCTAAGGCGAGCGGCGCCGACAAACCGGCTAGGAGACGTGGCACATGACCGACGTGACCAGTCGCCCCAATGTGCGGCGTCGCTTCGGCCTCGCATTGCCGCTCGTCATCTTCGCCGCGCTCGCAGGCCTATTCTGGTACGCGCTGCAAGGCGGCGACCCCTCGCGCTTGCCTTCGGCATTGATCGGCAAGCCTGTTCCTGAGTTTACGCTCCCCCCACTCCAAGGCCTGAACGCCGATGGCGGGAAGGAAGTGCCGGGCTTCACCTCGCAGGACCTTGCGCAAGGCGAGCCGACCGTCGTCAACGTGTTTGCCTCATGGTGCGTGGAATGCCAGGTCGAGCATCCCATGCTGCTCGCGCTCGCCAAGGATCCGGCGATCAGGCTCTGGGGCATCGACTACAAGGACGATCAGGCTTCAGCGCGGCGCTATCTCGGCCGGTACGGCAATCCTTACGCGAGAGTCGGCGCCGACAGCTCGGGCCGCGTCGCCATCGACTTCGGCGTTTACGGCGTGCCTGAGACTTATGTCATCAGCGGCGACGGTAAGATCGCCTACCGTCACGTTGGCGCCCTCACCGAGCAAGCGATCCGCGACAAGATCCTGCCCCTGCTGAAGCCGCCAGCCAGTACGCCGCAAGGCTGACGCGGGCCGCTACTTGCGCGCCGTTGCGACGATCAGGCTGAGGGAATCGAGAAACTCCTGCCGCTTGGCCGGCGGGAGATTGGCAAGGAGCCTGGTGTCGGCCGCGAGTGCCCCCGGTTGTGCCTCGCGCAGAGCCTTGGCGCCCTGCGGCGTCAGCTTGATAGCGTAGGCTCTCGCGTCCTCCTTGGCCCTGCGCCGCTGAATCAGCCCGTGGGCGAGCAGGCGACCGACGATGTCGGCGAGCGTGGAGCGGTCGATGCCGGTGCGTTCGACGAGATCGGTCTGGGTAAGCCCCTCCTCCTCGGCGACCACCATGAGCACAGCGAACTGGCGGGGCGTAAGCCCGCTCGCGCGAGCTTCTGCGGCAAAAATGTCGGCTGCGCACTGGCCCGCGCGGTGCAGCAAATGCATCGCCGAGCGGTTGAGCTGGCTCGCTCCTTTTGCCATTTGCCGCACCGCCTTGGGTTCGCGTAAGGCGTGTATCTCCCCTCGGCAACATTGTGTTTTCACAGCGCTGCCGATCGCAATAGCAACCGGAAAACGCGAAGAGCTAACGTCAGGTTGCAATCGACGCAAGCCTTATTGTGACAGTGGGTAAAGGCGCCATTGGGGCGGGCTCAACCGCGCGGTTGGCCCTGCTTTCCCTCGGGGCCGGGCTCGCAGTAGCGTTGCATCAGCGGCACCTGGGCGACGGCGAACAGAAAGGTCAGTGGCAGGAAGCCGAAGGCCTTGAAGCTGACCCAAGCGTCGGTCGAGACGTTTCGCCAAATCACTTCGTTCAGCACGGCCATGGCGAGGAAGAACAGGGCCCAGCGCAGCGTGAGCTTGCGCCAGCCTTCCTCGGTCAGATTGAACACCGGGCCGAGCAGGAGCTCGAGCATCGGCTTCTTCATCAGGAATCCCGCCGCAAGCAGAACGGCGAACATTGAATAGACAATGGTCGGCTTGAGCTTGATGAAGGTCTCGTCGCGGAGATAGAGCGTGAGCCCGCCGAACACGAGCACGATGACGCCGCTCACAAGCGGCATGACCGGGATTTTGCGATAGCGCAGCCAGGCGACGCCGAGCGAAAGGAGTGTCGCGGCCATAAAGGCAGCCGTGCCGGCATAAATCCCCGCCGCAGCGTTGGTGGCGAAAAACACGAGCAGAGGCCCAAGCTCGATGGCGAGCTTCGCCCAGACCGCACGGTCCGCTTCCGGTGCAGCGGATTGGTCGGCCTTTGCTGGTACCTCGGGGTCAGGCTGCGGCTTCATTCTCTCGTTTTGCCCCGGCGATGGCGCGGGCGAAGTCTTGGGCATCGAACGGTTCAAGATCGTCGAGTCCCTCGCCGATGCCGACGGCATTGATGGGAAGCTTAAAGCGCTCGGCGATCGCAACTAGAATGCCGCCGCGCGCCGTGCCATCGAGCTTGGTCACGACAAGGCTGGTGACGCCGGCGATCGCCTGGAAGATCTGCACCTGGTTGAGCGCGTTCTGCCCGGTGGTGGCGTCGAGCACGAGCACGACGCCGTGCGGCGCGGTCTGATCGAGCTTCTTCAACACCCGCACGATCTTGGCGAGCTCGGCCATGAGGTCAGACTTGTTCTGCAAGCGGCCTGCGGTGTCGATGAGAAGCACATCTTTGTTTTCGGCGCGCGCGCGTTCGAGCGCCTCATAGGCGACGCCGGCCGGGTCGGCACCAACATCCTTGGCGACGACCTCGGCGCCAACACGCCCACCCCACACTTTGAGCTGGTCGATGGCCGCGGCGCGGAAGGTGTCGGCCGCGGCGAGTATGACGCTCAAGCCCTGCTGCTTGAACAGGCGCGCCATCTTGGCTGCCGTGGTGGTCTTGCCCGTGCCGTTCACGCCGACGACAAGAAGGACGTGGGGACGCGCACTTTGCGTGAGAACGAAAGGCTTCGCCACAGGCTCAAGCACGCGAGCAACCTCGGCAGCCACGATCTCCTGCACCGCACTGGCGTCAACCCCGCGGTCGTAGCGGCCTTTGGCCACGGCGTCTCTAATGCGTGAGGCCATGGCAACACCAAGGTCTGCCTTGATTAGAACTTCCTCCAGCCGGTCGAGCGTCTCCTCGTCGAGCTTCCGCTTGCTCAGAACACCCGCAAGATTTTCCGACAGGGCATTCGAGGTGCGGGTCAGGCCCTTGCGCAGCTCGGCGAGCCAGCTTCGCTTCGGCTCAGCGCCCTTTGGCTTTTGCTTAGGACTATGAGCCGGCGTGGAGGGCCGCTTCTCGCCGGGAAGAGGACTGACTTGGTCAGCCTCCTCGGGCGGCGCCGCATCAGGCGTGCCTTTTTCTCTGGTGTCTGCTGCGCGCTCATCGGGCGGGGTCGCGCGGGGTTTGTTCGCGGGAGCGGCAGGGGGCGGAGCCGTTTCGGGTGATACCGGTTTCTCGCTTTCTCTCGGTTCGGGATGCGGAGCGTGAGGTGGCGGGGCTTTGGGCCCGGCCTTCGGCTTGCCCGAGACGGTTTTTGGTGAGCGCTTCTCCTCTGGCGGCTCCTTCTTGGCGGGGCCTTTGGCCGGCGGCTTGCGCTTCAGCGCGTCCGAGGGCGGCTCTTTCTTGGCAGGAGAGCTCGGCTCGGATGGCTCAGGTCTGCCTCCGCCGAACAGCCGCTCGAAGAAACTCGGCTTCTTCCCTTGGCTCACGAGGCCCTCGCGGCCAGCAGAGTGGCGCCATCATCCCCCGTCACAACGGCATCGACCAGAGCACCAGCAACTTCGTGCGCCTCAAGCTTGACCGGCGTGAAATCGGAGGAACGCCCCTGGCCAGGGCTCTCCATCAGCACCTGGATGCGGCGTCCCTTGGCCGAAGCGAGGTGCGACTTGAGCGTAGCCACGCCCTTCTTGCGGAGTTCACCGGCGCGGCGCGCGATGGTGCGCCCATTGACTTGCGGCATACGCGCGGCAGGCGTGCCCTCCCGCGCCGAGAACGGGAACACATGCAGGAAGGTCAGCCCGCACTCATCAACCAGCGACAGCGAGTTGCGGAACATCGCTTCGGTCTCGGTGGGGAAGCCCGCGATCAGGTCGGCGCCGAACACCATGTCTGGCCGGACGCGCCGCATCGTTTCGCAAAACGCCACAGAGTCAGCACGAGCATGACGGCGCTTCATCCGCTTGAGCGTAAGGTCGTCGCCCGATTGCAGCGAGAGGTGGAGATGCGGCATCAGCCGCTCCTCTTCGGCAAGCGCCGTGAGCAACGCCGGATCGGCCTCGACCGAATCGATCGACGAGAGTCGGAGCCGCGGCAGCTCGGGCACGAGCTTGAGCACCTGGCGCACGAGCTTGCCGAGCGTCAGCTCGCCCGGGAGATCTCCACCATATGCCGTGATATCGACACCAGTCAGCACGATCTCGGCATAACCATTCTCGACCAACCGCCGCACCTGCGCCACCACTTCGCCGGCCGGCACCGACCGCGAGGGGCCGCGGCCAAACGGGATGATGCAGAAGGTGCAACGGTGATCGCAGCCGTTCTGGATCTGCACATAGG
>JBKOUI010000193.1:0-1134 GCA_046723315.1 Pseudomonadota bacterium | reverse complement strand
AAGCAGACATGCAGAAAAAACGCAATCGATGTCGCTATTGGGGCAAAGCGGACATGACTTTTTGCGGCGCAGGTGTCTGCTTTGACCCAAAGCGGACATTACTTACGTCGCCCTCATTGGACCACACTGAGCTGGCATAATAACGGTCGGAACTGGCAGGCAGAGTCCCGTGACTCTGTCCTCGCGCGGCTGCTTGGCCCCGAAGGGCGTTAATGATTAGAGCCGCTGTTCCTACATTTGCCATAGCTATCGTGCGCCTCGGAGACAGCGATGAAACGGCGCGAATTCATCACCCTACTTGGCGGTGCGGCAGCGGCATGGCCGCTGGCGGCAAGCGCGCAGCAGCCGAAGGTGCCGACGATCGGCGCGTTGGTCATTGGCAATATAAGCCCGGAAGAATTCTGGCGGGAGTTTCGCCAGGGACTAGGCGATCTGGGGTATATCGAGGGGCAGAACATTCGATTTGAGTTTCGGTCGGCGGAAGGAAAGATCGACCGGCTTCCCGAACTGGCGGCTGAGTTGGTTCGTCTCAAAGTCGACGTCATCGTCACTTGGTTCACGCCTACCGCTGTAGCCGCAAAGCAAGCGACGCGGGAAATCCCAATCGTGATGGCCGAGACCGGAGATCCGATCGGCACGGGGCTGGTCATGAGCCTTCCCCGACCCGGTGGAAATGTCACCGGCATCGCGAGCGCAGCCGCAGAACTGGCCGGCAAGAGCGTCCAATTGATCCGGGACATGCTGCCGTCGGCGCGCCGGGTCACCGCTTTGGTCAACGCGACCGATCCCTTCTCCAAACCTTTCCTCGAACAGATCCAGCTTGGCGGCGAAGCCACCGGAACCGCAATCAAACCTATCAGGATTAGCAACAATGAGGAGTTCGAGAGCGCTTTCGCCTCAATGGAGAGAGACCGCCCCGACGCCATCATCGTTCAGCCCAGCCTGCCGAGCAAGCGCGCCGCTGAGCTGGCGCTGCAACACCGCGTGCCGGCGGTTTCCGTGCCGCGCTGGTTCGTCGATCAAGGCGGGCTGATGTCGTACTCCGCGATATATGCGGACCTTTTTCGCAAGGCTGCCGTGTACGTCGACAAAATCCTCAAAGGCGACAAGCCCGCCGATTTGCCAGTCGAGCAG
>JBKOUI010000166.1:0-14421 GCA_046723315.1 Pseudomonadota bacterium | reverse complement strand
GCCCGAAGTAGCTCGCCGCCCATGATTACTCCCCCGCCTTGGCGCGGACGATCTCGACGCCGACGGCACCAGGCTCCTTGTCGAGCTTCTCGATCATCACCTTGACCGATTGCGCACGCGAATGGGCGAGACACAGCTCTGCGATCCGCTCCGCCAACGTCTCGACCAGATTGATGTGGCCGCGCCCGATGATTGTCTTGATGACTTGGACAATGGTGTCGTAGTCGAATGCCCGACGGATGTCGTCATTGAGCGCGTGGGCGGGGACTAGATCGACATCGACGGAGAAGCGCACGCGCTGCGTCACTCCCTTCTCGTTGGTGTAGACGCCTATTTCGACGTCCAGCACGAGGTCGTGCACGAATACGCGGTCCAAGACCTTGGCCTCGGGAACCGCGGTCTTCGACGTGGGCTGGCGTAATCGCTGTTCCGCCATTGGAGCTCCGAAATGCGCACGAATGTGCTTCTCCACTCCTAGCATAACGCTGCCGGAACGAGAGCAGGTGAATCAGCGAGAGCCGGTGTAGGGGTCATGCGTGGGATGAGAGCCCTGACCGAAGCTGCGGCGGTCGGATCGAACGGAGCTTCGCGCACGCCGCAGCAGCAGAGCGCGCCGCGAAAACCGAGCAGGTCGGGGCCAAGCGCGAGGAGCGGAGGCACGTGCTTCGGCCTAAGCGAGCCGGCAACGCCGACGATCAGGCCTTCGGCCTTGGCGGAGGCGATGAAGCTGGCAAGCCGCTCAGGCGGGAGATGATCGACTAGAGAGCCCACCGCCTTGCCCATCGTATCGAGCATCAGACCAGCAGCGCCAAGGCTCGCCGCCGTCTCAACCGCGTCGAAATCCGGCAACGCATCGGCGAACACCACCAAGATCAGGCGGGTACGAGAAGCCTTCGCTGCAAACACATTGAAGCAGTCCTCGCGTCTGGCTCCGGGAAATAGACCAAGCTTCACGAAATCGACCCCAGTCGCCGCCGTTGCGCGTAGCGCGTTCGCGGTGGCCGCGTTCTGCAAGGGTAGATCGCCGATCGTGGCGCTGACCGGTGCGCGTCCGGCGACACCTCTCACCGTGTTCGCAATCATCTCGAGAGAAACTGCTCCGAGCGCACCGCCGAGTGGATCCTTCAAATCGATGATGTCGGCGCCGGCGCCGAGTGCCAACTCGGCCTCCGCGGCATCGCGCACGCTCGCAAGAAACAAGGTCATGAGAGAACCTGGCGGCTAATAATCAGCGTTGGAACAGCCAGTTGAACATTCCGCCGCCCCCGCCACCGCCCCCTCCGCCACCGCGGCGCGCGGCCCGTCGTGAAGCGGCTTCTCCACCTCCCGCACCACTATCCGCAGCGCGCGGCTGGCCGCCAAAATCCCAGAAATCGCGCTCGACCGGTGCCTGCCGACGCACCTTGCGCAGCTGCACCTCGTTGGCGTTGCCGTCAGGATCGGTGACCACCACCGAGACCGCTTGCCAGTTCCACTGCGCGGTCGCCGAGCCCCAGCTATGCGGCTCCACGGAGAGAACCTTGTTGGCGCGGATGTCGACGATGGCAACATATTCGAGGCCCGTGTTCTGCCCTTCGCCGAAATCGCCCGCGTAATATTGCAGGAGCCCGATGCCGGACAGCGCGTCCTTCATCAGCTTCCATTCGGTGATCTTAGGAATGCCGGAGCCGAACATCTCAAGCTCGACCCTGAGCGCTGGATACTTCGGA
Organism: Pseudomonadota bacterium; assembly: GCA_046723315.1. Classification (GTDB taxonomy): domain Bacteria; phylum Pseudomonadota; class Alphaproteobacteria; order Rhizobiales; family Methyloligellaceae; genus Methyloceanibacter. The sequence goes on along the minus strand of JBKOUI010000166.1, from coordinate 12,712 downwards.
TTGCTTGCAATGTAACGGTCCTGCTGCGGCTCGGTGATCACCCAGCCCGAGACAGGCGGTCCCAGTGGCGTGCCTTCCTCGGGAGGAACCTCCTGCCCGAGGCGCTGCAGCGCCTCGCGGCTCTCCGGTTGAAACGCGTCTTGCGCCAGAGCATTGCGATAGTCGGCAATCGCCTCGTCAGGCCGTTCGAGCGCCTCGTAGATTTGTCCCCTGATGCGCAATGACAGCGGATCGTTATTGGCGATCTCGAGCGCCTGATTGACGTCGCTCAACGCGTCATCGTTTGCCTCGGACTGGAGTCTTGCCTGCGCGCGCATGGCGTAGGCCTTGACGTTCTTGGAGTCGATCTCGATGGCGCGCGTGAGGTCGCCGATTGCATCGTCGAAGCGCCGGACCTGGGTGAAGACCATGCCGCGCTCGATATAGGCGTCAGCGAGATCGGGCTTGAGCTCGATCACCTTGTTCAGATCGTCCACCGCCTGATTGAATTTCTTGTCGCCGGAATAGGCGCGGGCGCGAAGCAAAAGGAGATCGGGGTCTGGCGTATCGGGCGGCTGAAGATTGATGGCCTGAGTGGCGTCATCGGCAGCCTCTTTGTACATGGCAATGGCAAGATACGCGTCGGCGCGATTGTGATAGGCCGCCGCATATTTCGGGTTCAGCGTGATAGCGCGCGTCAAGTCGCGCACGGCAGCGTGGTAGCGCTTGAGCTCCTCATGGGCCTTGCCGCGGCCGTTGAACGGCACTGCGCTTTGCGGCATCAGCTCTACCGCCTTGCGGTAGTCCTGGAACGCCGGCTCGTACTGGCCAAGCGCCGCGTGCGCGTTGCCGCGATTATTATGCGCAGCGCCGTAATTCGGCGAGAGGGCGATGGCGCGGTCGAAATCCTTCACCGCCTCGTCGGGGTGGCCCAAATCCATCAGCGCGTTGCCGCGATTGTTGTAGACGGTGGCGTTGTCCGGCGAGAGCTGGATCGACTTGTTGAAGTCGTCGATCGCTTCCTTGATTTGCTTCATCCGCCACTTGGCGACGCCACGATCGCTATAGATGCTCGCCTCGATGTCGTCGGCGATCTCGGGCGCTGTCAGGGCCTCATCATAGGAGGCGACGGCTTTGTCAAACTGCCCGCGCATCAGCGCCGCAGCGCCCTCGCGCGCGCGAAGAAGAGTCTTGTCCTCCTCGGCGCAAGCCGCTCCCGGAGCGAATGCGACGAGCACAAGAACGAGGCCAAAAAGCCTGATCCACGACGGGTGCAACGACGAATAAACCCCTTGCCCGGAAACCATGCCCTTCGTGTCTTCCATAAGGTCGGAGTATGTCAACAAAGGGTCACGGAAACCCATTGGATGGCCTATTTCCTAGGTTTTCTCGACCGACGCAAGCTTTGCGAGGTCGCGCAGCACGGCTGGCAGCGTCTCGGGAATGTCCTCGGCAATCAACCCTGGACCGAAGTTGCGTGCAGCCGCTCCGTGTAGCCATACGGCGGCACTCGCCGCATGAAACGGCGTCATCCGCTGCGCGAGAAGGCCCGCAACCATTCCACCGAGCACGTCGCCGCTGCCGGCCGTCGCAAGCCACGGACTCGTGGTGGTGTTGATGGAGGCAATTCCGTCAGGAGCGGCCACTACAGTGTCGGAGCCCTTAAGCAGAATAACGGCGCCGGAGCGTGCCGCTGCCTTGCGGGCCCGCTCGACCTTGGAGACGTCTTCAATGTCGCCGAACAGCCGCGCGAACTCGCCATCATGAGGCGTCATGACCACCGGCGCCTTGCGTGACGTTATGGCTGCGAAGAGCTGTTTTGCGTCGTCGCTGCATGACGTGATGGCGTCGGCATCGAGCACAACAGCCGCCGTTGAAGCGAGTGCTGCGAGGACCATTTGCTTCGTGTGCTCCCCCACCCCAATACCCGGTCCAATCAGGACAGCGTTCTTGCGCTCGTCGGCTAACAGGCTTGCCAACGCCCGCGCGTCTTCAGCCTCGCGCACCATAATGGCGGTCAGCTGCGCCGCATTGACCTTGATCGCATCGCGCGGCGAGGCGACGGTAACGAGGCCGGCGCCGACCCGCAATGCGCCACGGGCGCCGAGCCTTGCCGCACCGGTGCTGTAGGCAGGCCCCGACACGACTATGGCATGGCCGCGTGCATATTTGTGACCAGCGGGTCTGGGCCACGGGAAATCGGAAAGCCAGAGCGCAGGTTCATTGACGAGAGTCTTGGGGGAGATCGTTGCCAGCACATTGTCGGGAATGCCGATCTGGGCAAGCGTCACCTCGCCGCAATGGAGCCGTCCAGGGAGAAGCACATGCCCCGGCTTGAGGCGAAAGAAGGTGACTGTGGCGACCGCGTCGATCGCGGTACCCTTCACCTCGCCCGTGGTACCGTCAATGCCACTTGGCACGTCGATGGCAACCACCGGATGGCCCGACGCGTTGACGCTGTCGATCAGCTCGCCCAACGCGCCTTCGATGGGCCGCGCGAGACCGGCCCCGAACAGAGCATCGACTACGACATCGCTGCCAGCGAGAAGATGTGCGCTGAGCTTTTCGGGTGCTTCGCCCCAACGCTTGGCCATGGTCGCAGCATCAGAAGGAAGGCGTGCCGAATCGCCATTAAAGCCGAGCCTCACCTTATAGCCGCGTTCCTTGAGATAGCGTGCGGCAACAAAGCCGTCACCGCCGTTGTTCCCGGGGCCGCACAGCACGACGACCGTTCCCGCATCCGGAAAGCGCCGGGAGACCTCCTCGGCGACGGCGCGCCCCGCATTCTCCATGAGAGTTGCCCCCGGCACGCCGCCCTCAATGGTGAGGCGATCGGCGCGGGCCATCTCCTCTGCGGTCAGAAGCTCGAGCATAGTGTCTCGCTATTTGCGCGGGTCGCTCGTTGTAGAGCAAACAGGGTGTCGAAGAGACAACTCCGAGAAGCAGCATTGCCAGTGCTCATTTCTTATGCATATAGCCTAACTGTTGGGCAGCCTTTGTTTGCTGGCCGCCGCTAATATCGGCGACACAACCGTAGTGTGTTGAATCAACGGGCGAAACTCGCGCCCAGAGGATTGGCATAGGGCGTGCTTTGGCTGGCCCACGGTTCTTCGAGACAACGGACGGGAGCGCGCGGCTGAGCGTTGTTTTGCGTCCAGGGGAGGTGCAACAAATCGATGAAAAAGATCGAGGCGATCATCAAGCCGTTCAAGCTCGATGAGGTAAAAGAGGCCCTGCAAGAGATCGGACTTCAGGGCATCACGGTCACTGAAGCCAAAGGATTCGGACGGCAGAAGGGCCACACCGAGCTGTATCGCGGCGCCGAGTATGTGGTCGACTTCCTGCCTAAGGTGAAGCTAGAGCTTGTGCTCGGCGACACCATGGTGGAGAAGGCCATCGACGCCATCATCGCCTCGGCCAAAACCGGCCGCATCGGCGATGGGAAGATCTTCGTGTCGAATGTGGAGGAGGCAGTGCGCATTCGCACGGGCGAAACGGGGAATGACGCCATCTGACGGGGATGGCCGAGCAGACCGGCATAGCGCGGGCCGGTTCAAACTCTCGCCGCCAGATGATAAAGGCGGCGCCAATGCACTAATGAAAGGAATGACAGGGGAGTTACGATGGCAGACGCTAAAAGTGTGACGAAGAAAATCAAGGATGACGAAATCAAGTTCGTGGACCTGCGCTTCACCGACCCGCGCGGAAAGATGCAGCACGTCACCATGGACTCGAAGGTGATGGATGAGGATGCCTTCTCCGAAGGCATCATGTTCGACGGCTCCTCGATCGCCGGCTGGAAGGTGATCAACGAGTCCGACATGAAGCTGATGCCCGACCCGGACTCGGCGGTGCTCGACCCGTTCTTCGCTCAGAGCACGCTTGCCGTCTTCTGCGACGTGCTGGAGCCCTTGACCAATGAGCCCTATGAGCGCGACCCGCGCTCGATCGCCGGCAAGGCGCAAACCTATCTGAAGCAGACCGGCGTCGGTGATGTGGCGGTGTTCGGCCCCGAGGCCGAGTTCTTCGTGTTCGACGATGTCCGCTTCGCGGCCGAGCCGTTCAATTGCGGCTACAAGATCGACTCGATGGAGCTGCCGACCAATACCGACACCGAATACGAGATGGGGAATCTCGGACACCGGCCGCGCACCAAGGGAGGCTACTTCCCGGTGCCGCCGGTTGACTCGGCGCAAGACCTCCGCTCCGAGATGCTATCGGTGATGGCCGATATGGGCGTCACTACCGAGAAGCATCACCACGAGGTGGGCGCCGCCCAGCACGAGCTCGGCATCAAGTTCGGTCCGCTGGTGAAGACCGCCGACGCGATGCAGATCTACAAATACGTCATCCACCAGGTGGCGCAGGTCTACGGCAAGACCGCGTGCTTCATGCCGAAGCCGGTCTACGGCGACAACGGCTCGGGCATGCACACCCACCAGTCGATCTGGAAGGGCTCGACGCCTGTGTTTGCCGGCGACAAATATGCCGATTTGTCGGACACCGCGTTACACTACATCGCCGGCATCCTGAAGCACGCCAAGGCGCTCAACGCCTTCACCAACCCGACCACCAACTCCTATAAGCGGTTGGTGCCGGGCTACGAGGCGCCTGTGCTGCTCGCCTATTCCTCACGCAACCGCTCGGCCTCGTGCCGCATTCCGCTCGGCGCAGGGCCCAAGGCCAAACGCGTCGAGGTGCGCTTCCCAGATCCCGCGGCCAATCCCTATCTCGCCTTCTCGGCGATGCTCATGGCTGGCCTCGACGGCATCGAGAACAAGCTCAGCCCCGGCAACCCGATCGACAAGAATCTGTACGATCTGCCACCCGAGGAGCTCGAGAAGGTGCCGACGGTGTGCGGGTCGCTGCGCCAGGCTTGCGAGGAGCTCGACAAGGATCGCACCTTCTTGAAGAAGGGCAACGTCTTCACCGACGATGCGATCGACTCTTACCTCGAGCTCAAGATGGAAGAGGTGGAGCGTTTCGAGATGTTCCCCCACCCCATCGAGTTCGATATGTATTACAGCGTCTGACGCAAGCCGGACTTACGCTCACGAAAAGCATGGGGCGGTCGCTCGCCAGCGGCCGCCCCACTTTGGCCCGGCCCGTAGAACCTTTTCGCTCGCGTTCCCCCGAAACGCAGAAGGGAAGGTTCTCGCCAGGCTCCCCCAAAACCTCTGTCGCTCGCGCTTACATCAGATAGAACAGCGCGTAGAGCGCGCCCCCAGCAACGATGGTGTAGATCCAGGACTTCTTATCCCCGTACCATTCGTCGACCATGGCCGGCAGGCCAAAGACCACGAAGCGGCACAGCGAAAGCGTGATCAGAATCGCGACTGCAGCGAGCAGCCAGAACGAGGCGTTGGTGCCGCCCTGGCCGATATCGATCAACAGCGTCTGACCGCTTCGCGCAGCCATGAGCATAGCAGCCCATAGCGCCCCTGCTGTCAGCGCCACCAAGAACGCGTACCGGATCACCATTCCTCTAAACCCCGCCGCTTTTGACGAGAATTTTAGGTGTGGTCGCGTAAAGAAACGGAAAAGCGGTACGCTTAAGCGCGGGTTAATGAGATCCGCCCCTACGAGGAGAGAACGACGAGACGGCCGCTCGCGATCGTCAGCTGCCTAGCTCCGGAGCAGTCTGGAGTGGCATTGTTTGCCTCGCGGGCGTTCGCTGAAGTACAGAAGCCAATACATTTCTTCTCATCCGCGGCGAGCCCTGATGACCTGCAGGCCAAAATGCAGAGGATCGTCGCTTCCGGCGCGGCTCCGCGCAAAGTGCTTCACGTCGACGATTTAGGCACTCATGAAGACCTGAGTGCGTACCGAGCTGTCATTTTCATGCTGGGCAACTCAACGCATAATCTTCCTGCCTTTCGCGCAGCTATCCGCTCCCGATCGGAAGACATCCGGAGGTATTTCTATCTGCACGATGCCCGTATCACCGGCTTACTGGGGTTGCATTGCGGCAACTCTGGCACGTTGCGCCGCGAGTTGATGAGGCACTATCCAGAATCGGAAGCTACGCTCGCGGATGCATCCGAGGAGGTACTTTATCTGGGTAAAATTTTCGGGCTGCGCCTCCTGCGTTCGCTTATTGGCGCGGGAACTTTTTTGGTGAACTCGGGGCGTGCTCGACAGCTCATTGAAGGCGAGTTCGGCTCCGCATCGCCACCGCCAATTCGAACTCTATTTCATCCGATCTTCCCTGTCCCGGACGGACGGTCGGTCCGGCGTGCCGACGAGGCAGCATTGCTAGTGGCACATTTCGGTGAACTCAACTTGTTCAAGCGGCCCGAGCTGCTTATTCAGGCGGTCGATGTGATCGCGAAACGCCGGCCGACGCGGCTCCTTTTTGCCGGCAACCGCGTGAGAGCCTACTTCCCCAATGGCGTGATTCCTGATTTCGTTGACATCGTCGAAAATGCCGACGATGACGACCTTCTCGCCTTGATGCGTGGCGTGGATGTCGCCGTGCAGCCGCGATTCCCCGATCACGGGGAATCTTCTGGAGTTGTGCGACAACTCCTCTCCGTGGGAAAGATACCCCTGGTCACCGCCGGGACTGCCGACGCAGAACTTGGCAATCTTGTGCGGTCAATATCCCCAACAATTGCTCCGGAAGAATTGGCAACCGTTATTCAAACTGCTGCCAGCAATGCCGGCTTGAATCCCATGCTCGCGCAGCAGTACTCTGCCAACGCATATGGCAGACTGCTGGACTCGATATTGTTAAGTTGAGTAACCGGCCTAGCGGTGGGATGCCCTTAGGCGGCCTTCCACTTGATGGAACAGCCCATCGAGGGAATCTGCTGACGGGGCCCCTGCCCAGTCGCGGCAATCTGCTTCATGGCCTCGAACAGATCGCGGCGGACGCCCACGGGCGCAGCCTCTTTGCGGCTCTCATCGAGCCTTCCGCGATATTGCAGCTCGAGCTTCGCATTGAAGCCGAAGAAGTCGGGCGTGCAGGCCGCATCATAAGCGCGTGCGACATCTTGGCTTTCGTCGAACAGGTAGGGAAACGTAAAGCGGTGCTCCTTGGCAAACCGCTTCATGTTGTCGAACGAATCTTCTGGATAATGCACCGCGTCGTTGGAGGAGATCGCGACTGCGCTCACACCCAGGGGTTTGAGCTCGTTCACGTCGCGCACGATGCGGTCGATTACCGCCTTGACGTAGGGGCAGTGGTTGCAAATGAACATGACCAACGTGCCATTTGGTCCGCGAAGCTCTTCAAGGCTATAGGTCTTGCCGTCAGTGCCGGGCAGCGTGAAGGACGGCGCCTTCCAGCCGAAATCGCAAACCGGGGGTGTTTCAGCCATCGCCCAATCCTCTTTGCAAATCTGTCACAGGCCAGCTTTAGTTTCGACGGCCGCCTTCACCGAGTGATCTGCACCGCATATGGCGAATAGAGACAATTTCCGCAACCGGGCATCGGCCTGCGAGGCCCATGATGACACTCCGCGCAGCCCCGCGGCGGGCGAGACCATCGGCGACGTCATCATGCGGCGCTTCAACCGCCGTGAGATGATGCGCGGCGCATTCGGAGTCGCCGCCACGGCGGCTTTGTTGGGACCTGCCGCGCTCGCCGCGAGCAAGGCAAGAGCCGAGGACGCTTCCGATCGTTTCGACTTCAAGGAGATCGAGGCCGGCGTCGATACCAACCATCATGTCGCCGAGGGCTATCGGTGCAAGCCGCTGCTCCGCTGGGGCGACGCCCTCTTCCCAGATTCGCCGCCCTTCGACCCGCTCAAGCAAAGCCCAGCGAGCCAGCTCAAGCAGTTCGGCTACAACAACGACTACATCGCCTACTTTCCGATCGACGGCTCGAGCGGCCACGGTCTCCTCTGCATCAACCACGAATATACAAACGAGGAGCTCATTTTCCCGGTTCTAAAGGAGCGCCAGGATACGACCGGCTTCAAAGAGATGACCGAGGAGCTGGTCAACATCGAGATGGCCGCGCACGGCGTCACCGTGGTCGAAGTCGTCCGCGACGGCGGGGAATGGCGGGTTGTGCTCGACAGTCCTTATAACCGCCGCCTCAGCCCACTAACGCCAATGAGCATCGATGATCCCGCAGCCGGCAACGAGCGGCTCAAGACCAAAGGCGACGACACGGGGCGGCAGCTTGTTGGCACGCTCAACAATTGCGCTGGAGGCACCACGCCTTGGGGCACCTATCTCACCGCCGAGGAGAACTTCCACGCTTACTTCTGGACCGACCAGCACGACGCCGAGTGCAAACCTGCCAAGGACCTCGGCGCCGAGCAGGCCGCGAGCTATGCGCGCTACGGCGTGCCGGCGCTGTGGCAGGCCTGGGAAAGTTCCACGACCGCTTCAACGTCGACAAGGAGCCCAACGAGCCGAACCGCTTCGGGTGGATCGTGGAGATAGATCCATTCGATGCGAGCTCGGTTCCAGTAAAACATACGGCACCGGGTCGTTTCTGCCATGAAGGCGCCGAGACCGTGCTGAACGAGGACGGCCGCGTCGTCGTCTATTGCGGCGACGATACGCGCGGCGAGTACGTCTATCGCTTCGTCACCGACGGGCGTTACGACCCGAACGACCGCAAGCTGAACATGTCGCTCCTGTCGGAAGGTGCGCTTTACGCGGCGCGTTTCGATGCCGACGGAACGGGACGATGGCTACCGCTCAAATTCGGACCGCCTTTCCTCACGCCGGAATTTGGCTTCGCTTCGCAAGCTGACGTGGTGATCGACGCGAGACGCGCCGGCGACCTCCTCGGGGCCACCCGCATGGATCGACCGGAGGACGTCCAGCCCAATCCCATCAACGGCAAGGTCTATATCAATCTCACCAACAACGATAAGCGGAAGGCGGATCAAGTCGACAAGGCCAACCCGCGGCCAGAAAATTATTTCGGCCATATCATCGAGCTTGCGCCTGACGGCGGTGACCACGCAGCCGAGACCTTCACCTGGGAGATCCTCGTCCGTTGCGGCAACCCGCATGATCGTTGGGGCGGGGTCGATGCGTTGTGGAACCCCGCCACCTCAGACCAGGGGTGGTTCGCCTGCCCAGACAATTCCTGCGTGGATGATGAAGGACGGCTGTGGGTCGCAACCGACCAGGGAGACAACTGGGCGCGCACAGGGCGAGCCGATGGGCTCTATGGTCTCGAGACAGAGGGCCCGCGGCGCAGGACCTCCAAGATGTTCTTTCGCGTGCCGGTGGGTGCCGAATTGTGCGGCCCTTGCTTCACGCCTGACCGCGAGACCCTGTTCCTGGCCGTGCAGCATCCGGGCGCCGACGGGACCGAGTCGCTCTATGGCTTCGGCCTCCCCTCGACCTACAAGAAGCCGGCGACGCGCTGGCCTGATTTCCGTGAGGATCGCCCTCCCCGCCCCTCGGTCGTTGCCATCACCAAGATTGGCGGCGGCAAGATCGCCTAAAAACACGCATCATCTGCGGACTCTTGAAAAAACCGCGTTTGCGTGCGAGCTAACAGTGTCCCCTGTGCAAAGAGATTCGCGAAGCTATGGCGTCTAAAGGGCCCATGCGCAAAGCCGCTACATCGCGCGACCTGTTCGCCAAGCTCGAGGATGAGCTGAAAAGAAAACCGATCAAGGCCGGCAAGGCCGCGACCGGCGGCCGGTCAGGCGGGCGCGCGTCTGAGGACTACACCGCCGCAGACATCGAGGTGCTCGAGGGCCTAGAGCCCGTGCGCCGTCGCCCAGGCATGTATATCGGCGGTACCGATGAAAAAGCGATGCATCACCTCTTCGCCGAGGTGCTCGACAATGCCATGGACGAGGCGGTCGCGGGTCACGCCACACGCATCGAAGTCGACTTCGAGGCAAACGGCTTCCTCACCGTGACCGACAACGGGCGCGGCATGCCCGTCGACCCGCATCCCAAGTTCAAGAAGAAATCGGCGCTCGAGGTCATCTTGACCACGCTGCATGCCGGCGGGAAGTTCAACTCCAAGGTCTATGAGACAAGCGGCGGACTGCATGGCGTCGGCGTTTCAGTCACCAACGCTCTGTCCGAGAGCGTGGAGGTCGAGGTCGCGCGCGGGCAGAAGCTGTACCGGCAGACTTACAGCCGAGGCATCCCTGACGGCCCGTTGAAGAACCTCGGACCGGTCAAAAACCGCCGCGGCACGCGTGTGCGCTTTCGGCCTGATCCCAAGATTTTCGGCAAGGGCGTGGCGTTTACGCCTTCGCGTTTGTTCCGCATGGCGCGCTCCAAAGCTTATCTCTTCCGTGGTGTCGAGATCCGCTGGTCATGCGCGAAGGAATTGCTTGCCGGCGACAGCGACACGCCGGAGAGCGCCGTGTTTCACTTCCCAGGGGGACTCAAGGATTTCCTCGCGCGCCGCATCGAGGGCCAGGAAACCGTCACCAAGGACGTATTTGCGGGGCGGATCGAGAAAACCGAGGGTCACGGCTCACTCGAATGGGCGATCGCATGGATCGCGAGCGCCGATGGTTTCTTAAGTTCCTATTGCAACACGGTGCCGACACCAGACGGCGGCACGCACGAAGCCGGCTTGCGCGCCGCGCTCATCAGGAGTCTGCGCGGCTATGGCGAGCTGACAGGCAACAGGCGCGTGACCCAGGTCACGGCCGAGGACGTGCTCGGCACCGCCGCCGCCATGCTGTCTCTGTTCATCAGGGAACCTGAGTTCCAGGGTCAGACCAAGGACAGGTTGGCGAGCCCGGTCGCGACGCGCATCGTCGAGAACGGCTTGCGAGATGCTTTCGATCACTGGCTGACCGGCAATCCCTCGCAGGCCAATCGCCTACTCGATTGGGTGGTCGACCGCTCGGACGAGCGAATTCGCCGCAAGAAGGAAAAAGAAATCGGCCGCCAGACCGCGACGCGACGCCTCAGGCTCCCCGGCAAGCTGGCCGATTGCGCGGCAAGCGGCGCGCAAGGCACGGAGATCTTCATCGTCGAGGGCGACTCCGCCGGCGGCTCGGCCAAGCAGGCGCGCGACCGCGCCACGCAGGCCGTGCTGCCGCTCAGAGGTAAAATTCTTAACGTGGCGTCAGCAAGCTCGACCAAGCTCGCCGACAATCAGCTCCTAAGCGATCTGATCCAGGCGCTCGGCTGCGGCACCGGTACGCGGTATCGCGAGGAGGACCTGCGTTACGAGAAGGTCGTGGTGATGACTGACGCCGATGTGGACGGCGCGCATATCGCTTCCCTGCTCATCACGTTCTTCTTCCGCGAGATGCGCGGGCTCATCGAAGGTGGTCACCTCTATCTCGCCGTGCCGCCGCTCTATCGGCTGAGCCAAGGCGCGAAGATTGTGTATGCACGCGACGAGGCCCATAAGGACGAACTGCTCCGCAAGGAGCTCAACGGCAAGGCCAAGGTCGACGTCTCGCGCTTCAAAGGCCTCGGTGAGATGCTCCCGAGACAACTCAAAGAGACCACCATGGATCGCGCTACGCGCATGCTGCTCAAGGTCGAGATTGCCGAGGACGACAAGACCACGGGCAAGCTCGTAGATCAGCTGATGGGCAACAAGCCAGAAGCGCGCTTTAGATTCATCCAGGAGCGCGCAGAGTTCGCCAAGCCCGACGAGCTCGATATCTGACTAAAGCCAACGCGGCACTCGCGCCTTGTATTTCTGGTAGGCGGCGCCAAACTCGCGCTCGAGATAGACCTCCTCGCGCTCGACCACACCGCGCTGCAGAACGATCAGCGTCGGGATGAGGAGAAGCAGAACCCAAAGGCTGGTCAGCACGATGGCAAGCCCGAAATAGACCAGAATGAAGCCGATATAGATCGGGTTGCGGGTGATCTTGTAAGGGCCGGTAGTGACCAGTGCGGTCGACGGCTCACCGGGAATGACACTCGTGCCGGCCAGCTGAAATGCGCGCGCCGACCAGGCGGCAAGGGCGAAGCCAATGACAATGAAGGCAACCCCGGTCGCCAGCGCCACGCTGTTTGCCGAACCGAGACCAGGCCCGATCGGCATAACGAGGCTCAGCAGACAGCCGATGGCAAGCGCCCCGAGGAAGAGAATTGGCGGCTTGATCGCTACGTCGGCATGATCGTTCGTGCCCATGGATAAATGCCCTAGGCCGGCATCGGTTTCTTTGTCGCAATAGGCTGCGATACTCTATAAGGCACCGGGAATAGAAGGGTAATCGTCATCGCTTCGTCACCTTCCCGAGTGCATTTGCCCCTTGCGCCAGTGCGCGATGCCGCCTATTTGAGTGGAAAGCATTGCAGGGCCATTTGCCGCAGTGCTTTTAGTCGAGTCTTGCGCAAGACCTGCGAATCGTTGCAGCAAATCTATGCGCCTAAAGAAAGAAGACGCGAGGCGCTTCGGGCCTCGCGGAAATTTTGCTAACGCATGAGCTTTTCAAATCTTGGCCTAAGCCCCAAAGTCCTGTCTGCCGTTGAAGCGGCAGGCTTCGAAACTCCGACCCCAATCCAACACAAAGCCATCCCTGCCGGCGTCGCCGGCCGCGATGTGCTTGGCATCGCCCAGACCGGGACCGGCAAGACCGCCTCCTTCGTGCTGCCAATGCTGACGCGGCTAGAGCGAGGACGCGCCAGAGCGCGCATGCCGCGATCCCTGATATTGGCCCCAACGCGTGAGCTGGCCGCCCAGGTCGCCGACCATTTCGAGATCCTCGGCAAGAACCACAAGCTGACCGTGGCTCTCCTGATCGGCGGCGTCTCCTACGAGGATCAGGATCGCAAGCTTGATCGTGGCGCCGACGTGGTGATCGCAACGCCGGGC
>JBKOUI010000375.1:0-18467 GCA_046723315.1 Pseudomonadota bacterium | reverse complement strand
GCCTCCGTCATCGCGCCACGGCAGCTGATCAAAGCCGCGCCCTTTCTGCGGCAGGTGGAGGCGAGCCTGCCTCGTTTGAAGGACCTGCCCGCGCTCATCGTCTGGGGCGAGAAGGATTTCGCATTCAAGGACAAGGAGCGCGCGCGATTCGAGCAGGTTTTTCCACTGCACAAGACCGAAGTCTTGCCTGAGGCCTCTCACTTCCTGCAAGAGGATGCGGGCGAAGATATCGCGCGGGCGTTCAGAGTTTTCGCAAGGGATCGGCTAAACTAGCGGTCCAATAGCCGGCATCGTCGCCCGCGCAAAAGAATGGCCCCATGCGGGGCCATTCTCGCGCCGATCGGCTGGTCGATTACCACACGTGATGGCGATGGAATCCGTACCGCAGGACCATACGCGTATGGACCGTAGTCGTACGGACCATAGTCATAGTAGCCTGGCCCCACGCCGATGGCGATGTCAGGGCCCCAAGGGCGCGCTGATGCAGTGGTGGTCACCGACGCTAGCGCAACTAACGCAATTGCGCCGGCCCCTGCCAGGGTGGCTAGATTTTTCTTCATAGGACACACTCCTTAGCAAGTTCGTCGTGCCACAACGCCCAGCCTCAGAGTCAACGATTCTACGTGAGCGAGGTTCGCCGTTAAGAACAGCGTTTTTCCAAATTTGAACAAGGGGTTGGAGGAAAATAATCTGCTCGGCTAAGTAGCATTTTTTGCCGGGATTTATTGCACTCATGATGATGGCCAAGAAACCGCAAGCGAAACTAACGTCGGCAGCAGGGAAGGTCCGCGTCGGGATCGGCGGATGGTCCTATGCGCCGTGGCGTGGCGTGTTCTATCCCAAGGGACTGAAACAGGCGGACGAGTTGGCTTATGCGAGCTCGCACCTTACCTCGATCGAGATCAATGCGACGCATTACCGGCTGCAAAGCGCGAAGAGCTTCCGCACTTGGGGCGAGACCGCGCCCGGCGGTTTCGTGTTCTCAGTGAAGGGCCCTCGCCTCGTGACCAACCAGAAAGTGCTGGCCGGGACCGGCGCTTTCATCAAGCGCTTCATCGAATCGGGGCTGGCAGAGCTCGGCGATAAGCTCGGACCCGTGTTGTGGCAGTTCGCTCCGTTCAAACGTTTCGAAAAGGACGATTTCGGCAAGTTTCTCGATCACCTGCCGCGCGAGCTTGAGGGACGGAAGCTTCACCATGTGGTGGAAGTGCGCCATGCAAGCTTTCGCACACCGGAGTTCATCAAGTTGTTGCGCGACTCTGGTGTGGGCGCCGTGTTCACCGAAGCTGAGGATTTCCCGTCAATCGCCGATCTCACCGGGGATGTGGTCTATGCACGGCTGCAGCGGGGCGATGACGCGATCCCCACCGCCTATCCACCGAAGGCGCTCGATGGATGGGCCGGACGCGCACGAACTTGGGCTGGCGGCGGCGTGCCCCCGGACCTCGGCGTGGTCGATGCCGCACACAATCCCGAAAAGAAACCGCGCGACGTGTTCATCTACTTCATCCATGAAGGGAAGCTGCGCGCTCCTGCCGCAGCCATGGCGCTAATCGAGCGCTTGGCTTAACCGCACAGCCGTTCTGTCACACGCGTCGAAATTGCTCCTGGCGACGCGGGAACCATCGCTACCTGCATCTATTGACCCTACTGGCTGACGTGGGGCCCGCATCGGGAGGCCATATGTCAGATCGTGCAACCAGAAACACTGAACATCGCACCGCGCCCGATGATCGCGAGAGACTTACGCAAAATCGCGAGATGAGCACTCACCGGTCGCGACGGGCGGACCAGAAGCAAACAGCGCGGAGAGAGCGGAAGCGAGCGAAGCCGGCGTTCATCCCATCGTCGTCCGGACCGGGATCGGCGCAGCGCTCTGGTTTGTCGCCGTTGTTTGGCTTGCCTTTGCTGCCGGAACTGAGACTGACTACCTGCTCGTCATCGTCACAATGTTCTTCGTGATGTTCTTCGTGCTGTTCCTGTTCTTAGCATCCTACAGCCTGAATGATCCGCGCTGGCCGTCGCGCTCGACTGGCTTGCGCGAGTTCCTGACGAGCGAGGTTGGCGTGGGAAGCGGCAAGATGAGCGGACGTGACGTTCTGATCGAGACTACGCTGCTGCCGGTGGCGCTCGCCTTTGCGGCCACGCTTATCGGTCTTGCCTGGGTGATTTTCGGCTGAGCGCGCCAGCGCGCGCGAGTAGCTCATCGCGCGTCGCGGCAAAGCCGCCTTCAACCCACTCGGCCTCGAGCCGCCGCAATATCTCGCCGACCTCGGGTCCTTTGAAATCGAGCGCCATGATGTCGGAGCCACGTAGCGGGAAGGCTGGCGCCTGCCAGCGCTCCGGAAGAGCAAGCGCCGCTTTCCACGCCGTGTCTTTTGTACTGGCGCCAGAGTCGGCCCAGGCGAGCAGCGCATGACGAGCAAAGTCGTTTGGGCCGAGACGGTAGAGCGCGCGCTTCGCCGCATCGTCGTCAGGAAGCTCATCGCGCTTTGCCGAGCCAAGCTCGAGCACGGCGCGTTCGGCATTCGACAGCCTGAGCCGCACGGCGAGGCGGGCGGCATCCTCTGGCACGAACACGCCGAGCGCTGCGAGTCTCAGCATGGCGTCGGCCTTGAGGCCAAGCCCATCCTCGATCGCCACCAGCCGCGCGAAGCGGGCGAGGCGCGGTGCGCCGCCGAGCAAGTCCACGAGCAGGCCGTAATCGAACAAGGCCTCGACACCGCGCACCGCCTGCGGCGCCACGAGGAGGCTGCGCAGCTCGGCGCTCACCCGCTCGGCCGAGAGGCGGTCGAGTCCCGCGCGAAGCTTGACCGCAGCCTTCAGCCCAGCTTCGTCGAGAGGACCTTTGCCGTAATAGGCGTTGAATCGGAAGAAGCGCAGGATGCGAAGGTAGTCCTCCTTGATGCGCGCCTCGGCGTCGCCGATGAAGCGCACGCGGCCGGCGAGGAGATCGCCATAGCCGCCGAGCGGATCGAACACCGTTCCGTCACTGCCGGCGTAAAGCGCATTCAGCGTGAAATCGCGCCGGCGCGCATCCTCGTCCCAATCCTTGGTGAAGGCCACGGTGGCATGACGGCCGAACGTCTCGACGTCGGAGCGGAGCGTCGTGACCTCGAAGGGCACGCCGTCGGCGATCACCGTCACCGTGCCATGCTCGATCCCGGTCGGTACGGGCTTCAACCCAGCCTCCTTGGCGAGCGCCATCACCTGCTCTGGCCGCGCGGTGGTGGCGAGGTCGATCTCCTTCACCGGCTCGCCAAGCAGCGTATTGCGCACGGCGCCGCCCACTGCGCGCGTCTCGACGCCGTCGCCGCTCAGCGCAGCAAAGACACGACGCGTCTCCGGACGCTTGAGCCACTCGGCGTTCTCGAGCGAAGGGGGCGCTGCTGTCGAACTGATGGCTTTCTCGGTCATCTCACGAAGCCGTCAGTCGATCTCGCCCGGCTTGACCACGCCGTCGTTGAGCGTCGGCGGATGATAGGTGCCGCCCGGCTTGCCGCCCGAAAACTGAATGAGCGTCGCCATGGTGACGAGCAGCAGGCCGGCGCCCGCCGCAAGCAGCCAGAGAATGGGCGCGCCCTGCCAAATCCCTGCCAGCGCAGCCCTCTTCACCGCGAGCATGTAGCCCGCGTAGATCAGGAAGGGCAGCGCGAACAGGACGATATCGATCAGGGCGATGCGCAACATCGCGGACCTTGGCCTCTTGCACGGAAAACGCTCGGCACCATAGCGGCGGCGGCGAGACAAATCGAGCGCCGCTTCGGCGCTAGATGCTCGGTTCGGGACCGGGGAACGGAAAGAACGTTCCTCCACTGCAGACCCCGGCATTCTCCTTGTCGCCGAGTTCGACCGCCAAAGCGGCGAGCTCATAATAGATGGGCCGGGCAAGCCGTGCGGCCAAGCCGTCCCGCACCACGACAAAAGGGGTGAAGCCGCCGAGCTTTCCCGGTTCAAATCCTATCGGGTGGCCGGCATCGGCAGTAACCTCGTCATCCACATTGGTGCGGAAGGTGAGGACTTGCGCTTCGCCTCTGCCATTGCGCGTGAGCTCCACTGCTACAAACGGCATGCCTTCGACCTCGATCGGCACCTTTTCGACCGGCGTGACGAGGTAATAACGCCCGTCGTCTTCGCGGCGGAGAACCGAGGCGAACAGCTTGACGAGAGGCAATCTCCGGATCGGGCTGCCCTGGTAGTGCCACGTCCCATCGCGGGCGATTTTGAGCCCGATATCCCCGCAAAAATTAATGTTTGGCAATGCGGCGGAACCCGGTTTGCTGCGAACCTTTTCCAGTGCTACGAGAACGTCTCTTTCGTCCCGGTCAGGCATCTTTTCGACCCGCTCTGACCACCAATCCTCACGCCAGCAGAGCTTGGCGGACCCTGCCCGAAGCAAACAGGATTGTGACCAAATTGCCCCGCAAAGTGTTTCTACCTCCAGAGCCCTTTGGCCCTATAGTCCTCCAGCCCCAGGATTGAGCGAAACTTAAGCCATGACAACACTTGCCACTAACGAGACCCAGCTTGTCGATCGCATCGAAGAGGTCGGCGCCAGGATCCAGAAAGTGCGTGAGACCACGGCCTCGGTCATTTTCGGCCAGGATCGGGTCATCGATCTCGCCCTGATCACCGTGCTTTCGGGCGGCCACGCCCTGTTAATCGGCGTGCCGGGCCTCGCCAAGACGAGCCTGGTCGAGACGCTCGGCACCGTGCTCGGGCTCGAGAACAAGCGTATTCAGTTCACCCCGGACCTGATGCCGTCGGACATCGTCGGTTCCGAGGTGCTGGAGGAAGGCGCCGGCGGACGGCGCGGCTTCCGCTTCGTCAAGGGGCCGATCTTTACCCAGCTGCTCATGGCCGACGAGATCAACCGCGCGAGCCCCAAGACGCAATCGGCGCTGCTCCAGGCCATGCAGGAGCACCATGTGACGGTGGCCGGCGTGCGCCATGACGTGCCGCGCCCGTTCCACGTGCTCGCGACGCAGAACCCGCTCGAGCAAGAGGGCACTTATCCCCTCCCCGAAGCCCAGCTCGACCGCTTCCTGCTGCAGATCGACGTGTCCTATCCGGACGTCGCCGCCGAGCGGCGCATGCTGTTCGCCACCACCGGCGTCGAGGACCGCGTGCTGAAGACCATCCTCTCTGCCGACGAGCTGATGATGGCGCAGCGGCTGGTGCGCCAATTGCCCGTCGGCGACCAGGTGGTCGACGCCATTCTCAAGCTGGTGCGCTCGGCCCGGCCCGGCACCGGCATCGACGAGGAGCTCGATGACATGATCGCCTGGGGCCCAGGCCCGCGCGCGAGCCAGGCGCTAATGCTTGCCGTGCGCGCAAAGGCGTTGATCGAGGGGCGGCTTGCGCCCTCCATCGACGATGTGATCGATCTCGCCGAACCGGTGCTCAAGCACCGCATGGCGCTTACCTTCGCTGCTCGCTCGGAGAAGGTCGAGATGAGCGACGTCGTGGCGAGGCTCGTCGAGCCGCTAGGGTGATGTAGATCTTGGCCGACGCCCGAGAGAGATTTTTTCAGCCATTTCCAGCCGAGGAAGCCGAAGCCCATGGCTTGGCCGCGCGCATGCCTGCGCTCCTCATCGAGGCGCTGCGCGTCGCCCACACTGTGGCTCATGGCACCCATGGCCGCCGCCGCGCCGGCCCCGGCGAAACCTTCTGGCAGTTCCGCCACTACGACCAGAACGACCCGGCGTCCGGCATCGATTGGCGGCGCTCGGCGAGCTCTGACCATCTCTTCGTGCGCGAACGCGAGTGGGAGGCCGCGCATACCGCATGGCTGTGGGTCGATCTCTCGTCGTCGATGCGCTTCCGCTCGCCGCTCGCCAAGGTCTCGAAGGAGAGCCGCGCCGTGGTGCTGGCGCTCGCCATCACCGAGCTTCTCGCCCGCGGCGGCGAGCGCATCGGCGTGCTCGGCGGCCAGCCTTTCAGAGGCCGCAACGCCGCGCGCCGCGTTGCCGAGGTTCTGATGCGCGACACGGGCGAGGCGAGCCTGCCTCGACCGGCGAAATTGAGCCGCTTCTCCGAGTGCCTTCTGTTCAGCGATTTTCTCGAGCCCGTTCCCGAGACGGCCGACGCCTTGAAGACAATCGCGGCGCAAGGCGTGCGCGGGCATTTGGTGCAAATACTCGACCCGGCGGAGGAGACACTTCCCTACACCGGCCGCACCGAATTCACCGCCAGCGAAGGCCGGGACCGCATGATCGCCGGCCGCGCCGAGACTCTGCGCGAGCGCTATCGGGAGCGGCTCAAGCAGCATCGCCGCGATCTCATCGAGACGACACGCCAGCTCGGCTGGTCGTTCGTCGTGCACCACACCGACCGGCCGGCCGAGGAGGTCGTGCTCGCGATCCACAATCGCCTCGCCGGACTTGAGCGCGATTACCGGTATCGGCCTTCGCGTCCCGTCATGGCGGCGGAAAAGGCCGCGAGCCAGCAGCCATGATCACGATCGGCTCAATCGGCTTCATGCAGCCTTGGATTCTGGCGGCGCTTGCAGCGCTTCCCGCCATCTGGTGGCTGTTGCGCATGACGCCGCCGAGCCCGCAGGTGGTGGTGTTCCCACCGACGCGGCTGCTCAAGGATTTGAAGTCGAGCGAGGAGACGCCGGCGCACAGCCCGTGGTGGCTCACCGCTCTGCGCATGCTGCTCGCCGCCGTGATTATTTTCGCCCTGGCGCGTCCGGTGCTGAACCCGGATCGCCAGACCTTCACTGGCGGCGGTCCCATGCTCCTCGTCGTCGACAATGGCTGGGCGTCGGCTTCGCATTGGCCCGAGCGGCGCGAGGCAATCGAAGCGGCCATCGACCGTGCCGGACGCGACGGATCGACTGTGGTGCTGGCGCCGACCGCGGCGGGCCAACCGGTCAGCGATCCTTTGAGTCCCGACCAGGCGCGCGAGCGTGTCGGCGGTCTTGCGCCCGAGCCTTACGCGCCTGATCGTGCGGCGCTGGCGGCGACGCTCGACAAGCAACTTGCCGGCAAAACCGGTTTCAGCGTGGTGTGGCTCACCGACGGTGTCGATTATGGCGAAGGCGACTCCTTCGCTGCCTCGCTGCACAAGCTTGCGGGATCGAGCGGCAGCTTTTCCGTGCTGCGTCCCGAGAAGGAAAACGCGGCGCTTGCTCTAGGCCAGGCTTCCGGCGACGGCGGGGAGCTGACCGCGCGCGTGCTGAGCGGCGCCGATGGCCCGCGCTCGGGCACGGTCAAGGCGCTCACGGGACGGGGCGAGCCTCTCGGCGAAGCTCAATTCTCCATTGCCGAGGGCGCGCACGAGACCGCGACCCGCTTCGACCTTCCGCTCGAGATCCGCAATCAGGTGGCGCGCATCGAGATTGCCGGCGAGCGATCCGCCGGCGCGGTCAATCTCCTCGACGCGCGCTCGCAATGGCACCGCGTCGGAATCGTCTCGGGCGAATCGCGCGAGGCGGCGCAGCCGCTGCTCTCGCCGCTTTATTATGTCCAGCGCGCGCTGTCCCCTTACGCCGATGTGGTCAGCCCAAACGAAGGCAATGTCGCCAACGCCGTGCACGAGCTCATTGGTCAAAGGGTGTCGACCATCGTGCTCGCCGATATCGGCAAGCTCGTTGCGGGCACCCAGGAGGAGCTCGGCACTTGGCTGAAAGCTGGCGGCGTGCTCATCCGCTTCGCCGGACCTAGGCTCGAGCAAGGGGGCGACGAGTTGTTGCCACTGGCGTTGCGCCGCGGCGGCCGCTCCCTCGGCGGCTCGCTCTCCTGGAGCACGCCGCAACCGCTCGCGGCGTTCGACGAGAAGAGCCCGTTTCGCGGGCTTACCGTGCCCGAGGACGTGAAGATCAACCGCCAAGTGCTCGCCGACCCGACTGTTGCCTCCGATGCCGAGGTGTGGGCGACGCTCGCCGACGGCACGCCGCTGGTCACCGCTTTGAAGCAGGGCCAGGGCTATATCGTGCTGTTCCACGTCACCGCGAACTCGGACTGGTCCAATCTCCCGCTGTCGGGCCTGTTCGTGGAAATGCTTCGCCGCGTCGTCAGCCTTGGGCCGAGCCAAGTTTCGATCGAAGGTGGCGACCAGGCCGCTGCTACGCTTGAAGCGAAGCCGCAGGCCTCGACCAGCGCGGCGTCATCGGGTGCGCTCCCGCCGCTCCAGACGCTTGACGGCTACGGCCAGCTCGGCTCTCCGCCGCTCCGAGCCGCGCCGATTGCGCCCGACAAGCTCGACACCACGAGCCCCGGCCCCGATCATCCGCCTGGCTATTACGGCCCATCTGGTGCGGCGCGAGCCTTCAACGTTGTGACCGCCAAGACCGTGCTCAAACCGCTGCCCAAGATCGAGGGCGCGACCGAAATGGGCGGTTATACGTTGAGGAAGCCCATGGCCCTTGAGCCATGGCTCTATCTTGCCGCGCCTGGCCTGTTCATCGCTGACATTCTCGCCATGCTGCTGCTGAGCTCAGGTTGGAGGTTGCGTCGCCGCGCAACCGCGGCTGGCGCTGCCGTGCTGCTCGCGCTTGCGCTGCTGCCGCCTGCCACGCTTCGCGCCGAGGATGCGCCCAAGGCGGCGAACGCGGCTGACGAGTTTGCGCTGAAAGCTTCCCTCCAGACGCGCCTCGCCTACGTCATCACCGGCGATGCCGAGATCGACCGCACCAGCGAGGAGGGCCTCTCGGGATTGAGCAAGGTCTTGCGCGCGCGCACCGCGCTCGAGCCGGCCGACCCTATGGGCGTCGACATCGACAAGGACGAGCTTGCCTTCTTCCCGATCCTTTATTGGCCGGTGCCGGAGGACGCGCAGCCTTTGTCAGACGCAACGCTCGCCAAGATCGATGCCTTCATGAAGCAAGGCGGCCTTATCATCTTTGATACGCGTGACCACGGCACCGAGCTGACCGGGGCAGGAACGCAAAGCAAAGGGCTGACCCGCCTGATCGGCCAGCTCGACATCCCGCCGCTCGAGCCGGTGCCCGAGAGCCATGTGCTCACCAAGTCCTTCTACTTGATGCGGAGCTTCCCCGGCCGCTTCGACGGCGGGTCGCTGTGGGTCGAGGCCGAGCCGCAGGATGAAGCAGAGCGCACCGAGCGCTCGCGCCGCACCGATGGCGTCAGCTCGATCGTCATCACCTCGAACGACTTCGCCGGCGCCTGGGCCTTGGATGAGTCCAACCGCCCGATCTACCCGACCGTGCCGGGCGGCGAGGTCCAGCGCGAAATGGCATTCCGCGCCGGCGTCAACATCGTGATGTACGCGCTGACTGGCAACTACAAGGCCGACCAGGTGCACGTCCCTGCCCTGCTCGAGCGTCTGGGGCAATGACGCCATGAGCTGGTCGGTCGAGTTCATTCCCTTCGTCCCGTGGCCGGTGTTCTGGGCCGTCGCCGCGGTGGGCCTCGTACTGCTTGCGCTTTTGTTCTGGCGCTCGCGGCGCGGCGCTGTCTTGCGCGCGCTGAGCTTCGTGCTTCTGCTGCTCGCCATCGCCAATCCGCATTTGAAGCAGGAGGACCGCGAGCCGCTGAACGACGTCGTGGCCGTTGTGGTCGACGACAGCCAAAGCCAGGCGATCGCCGGGCGCACCGGGCGCACCGAGGAGATCCGCAAGGGACTCGAGGACAAGCTCAAAGCCGTTCCCAATCTCGACGTGCGCTGGGTGCATTCCACTTCGACATCCGCCGACGGCGAGCGCGACGGAACCATGCTGTTCACCGATCTCGGCCAGGCGCTTGCCGACGTGCCGCCAGACCGGCTCGCCGGCGTTATCGCCATCACTGACGGCGACGTGCACGATGTGCCGGGCTCGGCCTCCGCTCTCGGCTTCGATGCGCCCGTGCACGCGCTGCTCACCGGCAAGCCCGACGAGTTCGACCGCAGGCTTCAGGTGTTGAGCGCGCCGCGCTTCGGCATCGTCGGCAGCTCGCAGAATATCGAGGTCAAGGTCGTCGACACGGCGAACGCGAGCACAGCGCCGGTGAAGCTCACCGTCACCCATCAAGGCCAGGCGCCAACTTCGCGGAGCGTGCGCGTCGGCGAGAAGGTCGAGGTCCCGGTTAACATCGAGCATGCCGGGCCCAACATCGTCGAGATCGAGGCGGAAGCCGCACCCGGCGAGCTCACCACCGTCAACAATCGCGCTGTGCTGACCGTCGAGGGCGTGCGCGAGAATCTCCGTGTGCTGCTCGTGTCCGGCGAGCCGCATGCCGGCGAACGCACCTGGCGCAACATGCTGAAGTCGGACGCCTCGGTCGACCTCGTGCATTTCACTATTTTGCGGCCGCCGGAAAAGCAGGATGGCACGCCGATCAACCAGCTCTCGCTGATCGCCTTTCCCACGCGCGAGCTGTTCCAGGAGAAGCTCGATCAGTTCGATCTCATCATCTTCGACCGCTATCAGCGGCGTGGGGTGTTGCCGCTGCTCTATCTCGAGAACGTCGCCCGCTACGTGGAGAAGGGCGGCGCCGTGCTGGTCTCGGCCGGCGACGACTACGCCTCTCCGCTTAGCCTCTACCGCTCGCCGCTCGGCCAAATCCTTCCGGCTGTACCTTCTGGCCGGGTCGTCGAGGAGCCGTTCAAGCCGAAGCTCACCGATCTCGGCGAGAAGCACCCGGTCACGACGGATCTTCCGGGCTCGACCGGCAGCGAGCCAAGCTGGGGCCGCTGGTTTCGCGTGGTCGATGCCGACCCGCGCGACGCCGAAGTTCTGATGAAGGGCGCCGAAGATAGCCCGCTGCTCGTGATCGGCCAGCGCGGCCAGGGCCGGGTGGGCATGATCCTCTCCGACCATGCTTGGCTGTGGGCGCGCGGCTATGAGGGCGGCGGACCTTACACCGACTTGCTGCGCCGCCTCGCCCACTGGCTGATGAAGGAGCCAGACCTCGAAGAGGAGACGCTGAAGGCGACGAGCCGCGGCCAGACGCTCCAGATCGAGCGGCGCTCAATCAAGGACGAGATCGAGCCGGTCACCATCACCGCGCCGTCAGGCAAGGAAGACACCGTGACGCTCGACAAAGGCGAGCGCGGGCTGTGGCGGAAGTCGATGACCGTTTCCGAGCAGGGCGTCTACCGGGTCGCTTCCGGCAAGCTCGCCAGCGTCGTCACCGTGGGCAACGCCAATGCGCGCGAGCTTGCCGCTGTCACCGCGACCGACAAGGTGCTCTCGCCTCTGCTCGAGGAGACTGGCGGCGGCAGCTTCTGGCTGGGTCGCAATGATGCCGAGGCGAAGGAAATCCCGCGGCTCGTGATGCTGCGTGGCGGCCACGTGATGCATGGCGAGGATTGGCTCGGGCTGCACAAGCGCGATGCTTATCACGTCAAGGGCGTGCGCTTATTCCCGCTGTTCACCGGGTTCCTCGCGCTTGGCCTTCTGCTCGGCCTGCTTGCCGCCACCTGGTTCCGCGAGGGGCACTAGCGCACATAGGCTTTGACCTGACCGGCGGCGCCAGAAAGCGTGCCGGGAATAAGCTCAATCGCGAGCAGACGCGCCGGGTCGACCGGCCCTGGGAGCGTGATCTGGCCGAAGGGAACCGGCTGAAAGCCGAACCGCCCGTAATAGGGCATGTCTCCCACGAGCAGCACGAGGCCGAAGCCTTCGGCCCTCGCCCGCCTCAGTCCTTCGTGGACCAATGCACGTCCGATGCCCCTACCCTTCTGCGCCGGGTCGACCACGAGCGGGCCGAGCAAGGCGGCATTCTGCTCAGGCCCGATCCTGATCGCCGTGAAGCGGATACCTCCAAGAAGCCTTCCGTCGAACGCGGCGCAAAGCGAGAGCGATGCCACCGGCGGCACACCTTCACGCACGCGGTAGGCGCTTCGCGCGAACCGTCCCGGGCCGAACGCTTCGGCCGAAAGCCGTGAGAGGATCTCGGCGTCGCCGTCGACTTCGTGGCGGATCTCAAAGGAGGTGGACATCGGTCATGGTCCCAACAGGCTGATCGAGGGGTGATCCCTCAGCCGCAAGATGGGCACCGGACGCGAGATTGAGTGAAGAGCGAGGTGTCGGCGGCGAGGGGCTAGGCAGTCGGCGCAAGACGCGCGCGCCCTCGTCGTCGCGGAAGGTTGAGCCGGTCGATACTCGTCAACATGGCGGCGGCCCATATCATAAGGGCTCGGCCCGGTCCAGCGGTTCGAGCCGCGACGCAAGTCCCCCTGGTCAAGTTTCATGAAATCGTCGAAGTTCACCAAGATTTATCGTCTCTTCGCCACACCTTTGAATCTGCTACACTTAAAGCCAATGTGAGGGGCGGCATAATTTGTCCCTTGGAGGCAAGCGGGGGCAACATCGATGGCTGACACGGCACGACTGCTCGTTCTCTATCACTCATCCTACGGACATGTTGAGACACTTGCTTATGCCGTCGCGCACGGCGTGCGCGCGGTTGAAGGCGTGCATGTCAGCGTCAAGCGCGTGCCGGAGCTGATGCCGGAGGAGGTCATGCGCTCCGCCGGCATGAAGCTCGACCAACTCGCGCCGATCGCCGATCCGCAAGAGCTCGTGAATTACGACGGGATCATTTTCGGCACGCCGACGCGCTTCGGCAATATGAGCTCGCAGATGCGGAACTTCCTCGATCAGACCGGACCGCTGTGGGTCGGCGGCGCGCTGATCGGCAAGGTCGGCAGCGTGTTCACCTCGACCTCGACCGGCGGCGGCAACGAGACCACCATCATCTCCTTCCATTGGACTTTGCTGCATCACGGCATGATCGTGGTGGGCCTGCCGTACTCTGCGCCCGATCTTCCCGACATCAGCGAGGTCAAGGGAAGTTCGCCATACGGCGCAGGCACCATCGCCGCCCCCGATGGCTCACGGCTCCCGTCGCAGAAAGAGCTCAACCTCGCGAGCTTCCAGGGCCATCACGTAGCCAAGATCACCAAGCGGCTGGTGCAGTGTCCATAGCCGCATCGTAGCGGTGCAATCACCACAAAGGCGGCTTCGGGCTCGCGTCGAAAATCTCGTCGATGCGGGCGCGTGTGCCACGCTCGATCTTCTCAGGCAGCTCGTCGCGCGTGAACATCCGCGCCTCGGCGATCTCGCCTAGCTTGCAGTACTCACCGTTCTTCCGCTGCCAATGGCGCACCACGAACACGGCGATGTGGTCGCCGGGAAAGCTCGCAAAATTGGAAAACACGCCATGTAGCTCGACCGGACCGGTGACGCTTACGCCCACCTCCTCTTCGAGCTCGCGGGCAAGCGCAGCCTCCAGCGTCTCGCCCCATTCGACGCCGCCGCCAGGGAACCACCATCCTGGCCGGTAGCCGTGCCGCACCAGCAGCACGCGGCCCTCGCCATCGATGACCGCTCCTTGCGCGCCAAGCGTGATGCCGCGTCGCATGCGCCAGATCGGTCGGAACATGGCGGTGAGCAGGCGGTTGGGCCTGAGACGCCCAATGAAGGTCCGAGTCAGTCTGCCCTCCTCGCTTGCAGGCCTGATCTACTTCTTTTTCACTGAGCTGCTTGTCGCATTCTTCGCCGAGTTGGTTCCCGGATCGCTTGCGGCTTGCGGGGCGGGTGTCGGCGCGCTCGGCTGCACCGAAAGGCCGAACAATTGCCAATGCCCGGCCACCGCCTGGTATAGCACCTCGAAATTGATCTGCACCGGCTTGCTCGGGAAATAACCTTTGAGATGCAGCATGCCCTTCTGCTGATCGAGACCAGGAGGCTCGGTGAGTTGCGGCGCCATGACCGTCACTATGGAGAGATCGACACCCTTGGCGGCGATGTCGGAGAAAGACTGGCTGAGACGCGCGGCTGAATTCGTGTCACGAAAGCCCGGCGCCCCTCGATCGCGCAGCACGGTGTAATTGCCCGTCTGGATGGCGTCATTGAGGGTGATTAGCGTGGTGCGCAGCAGCAGAACGATCTTCTCGGCGTCGGGCATCACGACTTGCGGCTGGGCTGCTTGGGCGGCAGCGGATTGCGGCGCGGCGAGCCAGCCGACAATCCAAAAAGCCACGCCAATTGCTATGGAGGCTGCCCCGCGACCCATGCGGCGATGATTGCGGGTCTTTTCCTCAATTGTCCAGCCGGCAGCGATCCGCCGCTTACCAGCCGAAAGATACACCGGCGCGGCCGGTGACCGCGCCCTCGTTGGTGCCGAAGCCGACGCCGCCGTCGAGCACGACGGTGCCGTAGCCCTGACGCAAGACGTTGCTGGCGAGTACGCCAGCCGCGGTCAAGCCGACTGCGTTAGCGTCATCGTACCCGCCCCAGCCGGCACGCATGGCGAAATGCTGGCCAGGCAAAATCATAGGCTGGGCGAGCGCGGCCGCAGTGGCGATGCCTTCGGTCAGCTCGCGGTCGCGCCGGCCGAGACGGTTGATGTCCGACTGCAATCCGGCGACATCCGACTGCAGACCTGCAATGTTCGATTGCAGGCTTGCGACCTGGGTAGAGGTGGCCGAGCCCAAGTTCCGAGGGGCGGCGAGATCGCCGCTCGCGTTGGATGTCACAATTTGCGTTGGTGTTCCCCTGCGCCGCCCTGCTCGCGCTCGAGCCGAGACCAGGCATGGAATAGGTGTTGCTCGCCGTGCCGAACACTTGCTGGTTGGCCCGAGTAGCCGTGGCGCCGTTACCGAGGGCCGCCGAGTTGTCGAAGTTGGCGCTCGAACCATTGCCGATGGCCATGGCGCCATTGCCGTTGACTGTATTGGAATTGCCGATGGCGATGGCGTTGTTGGCATTGATCGTGTTGTTGTCGCCGAGGGCGAAGCTGTTATTGCCGTTGACCGTATTCGGGTCGCCGATGGCGTAAGAACCGCTGCCGTTCACTATCTGGCCCGTGCCGAAGGCACCGCTATTGTCGCCGGTGACGACATTGCTGGCGCCGACCGCCGTGCTGCTGGTACCGGTCACGGTGCTGCTGAAGCCGACCGCGACGCTGCTCGTGCTGCCGGCATTCACGGTCGCGCCCTCGCCGAGGGCGGTGCCGCCCGCCCCAGCGGCAAAAGCATTCGCACCCATCGCGACCCCGCTACTACTACTTGCCAAAGCGCTGGTGCCGATCGAGATCGTGTTGGAGGCAGTGATATTGCTCCCCGCCGAAGTTCCGAATGCGATATTGCTATCGCCGGTGACGGCCTGTCCGGCCATGTCCCCAAACGCGGCGTTGGAACTACCGGTCACGTTCTGGCTTCGCCAATGAACGTGTTGCGCGCGTTGTCGGGATCATCGGAGTTAAAGCCGGCAAGAGCGCCCACGGCCGTGGTTTGCGAGCTGGGCGCATTGGCCCCGCTGCCTACGGCGGTCGCCTGCGAGCCCAGCGCCGAGGCCTGACACTCCGGGTCGCCAACGAGGAGGTTTGTGTCTGGATCCATTCCAGAATTGCAGCCCGCCATTGCCGGCGGCGCGGCCAGGCTTGCCACGGTCGCTGCGAGTGAGAGCGCGCCCGCCAGAAATACGAACCGACGACCTTAAAGCGTGCGCGGCAGCAGCGCTAGAGAGACACCTATTCGACATATCAGCCCCCAGATGTTACGTGCGGAAATGCGTGAGCGTCCGCCCGCAACGATCCGTAGGCAACCGAAACCCACAATTATCGAAGATGATTGCGCTTGAGCTGTGGGAAGGCGGCAACAGTGCCGGCTGAAGGCTTAGGCAGATTGCAAAAAGACGGCACTACCAGCCGACGCGCACGCCAACGCGTCCGCCGGCGGTCTCGTTGTTGAGCCCCCAAGCCACGCCGCCGTTGAGCTGCACGTTTTTGGCGAGCCTTACCGCTGCGTTCATGGCGAGTCCGTTCTCGCCTTGATAAGTGCCCCAGTTGCCGCTCATGGCGAAGGTCTCGCTTTGCAGGAGCGTCGGGGTGCCGGCCATGGCGAAGGCCATGGCAACGCCTTCGAGCGCTTTGTCGGTGCGGTTGCTCACGCTATTCAACCGCGTGTTGATTTGCGTGAGGTTGTTCTCGATCTGATTGACGGTACCCGCGCTCGCGAGACCGAGTTCCGCCGGGGTGTAGGCGGCGAGGTCGCCGGCGGAGTTCGACGTGACGATGTGGGTGGCGAGCCTTGCGCCGCCCGGCTCGCGGAGGACGTGAGACCCGGCGCGGTATAGGTGTTGCTCGCGGTGCCGAACACCTGCTGATTGGCGCGTGTCGCCGTGGCGCCATTGCCGAACGCGGCGGCATTGTCGAAAGCGGCGGTCGAATTGGGACCGACCGCGGTGCTATTTGCGCCGCTCGCCGTGGAGAAATCGCCATAGGCTGCGCCGCCATTAGAGGCAAAGGCGGCGGTGCCCATGGCGACGGAGCCGGTCGCGACGGCGCCCGCACCGATGGCAATCGAGTTGACGCCGGTCGATTGGGCATTGAGCCCGAATGCAATGGCACCACTCTGCGTGGCCGCAGCCCCGTTGCCGAAAGCTAACGATGACTCGCCGGAGGCGACCGCGTTCGGTCCGACGGCAGCAGAGTTGACACCGGCGGCGACGGCGGCGGGGCCGGTGGAGTTCGCCTGGAAGTAGATGCTCGAGCCGGCGATCGAGGAGATGAGCTGGTTGGTGGCGAAGAGCTGGCTGCCGTTCACCGCATCGGTGCTCGCGGCAGACAAGCTGCCGGCCGCCACGTTGACGATGTTCCGCTCATTGCCGACCGAGCCGACTGACACGGTATTCGCCACGTTCGCCACCGAGCCCGCGCCGAGAGCGACGGAATTGTTGCTCGCCGAGGCGTTGGTGCCGAGTGCCACGTTGGCCTGATTGTCGCCACCCGCATTCGCGCCGGCGCCATAGGCGACGTTTTGACTCCCGTTGCCGCTGGCGATGGAGCCGTTGCCGGTAGCGGTGTTGAAGCTGCCGTTACCGGCTGCGTCGGCCCCAGCACCGCTAGCGATATTCCGGCTGTTGTCACCGTTCGCATGAGAGCCGGAGCCGGTCGCAATGTTGGCACTGCCTGGGCCACTCGCATTGGAGGTACTGCCGGTCGAGACGTTGAAGCTGTTGGCGCCGTTGGCATTGGCGGCAGTTCCGGAAGCAATATTGGAGCTGCCATTGCCATTGGCGTCGGCGCCAAAGCCGCTCGCCATATTGCTGCTGTCGTTGCCGGTCGCATTGGTTTGCCGCCCGATCGCGATATTGCTGCTGCTTCCCGCGCTGTTGCTGGCATTGGCAGTAACGCCAATGGCGACGTTGTGGTTGTTGTTGCCGCCGGCGTTCGCGCTGAAGCCGATCGCCGTGTTGTTGCTGCTGGTGCCGCTGGCAATGGCAGTGGACCCGAAGGCGGCATTATTGCTGTTGTTTCCGCTGGCGTTGGAAGAGAACCCGTCCGCGGTATTGAAGCTGGTGTCCCCGGACGCATTGGCGGCCCGGCCCGTGGCGGTGTTGCGGCCGGAGGCGCCGCTAGCGTCAGCGCCGTTACCGGTTGCTGTGTTGAGACCGCTTAGGCCGCTGGCGTCGGCGCTGGCGCCGGTGGCAGTGTTGGCGCCGTCATCACCGCTGGCGTTAGCGCTGCGACCTAAGGCGACATTGGTGCTGGTGTCGCCGCTGGCATTGGCCTCGGTGCCGCTTGCGATGTTGTGGCTGGTAGTGCCGTGCGAATCGGCGAGATTGCCGGTGGCAACGTTGCTGCTGCCACCGCCCGCTGCGTTGGCAGAAGCGCCGGTTGCCGTGTTGTGGCTGCCGATACCGTTTGCCGCAGCGCTATTGCCCGTCGCCACGTTGCCGCTGCCATTGCCGCTGGCGTTGGCACCAGCACCACTCGCGGTATTGTTGCTGGCATCGCCGCTGGCATAGGATACGTTGCCGATCGCGATATTGCTGCTGGCGTCGCTCCCGTTGGCGCTTGCGCTATTTCCCATCGCGACGTTGCTGCCGTCGTCGCCGCTGGCGTCAGCCGAAGTGCCGGTTGCAATGTTGTTGCTGCCGGTGCCGTGTGAATCGGCGTGATTGCCGGTCGCCACATTGCCGCTGCCGCCGCCTTTCGCGTCAGCGACGGTGGCCGTCGCGATATTGTTGCCGTTGTCGCCGCTGGCGTCAGCAGATCGGCCAGTAGCGACGTTGGCGCTTAGACCGCCGCCGGTCCCGTTGCCGCTGGCATTGCCGCCGGCGCCGGTTGCGGTGTTGGTGCTGGTGTCGCCGTGGGCGTCAGCGCTCAGTCCCGTGGCCACGTTCGTGCTGCCCACTCCGCTGGCATTGGCGCTCGTGCCTGTTGCGGTGTTGTTGCTATTGTTACCGCTGGCGGACGAGCCATTTCCGGTCGCGGTGTTGTTGCTGTTATTCCCGATTGCATTAGCACCGGATCCGTAGGCGCTGTTGTCGCTGTTGTCGCCGGTCGCGTCAGCGTTGGCGCCGGTTGCCGTGTTCGCGCTGCCAAGTCCGCTAGAATCAGCCTGAAAGCCGTAGGCGGAGTTGGTGCTGACGCCGCTCGCGTCGGCGTTGACGCCGCAGGCCGTGTTGTTGGCTACCCCCCCATCGATGCCGGCCGGAGTCCCTCCGGCGCCGCCATTGCTGCATTCAACCGCCCAGGCTCGGTCGGGCTCGAGCGCTACACCAATCA
>JBKOUI010000373.1:0-11405 GCA_046723315.1 Pseudomonadota bacterium | reverse complement strand
TCAGCCCTCGTCGGAGCCGGCAGCGAGAAGGCTCGCATTGCCGCCAGAGGCGGTGAGGTCGGTGGAGCGCACCCGCTCGACGGCGAAGGCTTGCAGATAATGCGGTCCCCCGGCCTTTGGTCCGGTTCCCGACAATCCTTCTCCGCCGAAGGGCTGCACCCCAACCACGGCGCCGATCTGGTTGCGATTCACATAAATATTGCCAACCTTGACGCGGGCAGCGACGAAGTCCGCCGTCGCCTTGATGCGGCTGTGCAGGCCAAGCGTGAGGCCATAGCCTGTGGCGTTGATCGCCTTGCAGACTTCGTTAAGGCGGTTGCCGGCAAAACGCACCAGGTGAAGAATGGGACCGAACACCTCGCGCTTCAGCACACTGATCGAAGGAATTTCGTAGATCGCAGGCGAGACATAGGTCCCGTACGCATGGATCTCGCTCAAGGGCAGGTCGAGAAGCTCGCGCGCCTCTTTGCGCATCTTGACCTTGTGAGCTTCGAGCGCGGTACGGGCCTCTTCATCGATAACCGGGCCGACATCAGTCGCATAGTCGAGCGGATCGCCGATTTTCAGTTCGCGCGCCGCGCCGACCAGCATGGCGAGCGTCTGCTCTGCAATATCCTCTTGCAGAAAAAGCACGCGAAGCGCCGAGCAGCGCTGCCCGGCGCTGTCAAACGCAGAGATAAGTGCATCGTCGACGACCTGCTCTGGCAACGCCGAGGAGTCCACGAGCATGGCATTGAGCCCGCCAGTCTCGGCGATGAGTTTCGCAATGGGCCCCTCGCGAGCGGCTAGCGCGCGGTTGATGGCGATGCCGGTCTCGGTGCCACCGGTGAAGGCTACGCCGTCCACGCGCGGATCGCCGACGAGCGCCGCGCCCACGATCTCGCCCCGCCCAGGCAAGAGGTGCAATACATCTGGCGGAACCCCTGCCTTGTGCATGAGGCGCACGGCTCGAGCGGCTGTGAGCGGCGTCTGCTCAGCGGGTTTTGCTACCACTGCGTTCCCGGCGCCGAGCGCGCCGGCGATCTGCCCGGTGAAGATGGCGAGTGGAAAATTCCAGGGCGAGATGCAGGCAAACACGCCGCGGCCGTGCAGCGACAGCTCATTCTGCTCGCCCGTCGCGCTCTTGAGTAAGCGAGGCTCGGCAAATTGCCGGCGCGCTTCTGCCGCCGAATAGCGCAGATGATCGACCGCCTCGCGCAGGTCGCCTTGTGCGTTCGGAAGCGTCTTACCAGCCTCCCGCACCATCAGCGCCATGAGCCCGGCGCGGTCGGTCTCGAACAGATCGGCGGCGCGGTCGAGGATCGTGGCGCGGGCCTCCCCTCCTAGCCTATCCCACTCCTCGCTCGCGGCTTTGGCCGTGGTCAGCGCCTTGTCGACGGCTTCGGGGCTGGCGGTTCGGCAGGTGCCAACCACGATCCTCCGGTCATGCGGCGAGGTCACCCAACTGACATCGCCTCCGTCCTCGATTTCCTCGCCGGCGACAACAGGATTGGCTGTCGCTGGACGCGCCAGCACTTCCTTGATGGAAGCGGCGAGGGGTTCGCGCACCGCACTATCCCACAAAGGTAGGCCGAGGCTATTCCGCCGCTCGGGGAGATAAAGGTCTGGCGGAATCGCGATTTGCGGGTTGGCTTTCTCTGGCAAAGCAGTAGCCTTCTCCACCGGATCGGCGACAATAGCGCTGATCGGCGCTTGATCGTCAG
Source organism: Pseudomonadota bacterium (assembly GCA_046723315.1). Classification (GTDB taxonomy): domain Bacteria; phylum Pseudomonadota; class Alphaproteobacteria; order Rhizobiales; family Methyloligellaceae; genus Methyloceanibacter. The sequence continues at coordinate 9,702 of JBKOUI010000373.1, read as the reverse complement.
CGAGCCGGTTGACGAAGGAGGTGTTGGCGCCATTCTCCAATAGCCGACGCACGAGATAGGCAAGCAAGTCTCGATGGCCTCCAACAGGCGCATAGATGCGGCACGGCTTCGCTAGTGATGCCGGGTGCACGACCTCGCGGTGCAGCGCCTCTCCCATGCCGAAGAGCCGCTGGAACTCGTAGGGCCGATTTCCGGCGAGCGTCACGATCGCTGCGATGGTGTGGGCGTTGTGCGTGGCGAATTGCGGATAGAAGCAGTCGGGCCGCGCAAGCAGCGCGCGGGCGCCGGCGAGATAGGAAACGTCGGTGTTCACTTTCCGAGTGAAGACCGGGAAGCCCACGAGTCCTTGCTTTTGCGCCCATTCGATCTCGCTGTCCCAATAGGCGCCTTTGACTAAGCGCACCGGAAGGCGCCGACCCGTCGCGGCAGCCACGTCGGCGAGCCATTCGATCAAAGGCAGCGCTCGCTTGCTGTAGGCCTGGACGGCAAGCCCCAGTCCATTCCAACCAGCTAGTCCTGGATCGCTGAGAAGCGGCTCGGTCAGCGCAAGCGAAAGGTCGAGCTTGTCGGCTTCCTCGGCATCGATTGTCAACGGCAGCCACGCATCACGCATCGCGTGTGCGAGCTCAAATAGCCGCGGAACGAGTTCTTTCTGCAGCTGAAGCTCTTGCGAGGGTTGGTAGCGTGGATGGAGCGCCGAGAGCTTGACCGAGAGGCCCGGGCGCCGCTGAAGCTCTTCTTCGGTCCGTCGTTCGGTCTCACCGGCCCAGGCAGCGATTTCGCCAATCGCCTCGCGGTAACGTCGCGTGTAGCGTTCGGCGTCCTCCTCGGTGCGGGCGGCCTCGCCAAGCATGTCGAAGGAGAAGCGATAGCCCTGCTCTTTCTCGTTCTCGGCGTTGGCAAGCGCCTCCTCGATTGTCTGTCCGAGCACGAACTGGCCACCTAGAATGCGCATGGCCTGGCGCAGCGCCTGGCGGATTACTGGCTCTCCGCTTCGCGCAATCAGCCGCTGGACGAGGCCCGCAGTATTGCTTCGCCTATTTTCGCCCCAGTCGACGATACGGCCTGTGAGCATCAGCCCCCAGGTCGAAGCATTGACAAGGAGCGAGTCGGAATGGCCGAGATGTCGCGCCCAATCGCCTGAGCCGATCGTCCCGGCAATGAGCCGGTCGGCGGTGGCCGCATCGGGGATACGCAGCAAGGCCTCGGCCAAGCAGAGCAGCAGAACACCCTCCTCGCTCGATAGCCCATATTCATGCAGGAAGGAGTCGATGCCGCCCTGTTCGTGCCTGCCCTCGCGCGCCGCTTTCACGAGCTTGGTGGCAAGTCGTTCGATCTGCCGGCGGTCTTCATGACCGAAACGCACCTGACTGATCAGGCTCTCGACCAGAGATCCTTCGTCGGCGAGCAGCGCCTCGCTGATCGCTTGCCGGCCAGGCAGCGAAGACGGTGCGGCAATGTCGCGTTTGGGCTCGCCCATGGCCAAAGTCTAGTCCTTTGGGCCTCGCCCAACTATTGCGCTCTTGTTATGGTCGCCGCCCTTGGGGACCCCGAGCCATGCCGACTGGCCTAGCCACCGTCCGTAGCGTCGCCGATTTCCGCGCGCATCTCGCCCCATGGCGCAAGGCAGGCGACAGCATCGCGCTCGTGCCTACCATGGGCGCCCTCCATGCCGGGCATCTCTCCCTGGTAACCCTCGCCAAAGGCAAAGCGGACCGGGTCGTGGTCTCGATCTTCGTGAACCCGACCCAGTTCGGCCCCCGCGAGGACTTCAAGACCTACCCGCGCGACGAGGCGGGGGATATCGAGAAGCTAGGCGCTGCCGGCGCTGATCTCGTGTTCGCGCCGGACGCCGCCGAGATGTATCCCCCCGGCTTCGCCACCAAAGTGAGTGTAGGCGATCTCACCGAGGATCTTTGCGGCGCAAATCGGCCCAATCATTTCGATGGTGTCGCCACGGTGGTGACCAAGCTCTTGCTGCAATGCGCGCCCGACATGGCAATTTTCGGCGAGAAGGACTATCAGCAGCTGCTCGTGATCAGACACCTCGTGCGCGATCTCAATATCCCGGTCGAGATCCTGGGCGGAGAGATTGTGCGCGAGGAGGACGGGCTCGCCCTCTCATCGCGCAATGCCTACCTCTCGCCCTCCGAGCGCAAAATAGCTCCACTTCTGCATAAAACCATATCGGACGTGGCTGTGGCTTTGGCGCGTGGCGAAGGAGCCGATGCGGCATGCGTTGCCGGACGCTTCAAGCTCGAGGCGGCTGGCTTCCGTGTCGACTATGTCGCTATACGTGACCCCGACACGCTCAAGCCTTTGTCAGGTCCGGTGAAGCGCGCGCGGGTACTGGTCGCCGCCTATCTTGGCAAGACGCGGCTGATCGACAACGTTCCGGTGCCGCCTACCAGTCGATAAGCCTGAGCTCGCGCAGCTCCTCGTGCATTCCGGGTGGCATGCCTTCGACGGCGGAGTCCACCACACCGGCATCCCTTGGCGCATCCGTCGCTTCGAGATAACGCCAGCCCTGGAAAGCGCGGCGCGGATGAGCGCGGGTCGTCACCAGCTCCTTGTCGAGCACGATGCCGCAACAGGCCGTCCCGTCTTCCTTCACGTCAGGCCTGAGGTCGAGCACCCTCTGGCGTACCAGCACAAAGCCCTTGATCACCCAATAGAGCGAGCCGCCGTCCAATATCTCATCGCGCCGACGGGGTGTCTGCAGAGTGCGGTGGCAGAGTTCGGATGTCTTCCGTGCGCGCTTCAAGCGCTTGAGCCGCTCCGCCTGCCATACGGCAAGCTCCTCGACTGTGTCACAGCCCACGCAAAGCTTGATGAGGTGCACCGTCATCGACTGCTCAATGCGCCATGAAGAGAGGAACCGTCGCCTCTTCGAGCATGGTCAGGGTAACCCCGCCAAGAATGAACTGCCGCCAGCGCGAATGGTGGAAGGCGCCCATCACGATCATGTCGGCCTTGAGCTCCTTAGCCTTGCCAAGGAGGAGCTTGCCGGTATCGCCGCCGCCAAGTGTGAGACGCACCACTTCTGCGGCAACACCGTGGCGCCTCAGATGCGCAACCATGTCCTCCACCGGAGGTTCGCCATCCTCTCCCGGCTCCGCAGGCAAGCCGACGAGCAGTACCACACGCTCTGCCTGCTTGAGGAATGCGAGAGCATCGTTGCAAGCGCGCGCGGCTTGCGGGCTGCCGTCCCAGGCGGCAACGATGGTCGCCGGCCGCACGACCGCGCCCGGCACCGCCGGCGCGATGATGACAGGTCGCCCGGACGCGAACAGGCAGCGCTCAACCAGCGCATATTGGCCGATTAGCGGATCGCCGTGACGCGGCTGGCCGAGCACGGTGATGTCGGCATGGCGAGCACAACAGGCAAAGTCGCGCGGAAACTCATCACTGGCGCCCTGCATCAATCTTATCTCGACGCTCACTCCTTGGGTCTCGCAGTGCTCTTTGCAGGCGTGAAGCGCGGTCTCTCCTTGCGACTTCACGCTCTGCAGCACCTCGCTCATATCGGCGAAGCCCGCATCGGCACCATAAAGGGGCAGCAGAGCCGTCGGAGCGAAACCGACGCCTATGAGATGCGCGCCGTGATCCTTGGCGAGCGCCGCAGCGAACTCGATGCGCGGCTTTGTGGTCTCCGCCCCATCCACGTAAACGATGACGTCGTTAAGCGCCATGACCCTCACTCTGACACGATCATAACCATGCAACTCCCCTGCCGGATGCGGCAATCACGGACCCATGACGGCCCCGTGAAGGCGATTGAACGGGGATGCACACAGCTTTGAAAAGGAGTGACGCAAGTCATTCTTGAAGGACGGCTATAGCTTGCTTGGCGGGTCTCCGCCACGAATGCCTAGAACTCATGCACAAGGAGAGGAAGATGAAGCTCACCAACAAGTCGGGTGCTAAAATGGCCATGACGGCTGCGGTTCTGCTCGTTTCGGGCGCAACCTTGATCGGCGCGGCCATGGCCGAGACGGTGAAGGGACGCTGCTTCGGCGTCAATGGCTGTAAGGGCCAGGGGAACTGCAAGAGTGCCAAGAATGACTGCAAGGGCAAGAATGCCTGCAAAGGTCAGGGTTGGCTCGAGATGCTCCAGACCGACTGCAGCGGCGCCGGCGGCCAGTGGGAATCAATCTAGGTCCCCTGCTCTTTTCGACTGCCGGGAGCCGGCCGTCGCCGGCTCCCACTCAAATCTCGGGAGCCGAACATGAACCAAGAGAAGCCGCCCTTCCTCGGCTTTGGCCTGGGCCTCAGGCCTCAGCACTACCAGGAGATCCTTGACGGCTCTCCGGCCATTGATTGGTTCGAGATCATCTCCGAGAACTACATGATCCCGGGCGGCCAGCCTTTGCGCATGCTCGACCGGATCGCTGAGCGCTATCCGCTGGTGATGCACGGCGTGTCGCTCTCCATCGCCTCGACCGCGCCTCTCGATATGGACTATCTCGGCGCGCTGAAGACGCTCGCCGAGCGCGTCAAGCCGAAATGGATCTCTGACCATCTGTGCTGGACCGGCGTGCACGGCGTGAACCTGCATGACCTTTTGCCCATCCCCTACACCGAGGAGGCGCTGAACCACGTGGTCGAGCGCGTCGGCCAAGTGCAGGATTTTCTCGGCCGCCGGCTGACGCTTGAGAATGTGTCGAGCTACGTCACTTTCGGCCAATCCGAGATGACCGAGTGGGAGTTTGTCAGCGAGGTGGCGCGGCGGGCCGATTGCTGGCTGCTGTTCGACGTCAACAACGTCTATGTCAGCGCTTTCAATCACGGCTTCTCCACAGACGATTTCTTGCAGGGTGTGCCACGAGACCGTGTCGTGCAATTCCATGTGGCGGGCCACAGCCACGAAGAGAGCCACATCATCGACACACATGACCATCCTGTCTGCAACGAGGTGTGGGACTTTTATCGCGAGGCAGTCACCCATTTTGGTCCGGTGTCGACCATGATCGAGCGCGACGACAACATCCCGCCGCTTGCTGAACTGGTCGAGGAGCTCGACCACGCTCGATCGATCGCCGGCGAGGTGCTTGGCGAGAAGGCGAGTGTCCGTCTCCACCTCGAAGCTGCGGAATGAAAAGCCTCAAGGAGCTGCAAGACGAATTTCAGCGCGGCATCCTTGGCGGCGATGATGCGATCCTTGCCGCGGTCAATGACAGCGCCAAGGAACAGCGCAAGGTCCTGTTCGGCGTCTATCGCAACGCCTATGTGGCGAGGCTTGCCGATATCCTCGGCGAGGACTACGAGCAAGTGCATGCTTATCTCGGCGACCAAGGTTTCGCGAAGCTGGTCAAGGGTTATATCGCCGCCAATCCGTCTGACCAGAGGAGCGCGCGCTGGTTCGGACGGCATCTCCCCGCCTACGTCAGGGTCAACGAGGCTTACGCGAAGCATCCCGAAGTCGCCGAGCTTGCCGAGCTCGAGAAGGCTCTTGCCGATGCGTTCGATGGCCCTGACGCCGAGCCGCTCGACATCGCAGCCCTGGCTGCGCTTGAACCTGAAAACTGGCCGCGGCTCGTTTTTCGACCCGTCCCGACCACGATCAGGATGAGCTTCGACACCAATGCGGCGGAGATCTGGACCGCGCTCAAGAACGAAAGCGCTCCGCCGAAACCGAGCCGCCTACCCGAGCCGCAATCCCTCATCGTCTGGCGCCATGATTTCATGGCGCGCTTCAGGACGCTCTCGACCGAGGAAGCAATGATGTGGGACGAGGCGGCCAAAGGCGTGCGCTTCGGCGTGTTGTGCGAAATGGTGGCAACTTTCGCCGGAGAGGATGAGGCCGAGCTCCGCGCCGCCTCCTATCTCAAGGGTTGGGTCGACACGGGGATGCTGGCGGGCTTTCGGCTCCAGTAGTGCCGGGGCGCGCGAGGTCGCAGCCTGCCACGGCCGTCGGCTTCGGAGCGGGGGAATAGAGCCTCGCTCCTCCCCCTCAGCCAATAGGCTACCAGCCCAACCCACTCGCGCGTGGCGACATCGACGCGACGCAGTCCCTCGGAGACCTTGTCGAAGGGCCGCGTCAGGTCCGCCTTACCACGCGTGCGATAGTCGACAGGCCACGGCTCGACGTCGAAGCCCGCCTTGCGGAAGGCGCCGATCGCGCGCGGCATGTGGTGGGCCGAGGTAATCAGGACCCATCTCTTACCAGGGCCGAGATCGCCCTGCGTGGTCAGTTCCTCCTTAAGAAGAACCGCGTTTTCGTAAGTGTCGCGTGCTTTGGCCTCTAGGATCAGCCGGTCGGGTGCCACACCCATTGCGGTAAGGAGAGTCTCCGCCCCTTCCGCCTCACTGCCAGACTTGTAGAGGATGCCTGCGTCACCGCCCGTGAATGCAATCTTCGCATCGGGGAAGCGCCGCGCCAGCATGGCCCCCTCGATAATTCGCTCCGCTGCCTCGTTCACCGTGGGCGCATGACGCGCTGTGCCAACCAGCCTGTCCTCGACACCGCCAAGAATGATGAATCCCGTGGGTGGAGGCGGATTGTCGAGATTTGTCCGTGGGAAACGGTCTTCGAGCGGCAGGATCAAGACATTCCCGAGCGGCGAAAGCCCCGCGAGCAACAGGAGGATCGCTCCGATCGTGACGAAGCGGCGCCCCCAGCGTGCCCATCCTGTCCAGATGAGGATGGCGCCATAGCCGATGAGGAGCGCGATCAGCGTGGATGGCTGCAGCAAAAACCACAGCCCTTTGGCTAAATAGAAGAACATGCGTAAAAGCCCCCCGGCCTATTTTAACCAAATAGCAGCCAGGCCGAGAAAGGCGAAGAAGCCGACGCAGTCTGTGCACATCGTTACGAACACGCCGGAAGCAATGGCCGGGTCGAGCCGCGCCGCATAAAGGCCGAGGGGAATCAATATGCCGGCAAGCGCTGCCACCAGCAGATTGATGATCATGGCAGCCCCGATCACCAGGCCCAGCGTATCGCTGCCGAACCAATAGACGGCAATGGCGCCCATGATCAGCGCGAACAGAAGCCCATTAAGCATCCCGACCGCCGTCTCTTTGCCAATAACCCTAAGCGCATTGATCCAGCCCAATTCGTGCGTGGCGAGCGCGCGTACGGCGACCGTCATAGTTTGCGTTCCGGCGTTGCCACCCATCGAGGCGACTATGGGCATGAGCACGGCAAGCGCCACCATCTGCTGGATGGTCGCATCGAACAGGCTGATGACCCAGGAAGCCAGAATCGCGGTGCCAAGATTGACGAAGAGCCACAGGAAGCGGTGCTTGGTCGTTTGCAGTACCGGGTCGGAAACCGATTCACCACCGACGCCGCCCAATCTCAGAATGTCTTCTTGCGCCTCCTCCTGCACCACCTCAACCACATCGTCGGCGGTGATCACGCCGACCAACCGCCCGTCGTCATCGATCACAGGAGCCGAGGTGAGATTGTAGCGCTCGAATTGGCGCGCCGCCTCTTCCTGGTCGGCCTTGGCCTGGATCGGATGTATTTCCCGGTCGGTGATCGACTCGATCGAGGCCGTGCGCTTGGAGCGAAGCAGGCGGTTGAGCGCGATCGAGCCGAGCAGGTGATAGGCCGGATCCACGACGAACACTTCGTAGAAGCGATCCGGGAGATCCTCGGCCTCACTCATATAGTCGATCGTCTGTCCCACCGACCAGAACGGCGGCACAGCGATGAGATCGGTCTGCATGATGCGGCCGGCCGAGTCCTCGGGATATTCGAGGCTCCGCTCAAGCTTGGCGCGCTCGAAGGATGGCAGCTTGGCGAGGATGTCGGACTGCTCTTCCTTGTCGAGGTCTTCGATGACGTATACGGCCTCGTCGGAATCGAGCTGTTGCAGGGCCTCGGCCACCTGCTCGGTCGGCATGATTTCCAGCACCTGGTCGCGCACCGACTCGTCGAGCTCGGGCAGAGCGGCCGCGTCGAATTGGTCGCCAAGAATCGAGATGAGAGTTCCGCGTGGCTCGGCGCGGAGAAGCTTTATGAGATCAGCAAGGTCAGCCGCATGCAGTGGCAGCACCAGCTCGCGGACCTGCGCGGCATCGCCTTCATCGAGCGCTGCCTCAACGGCGTGCAGAAATTCGGCGCGAATGCCCCCTTCCTCATCGCGCAGTTCGACCTCGCCTGCGGCGTCCTGCATGGCTTGTCCAATCGCCGGGTTGAAAGCGTCAAGCGGGAAGGGCCGCGATCCGGAAGCGGGAATCGACGCCTGAACGAGAGTCGCGGATTGCCTGTTCCGGCCTGCAACAACAGGCGCGGCTTGTGACGCACTAGACGCTTGTTGCCTTGGAATTTCCAGCCAAAAAATGGCAGTCCGGCTTTAGGAGTTCCGCAGGCTGATTGGAAGGTGTGGTGCGGTCGAGTGTTGTACCACGCAGCCACAAAATCTAGACGTGACCGCATGGTGCGGGCAAACGAGGCCCTTTGACGCACATTATATATTTGTAGCCGCTCCCGCACCCGAACCGCCTCCTCGAAACGCTAACGCCGCCCTACTTGGAGAGAGGGGCGGCGCCGCGAGAAAGTGGAAGTCAAGAAAAGCTCAGCCCGTTCGTTATAGATCGCGGGCCTTCCTGCTTCAAGCGGGAGGTGCCCTATGACGGAAACCTCACGCGAGTTCGACTGGTATTCGGACGAGTGCGCGGACGACATCGTCGCAAGGCAACACCCCGCCATCGCCGTCTACATCACCCCTGATAGTGAAGTGGTCATCCGTCAGCAGGGCGAATATGGCAATGAGGATCAGTGGGTCCATCTCACCAGGCACAATGCCGTGAGAGTGGCCAGCGCCATTATCACGGCCATTGGCGCGATTGACCGCATCGCCTCCGCTCCTTGTATACGTCCAGCCGAACGAGGCATGGAGCAGTCCCCGACACTGCTCACCTTCATTGAGGATAAGGAGGTTCCTTCCGAGTGACGCTTCCGAGCCTGCTGGCTGCGGGAGGCACTCGTCCTTTGTGTCACTGCGGTTTGCAGGCTGGCTCATCGCCAGCCCGCCACTAGGGCCGAACCTTGGGAACATGACCGAGGGGAATTGCCGAAGGGCATCGGCATCGGAAAAGCGCGAGGCGTCTAGGCCGTTCTGGAATGGGGCGGGCACGCCAAATGCAGGAGTGGGCTCCGGTGCGTATTCCGCCCCACAGGTAGCCGCGACGCTGACGGATCGGCGAGCGGTGTTCCCGCGTCAATCGAAGCAGGACGTGAAGGCCGACAGCTTGACCCCGGCCTCCCTCATTGAGGTTGTCTTGATCCGTCTGTGTCCAGGCTCCGTTCGGGCTCTGCAAGGGACATGGCTTGGCCCAGAGCGGCCAAGCTATGCCTCTCACCGGTTAAGATGCAGGGACATACGTTTAAGAGTTCAATTGCCCGTACCTTCACGAGCTTGGCCTGCTTCGCACGCTCGACGCCTACCCCTCCAAGGCAGGGTATGCTTCATAGCCAGCGCTCAGCGGCATGCTTGGATGTTGATCTCCTCGAAGCCTTCGACACCCCACATGATCCGATTGCAGCAGATGGCGCGGAGGTAGACGGCGATCTTGAGCGCCCTGTTACCGACCTCAGATTGCGTTACGTAGGAACCACGGAACACGAGGTCATCTTCGATGGCGCCGGTCTCGGGTAGAGCACTGCTCAAAGTGGAGGTGCGGCCCCAGACCATGACCAGGAACCGGAAGATGTCCTGCTCAGTGGCGAAGGTGATGTGCCCTGGTAAC
>JBKOUI010000113.1:0-1899 GCA_046723315.1 Pseudomonadota bacterium | reverse complement strand
GGCTGATAGATGGCGGGATCTGGCACAATCTGCCGCAGGAAGCTCCGCAAACCCTTGCATAGGCGGTTATCGACGTCGCCAGCTTCTGATCACGCGGCCCCTGCACAATCTTCAATTTATTCTCCCTCCGATATGAAATTAGTATTTCCTATTTGCACATTCATACCTCTCAACTTCGGATCACGTGCTCACACAATGCACAGGCTCATACTCTTGACGATAACGAACTCTGTCGAGTCGGCCTTCCAGGCTCACTCGCCTACCCCTACGTGCAAACACCCAGGAATACGGGGGCGCAATCAGCGTCCAAGATCAAGCAGCCGGGCGCAAAGGTCGGGCTCGCTCGATGCGTTGACGACGCTCCGGGGAGTGCAACGCCTCCCACAGGTCATTGCGGCGCTGGACGTTCAGCCAGAAATCGGCGCTGTTGCGGAACACGCGCGCCAGCATCAGGGCAGTATCAGCGGTTATCGCACGCCGATCATTGCAGAGCTCGTTGACGTGCTTGCGTGGAACGCCCATTGCCTTCGCCAAGTCGCCCTGCGTCAGGCCTAATGGTTCGATGAATTCCTCGGCCAGAATTTCTCCAACACTCGCCGGCTTGCGTTTGGTCATGATCATTGCTCACCTCACCGGTAGCTGTGGTCGTCGAGATAGACGTCGGACGCCTCTCCTCTGCCGCCATGCCACCGAAACACCAGCCGCCACTGCTCGTTCACTCGGATTGAGTACCAGCCGGCAAGGGTACCTCTCAGCTTCTCGAAATGATTGCTGGGCGGCACGCGAAGATCGCCGTCGGTGGCGGCGTCATCGAGCATCTGCAGCTTTCGGAACAGACGATCCTCCAAATCTGGCGGAATCCTCCGGGCCCGGACGGACGAAGAAATCGCGCAGCCAGCCGTCTCGAAAAGAGACTATCATGCGAACGTGCAATCATTATGGACCAATGTACCACTCTAGGGTACAAAATACCAGCCGTTCGGTGCAGCGAAGCCTCGCCGCTTACATCGACCGCTGTACTGCTCGACCACCTTTCAGGCGAGCGCTGGATGCTCAGATCGGCGACTTCAGGACAGCAGCATAGTTGAACTCAGCCAATCGGACGGGCGAAGCCCGCCAATCCAATTACGGACCGCCGTAAAAGTTCAACATGAGGGCTGCCCATCTCGATAGGGCGGACGAAATGCGGCGGTTGGCTTCAACTCGAAAGGACTCGCAATGGCAAAGAACACGATTTGTCTCTGGTATGATAAGGACGCCGAGGCCGCTGCCCGCTTCTACGCCAAGACGTTTCCTGACAGCGCGGTGGGCGCCATCCACCGTGCACCCAGCGACTACCCGTCGGGCAAAGCGGGTGACGTGCTGGTTGTCGAATTCACGGTTGCGGGCGTTGCGTGTATCGGTCTCAACGGCGGTCCTGCGTTCAAACATACCGAAGCCTTCTCGTTTCAGATCGCTACCGGCGATCAGGAGGAGACCGATCGCTACTGGAACGCCATCGTCGGCAATGGCGGCCAGGAAAGCGCGTGCGGATGGTGCAAGGACAGGTGGGGCGTTTCCTGGCAAATCACCCCGCGCGTGCTGACGGAGGCGCTGGCCGCCGGCGGCGATGAAGCAAAGCGCGCATTTGATGCCATGATGGGCATGAAGAAGATCGACGTAGCCGCGATTACGGCGGCCCGTCGCGGCTGACTTTGCGCAGCCACCGCGTGCCGTGGCCGCGCCACGGGAGGGCTGCATAAAGCGCACGTGGACCGCTGATGCAGGCCGGAGATCGCAATTAACTGGGGTTGCGAAGATCCTCCGAAGTTCGACGCAAACGTCGTGATAAATCCCGCGCCAGATTGCTCAGGAACTTTGTGGCAATTGTCAGTTGCTCGGCAGCATCCTGGTAAATCC
>JBKOUI010000137.1:0-6530 GCA_046723315.1 Pseudomonadota bacterium | reverse complement strand
GCGCCGAACTGGCCGACCAAGCCAACAGACAGGGTCTCAATAGCGGCACCAGATCCTATGGCCGCGACGCCAGCACCAGTAACCTCCGCCTCCGCAGCCGCCGCAGCCACCCCACCAGCCACCGCAGCCTGTGCCGATGCTCACGCAACCGCAGCCACCGCAGCCGTGATGGCAGCCTCCGCAACCATGGCAACCGCAGCCGTGATGGCAGCCTCCGCAACCGTGGCAACCCCCGCAGCCGTGACCGTGGCCGCCGCAGCCGTGGCAGCCGTGACAACCATGGCCGACGAGTTCTACCATCGGGGATGTTCCGTCACCTTCCTTGTCGAAGACGTAGAACGTCGCCAAGCTGACGTCCGCGATTTCTTCCTCATTGAGAGTGACTTGATTGTCCTCTTCCCCTACTGGCGTGGGCAAGTTTAGTACCGAAGCGCCAGCCGCCCCGGAAGCGGTGCCGGCCACTGACAATAATCCAGCGGCGCCCAGCACGGGCAGCGCTTTGCTCCGGTGCTTTCGTTTCGAAGCCTGTTTTGGATTTGCCATGATGAATTCCTCCCGTCCGACGGACAGCCCTGAACTTTGATGCTGCAACCTCTAACCCCGGTCGGAGTTCCTAACCGCTATCGGGAAACCTTGCGTCGGGGCAAAATACCACACTCGACTGAACACATCGACTGAGGCGTGTGTTGTGCGAAGTACAGCCTAACGACCCAGCATAGGCTTGTTACAATGCCTGCTGGGAGACCATAACCACTTTCGACAACTCGCACGGTAGCTGTTCCGATCAAGCGTGCAGCGTTCATTACGGACCCGAAAAGGAAACAAAAGTGGCCAATGATCACGGCCGTTTCGTTTGGTACGAGTTGATTACGACCGATACAGAGCGCGCCAAGGCCTTTTATCCGAATGTGTTAGGCTGGGGCACGCAGGAAGTATCAATGCCAGGCATGGCATATAGCCTCTTCACGCTTGGAGAAGGCTCGGTAAGCGGGCTCGTAAACCTGCCAACTCCCGCCGAAGAAATCGGTGCGAAGCCGCACTGGCTTGGATACGTGGCGGTGGACGATGTGGACGCCACCGCCGCGCTCATCAACCAGCTCGGAGGAGTCGTGCACATTCCACCGATGGATTTCTCCCACTCCAGTCGCTTTGCTGTTGTCGCTGATCCACAAGCGGCAACATTCGGGCTGATTAGTTGGCTGAGGCCGATCCAACTTCCGCAGGCTCGGCTAGATCTATACGGCCGCGTTGCATGGCACGAGTTGCTCGCCGCAGACCGGGAAAAGGCGCTAGTCTTTTACGGCTCCCTTTTCGGTTGGCAAAAAGCAGAAGCCAGGGCGGGCCGTATGGGCATCTATCAGTCGTTCTGCGCCGCAGACCAGACCATTGGCGGCGTGGTAACTAAGCCTCGAACCGTCTCAACGCCGTCTTGGGTCTACTACTTCAACGTTGACGACATTGACACAGCTGTGAGGCGTGTAAAGAGTGGTGGCGGCAAGATCATCGAGGGCCCGATTGAAGTGCCGGGAGGCAGTTGGACCATTCAGTGCTTGGATCCTCAGGGTGCGCTCTTTGCGCTTGTAGGTAAGCGGCGCCACAAAGCGATCTTACGTCTCGCCCCGATGACATCGACCGGTACGTCCGACAAATTGAGGAATCGCCAGTGACTTCGAGAGCTCAAAAGGGCATCGCGTCAGCCTGCAAGTCGATTTAATTCAGCGCAATCGATGGCAAGCACACAATTAAAAAAACCCGAGTGCTCTACAACGAGGGCCACGGCACTCTGTGCCCGATCGCAAATTGGCCGACAGGCCCCTCGACGTGAAAGGGAATCCCGGTCATTTTCGCAAAGAGATCGATATTCGTAATTCCGATCGCGCACCCGCCAAGTTTCATATCAGTGATCATCAGATAAAACGTTTGCATTAACACGCCGACGTCCTTCAGTATCAGTTCGTAGGCTATCGCGCTGTATTTCCAGGATACTCGGGCAAAGCGCGCGGCTATTGTGATTAGAACCTGAGGGGCAGCAGGTGCTCCCATTGCCGACGCTGCTCGCGTTAAGGCCGCTTCAAGTAGACGATCTAAAACTTCGATTTGCACCAGCGCGTGTTCGCCGGCATCATAATGATAGAATCCTCTTGAGAGGCCTTCGCATTTGTTGACCGAAAGATAAAGCTCGAGCTCGTAAGAAGCCCCCGCCGACGGATATGGCCTAGCGGCGTAGGTGATCGGTGGACTGTCTGTGCCGAACGCCACCTTGCTAGTTCCTTGCCACACAACGGCCGCAGTGCCGTCGAGAAAACGTGACAGCTCCTCAAGGGTAATTGGTCGTTGGTCGTCGAAGTTGCGCGTCGAGTGACGTTGGCGCAAAAGCCGTTCGAACGTAGAGATTGACTCCGGCTGCGCAACCGAGAACCTGCGAAGAATGATTTTTTTTCCGGGCCAGGATGGCCGTATTGCCGAGGGTGAAGAAATGGATCGCGCGTAAGGATAAATGCCTCCGAGAGCATTGGCATGACGTCCTTCTGTACTGCGCGCGTGAAAAAGAAGATCATGAAAATCCCAAAGAACGAGATTGTCGTCGCCTTCGGCTGCGCGGAGGACACTATCCTTGGCGTTCTTCAGTTTTAAAAGAATGTCGCAATCAACCAGAATCGCAGCAAGCTGAGACGCGAACGAAGGATACTGTTGGCGCAGCTCTTTAATTTGGTGGGGTGTACACAACATGGCCAGGCCGGTCGCGACCTGCGGATTGCAGATTTTGAACACCGCGCCCGATCGAGGAGATTCCAGGATCATCTCGTTTCCGCGCCGTCGCATGTAAGCGAAACGGGATAAAACGAGAGTGTCTCTATCGCGGATCGTCGTTATTTGAGGCCAATAATCCGAAGCCTGCGGCTCAATTACGACTAGGTCGTCGCCGTTTCGCCCTAGGCGGTACTCCACCAATCCCTGCGCGGCTAAGCGCCGGACCAATACGTAAAGCTCCTCGCCCGTCCTTGCGACAACAGAGCGAAATGGCAGACCGCTGCGTAGATCTTGCACACGATCGGCAGTACGGGCACTGAATTTGCCAACACGGAATGAGTGACCGTGAAAGCGGGTGACGATGTCTCCGCTCGCATGTGCTTCGAGCGCGACACCAGGTGCAAGTCTTGTGGAGAGACTTGCGGGACTACCACGTTCTCGCTTTATCCGTTGAGTCCGCAAATAACCCTCAGGTTCGAGGATGAAGCGGGTTCAATTGGTCTTCCGTCAATGGCTGATCGCGCCATTCAAGCTTCACGGGAACGTCGTACAGCCGTCCCGGAGCGAAGCGGCGATAGAAATGTCGCAGCCCTGGTACAACGACTTTTACCACCGGCACCTCTACGTCGGGACGGGTCTGATCGAGAACAAGGAAATCGAGGCCAATTTGCTTGGCAAGGCCCAAGCAAGTCACAACTTGTTCGCGGCTATCGAGATGACTAAAGCTGGAGTCAAATGTCGGTCGAACCATGCCGCTTGGAACTAGATAGGGTTGGTCGCTGAGATTCAATTCACTGGGGCCGGCTTCGCTCCATAATTTACCCGCGCTTCGGCATCCAACCATTCCTATTGACATGAACTGGTTCAATTCAGTCATAGCTCGCAGCATGGCGATGCGCGCATCGAAGTGTGCTCCAGAGCCGAACTCAATCTGATCTCGCGAGCCGTCGCTCCAGTGGCTCACCGCCACAAAGCTTGGAATTCCAACGTCGGTAGTGACATCTAGCGCCCAAAGCCGGCGTCCCGTTTCAGCAAGCTGGATTTGGAGATCACGGATGTAAGGATCATCGAATTGAGTGAGGTCCACTTCAGGCCGACGCAACCGGTTGTACCACCAGATAGCGTATGCATCCCGCTCCACTAGCTCAAGGAAACCCTGCACGATTGCTTCCTCGAGCGTGTTGCCGGCCGCGCAGCCGTTAGAATCTGCAGCTGGCAATTGTAGCCAGCCTGGGCCCTTGTAGAAGAAGTATAAAAGACCGGTAGGAAGATATCTGAATTGTTCGTCGCGAAGGGACCAGAGCGGGGACCATTCGATCTCGGCTGATCGGTCGAATGGGATTAGTGACGCAGCGCCTGCTTGATGCTGTGAGGTGGTCGGAATTGGCTCGCGCCCATACTGTGCATCGCTAAATAGTAGAACATCGTTCGGATCAATCGCATCCCCATAAGGGAAATCCGTAAAGCGGCATGTCCTTCTGATCTCATCGCCTTGAAAGCTCACTGAGTAGCGTTCGATCGCCTCCATGAGTGCACTGGCTTCACCCTGATCGGCAGTGCTCCCCTTCCCAAAGCTGCCGCCGCTCAGCCCCGCTTTGAGCTCCTCAACCGTCTCGGGACGGGGAGCATAATTGTGAGTGGCAAAGTAGTTGGTGTTCAAAGGGAGGTCGGCTTGAATGCGTTCTAACCGAGAGACCACTCCGGTGAGCGGACTCACGTGCTTTCGAAAGCGTGCAACCGTCGCCGCTGGTGAAATGGCCCGAAAGCCTCCGCTGGTCATAATCAGTTTACCCCCCGTGCCGAGCTCGATCGGATCGGGCGCACGTCCCGGGTCGCGTAGCTCCTTTCGGCCGCACATGGGGCATTGTGGGCGGATGGCGACGTAATGCTTCACGACCGTAGAGCCAAGCAGGTCGAGGCTTACAATGTGATCGCGCAGTTCGGTTCGAAAGTCAGTGGCGATAGCTTTCGCAATCTCGACAGCGGCAAGTTGGATGCCAGTTTCCCCGAACGTACCGCGAGTTAGGGGTGACGTCGCAACGGAGTTAGATTTTTTGCGGTCGAGGAAGGCTTTGACCTCACGGTTGCGTTTCATTCGCTCAGCAAGGCAGGACCAGCAGGCGCTTTTACCAGGTCGGAACACTGGTCCTACGAGAGGAAAAATCCCGGAAGGCTGAACGAGTAACCAGGAGGTCTGATTCGACAAATGCTGCCGGTTCAGCTCTGCCAACGCGCCTTCGAGATAATCGTTCACCAACGTGACAGTAAGGTCAGCGGAGCGCTTTGTCAGGCGAACACCGAGTTCTCGAAGTGCGTCGCTTAATTTTTGCAGACCCTGCACATCAATCGAGTGAACCCGTACACGAACGCTTCGAAGATTTTTCTGTGCGGTGCCCGGGGAAAGCCCGAGGCTGGACCAATATGCTGCGGCGACGCTCTCGGAAGAGCGAAAATTCGGCACTATAAATTGCCGGTCACGCAGCCGCTGAAGCGCTTCATAGATTTTATCGGACGGGAAATTCTGCTCCAGCTTGCAAACAAGCTTTTGTACACTTTGGCCAGCTGCTATGGCCGGTGCAATAGCATAGTAGAGTTCGCCATGAAGAAAAAATTTGCGATCCTCGGAGTAGAGACAAACGACATTCGGCGGAAGAAGGTGAACCGTCAAATTAGGAGCGAACCGGAACACCTCTCTTTCGCGCGGGGATGTTATGGGCAAAGCATGTACATCCTTGGAAGCGCGCCCAGCTTTACGCTTCGCCGCGCCCACAGCCGCCCCTGTCGTAGATGTAGCTCTTGAATTGTGGCGTTCAGTCCGTTTAGCTCTCACGTGGCTCTCGCTTCTCAGGCACGTGCCGAGCCTTAAAACGCCAATCAGCAAGCCAAGTTCTGAATGTCAGGCTAGTACCAGACGAACCGACGACTGCTCACTGTCTCGGCGCCGGGCCGCGAAACTAATAGCCATAAGGATAAGGGCACCAGGTTCGCACCCCATTGATCCAGCACCAATAGCCTCCGCTGCAACCACCGCAGCCACCGCAGCCGCCACCGAAAAAGAAGCTGACGCAACCGCAGCCACCGCAACCATGACGGCAACCGCCGCAGCCGTGACAGCCACACCCATGATGGCACCCTCCGCAGCCCCCACCAGCGTGGCACCCCCACCATGACCGCAGCCTCCGCAGCCATGACAGCCGCCGCCATGGCCGACAAGCTCGACCATCGAAGATGTACTGTCGCCGGCTTCTTTGTCGAAGACGTAGAACGTTGCCAAGGTAACGTCTGAGATTTCTTCCTCACCGAGATAGACTTGATTGCCATCTCCGTTGCCTGAAGCGGATAAGTTCACTGCCGGTTCGCTAGGGAGGGCAGGCGCGGTGCTTGCGAACGACAAAGACAAACCAGCCGCCCCTAATACGGGCAAGGTTTTGCGCCGACGTTTTCGCTTTGAAGTTTTGTGTTGCTTGGGACATGTGGCGTTCCTCCGATAGGTTAAATGGTACGCCTTTTGGGCCTCCCTGTGCACTCTTCCAGGATATTTTGTTGCGCCCTGCGCCTTCTCAATACCAGCTAACGCAGACCTCTTGTGATCGCGCACACCTCTGGACCGCTTTGCGCGTTAGCGTATGCGCGTGCGCCTTCGAGCCAAAGGTTTTTTGTTTGTTATTCTCCCTAAATGGATGACCGAATGAGAGTCCAACGGTTGTTGAACAACCCGCGACATCAAACCCGGTTTGGCCTCTGGTGAACTTTGAGCTAGGCGACGCCACATGCTTTGC
>JBKOUI010000101.1:0-17218 GCA_046723315.1 Pseudomonadota bacterium | reverse complement strand
GCACCCTCTCTAGCTGAGCGCATGTTGTGGTGAGTGTCCTTCTGCCATTGCTCCTTGCGGAAGCGATTTGAGGATCAGCCTCGCCTAAACGCGCACTTATCCTCTTGGTTCGCCGCTTCGCCCCATAAACATAGTATGGTCAGCGCCGGCGTTTCAATAGCTAGTGTTTTTTGCGCTTTTTGTTGTTCTTCTTACTCTTGCCTTTCTCCTTTTGGCTCTTGGGTTTGGTGGCTCGGAGCGCAGTGGAAGAGAGGGGCGAGAGCTTGTGGCTCATGATGGTCCAAGCGGGCGGCGTAAGCTGCGCGAGGCCGGACGCATCTGATTCGTCCACAAGAAACACCGAGAAGCGGTGTGCGGCTTTGCTCGCGCGCGCTCTTAGCCGGAAGGTCGGGCGGTCGAGCACAGCCATCGGCATAAGCCTGAAGATCTTCTCCCAGGCGCGCCATCGGTGAAAGTCGGCGAGATTGTCTGCCCCCATCAGCCATACGAATTTCACCGTTGGAGCGCGGCGCTTGAGTTCGGCGAGGACATCGACCGTATAGGGCGATGGCTTTTGCCCGGCGAAGCCAGTGACCTCAATCTGAGGGTGCTTGCCGGCCAACTCCTTGGCGGCTTGCACGCGTTCGGCAAGGTCTAGGCGCTTGGAGCCATCTTTCAGCGGGTTGCCAGGGGTGACGAGCCACCACACTCGGTCAAGCCCAAGCCGCTTCAGCGCGACGAGGCTGATGGCGATATGGGCTTCATGCGGCGGATTGAACGATCCTCCTAGGAGCCCGACGCGCATGTTCGACGCCGCCATTGGCAGCTGAGTGATTTGCCGCGGCGGCGCAGTGGTTTTGTCTTTTCGATCGGGTTTCCTACCCCGCCTCGTAGAGCCGTTCAGGGCGCGAACCTTCTTGCCCTGCTTTGCCTGTTTCTTCTCGGCGCGTTTCGCTTCCTTTGTCTGCTTCTTCTCGGCCCGCTTTGCCTGCTTTGCCTGTTTCCTCTCGGCGTGTTTCAATTGCGTTGCGGGCTTTGCCGTTTTTGCTGCTTGCTTGGGCTCCGCTCGCTTCTCGCGCTTAGGTTGCTTCTTGGGCTTCTTCGATTTCTGCTTAGGCAAAGTCGTTCCTCCCCAAGATCAAATGCTCAGGGCCGTGTCTGCCCTGAACCGCGCACCACATACTTGAAGGTCGTGAGCTGCTCCACGCCGACCGGACCGCGGGCGTGGAAGCGGCCAGTGGCGATACCGATCTCCGCTCCCATGCCAAACTCGCCGCCGTCCGCGAACTGGGTCGAGGCGTTGTGCAGCACGATGGCGCTGTCGACACGGGCGAGGAATTTCTCAGCTTCGGACTGATCCTCGGTAATGATGGCCTCGGTATGCTGTGAGCCATAGCGGGAAATGTGATCGATGGCTTCATCCAGCCCATCGACCACCTTTACAGCGATGATGGCGTCGAGAAACTCCTTAGGCCAGTCGTCCTCGCTCGCTGGTCTGACACGTGTGTCGGCGCGTTGCGTCTCTGGATCGCCTCTCACCTCGCAACCGGCCTCGATCAGCATTTCGACGAGCGGAGCGAGATGCGTCGGCGCAGCCTTGTGATCAACGAGTAGCGTCTCGGCCGCGCCGCACACGCCGGTGCGCCGCATCTTGGCATTGAGCACGATGCGTTTTGCCATATCGAGGTCAGCCGAGGGCTGCACATAGACATGACACACGCCTTCGAGATGCGCGAACACCGGCACGCGTGCTTCGGCTTGCACCCGCGCGACGAGGCCCTTGCCGCCGCGCGGCACGATCACGTCGATGGCACCGCCAAGTCCGCCCAGCATGTAGCCGACAGCGGCACGGTCGGTGGTCGGCACGAGTTGGATTGCTGCCGCAGGAAGTCCAGCCGCAGTCACCGCCTCGTTCAGCAGATTGGAGATGACAAGCGATGTGAGAAAGCTCTCAGAACCGCTCCGGAGGATCACGGCGTTGCCGGATTTGAGGCAGAGCGCCGCGGCGTCAGCGGTCACGTTAGGCCTCGATTCGTAGATGATGCCGATCACGCCGAGCGGCACGCGCACGCGCGAAATCTCGAGACCATTGGGCCGCGTCCATTTCGCCATAGCCTGTCCCACGGGATCGGGAAGGGCAGCGATCTCACGCAAGCCGCGAGCAATGCCCGCAACGCGCAGACCGTCGAGCATCAGCCGGTCGAGGAAAGCAAGATCGCGGCCCTTGCTCCGCGCGGCTTCGAGGTCCTGGCGGTTTGCCTCAATGATCTTCTCGCTTCCAGCCTCGATGTGTGCCGCCATCCGCTCTAGCGCTTCGTTCTTCTGCGCGGACGAGGCGAGCGCAAGCTCTCGCGCCGCGTCGCGGGCGAGGCGACCCATATAGAGCATCATCGGCTCGATGCTCGCTTCCGGGCTATCGACGATCGCGCTCAATTTACATCTTCCGTTGCAGGACCATGTCGTCCCGGTGGACCAGCTCGGGGCGGCCAAAATAGCCGAGAATATTCGCAATTTCACTGCTCTTCCGGCCGATTATGGCTTTCGCTTCCTCGTGGTCGTAGGCGGTAAGTCCGCGGCCGAGCTCGGCGCCTTCCCCGTTCCTGATCACCACAGCATCGCCGCGCCCGAAGCTGCCTTCCACGCGCGTCACACCTGCCGGAAGCAGGCTCTTGCCCGAGGCGAGCGCTTGGGCCGCACCCTTATCTACGATGAAGCTGCCTTTTGGCTCTAACGTGCCGGCGATCCAGCGCTTGCGCGCAGTCACAGGGTCCGAACGGGCCAGGAACCAGGTGCCGGTTCCCTTCTTGGCGAGCGCCCGGAGCGGATTGAGAACCTTGCCGCTGGCGATGACCATATGCGCGCCGCCGTGGACGGCGATCTTCGCCGCTTCGATCTTGGTGACCATGCCGCCTTTGGACAGCTCCGAGCCGACATCACCGGCCATGGCCTCTATCTCCGGCGTGATCTCCCCCACCTCGTCCAGCTTGCAGGCGTCGGGATTTGCATCAGGGGGCGCGGTATAAAAGCCATCCACATCGGAAAGCAGCACGAGGCAATCGGCGCTCATCATCGAGGCGACACGCGCGGCGAGTCTGTCGTTGTCGCCATAGCGGATCTCGGTGGTCGCCACGGTGTCATTCTCGTTCACCACGGGAACGGCACCGAGCTTGAGCAGCGTCGTCATGGTGTTGCGCGCATTAAGGTAACGCCTGCGTTCCTCGGTGTCCCCCAGCGTAAGCAGGATTTGCGCCGCCACCAATCCACGCGCGCGGAACGCATCCTCATAGGCGTGGGCGAGGTCGATCTGGCCGACCGCCGCCGCAGCCTGGCTGTCCTCGAGCTTGAGCAATCCTTTGGGAAGCTTGAGCGCGTTGCGGCCGAGTGCGATTGCACCGGAAGAGACTACGACCACCTCCCTGCCGTGGCTCCCAAGGCCTGCGATGTCGTCGGCAAGTGAGGCGAGCCACGCACCCTTGAGCATCCCCGTCGCCGTATCGACGAGAAGCGAGGAGCCGATCTTGATGACGATGCGCTTCGCCTCGGTCCATTCCTGTCTCATGGCCGCCACCTTTGCGATGGCGCACCCGCAGGCGCTTCCTGCTGCTTCGCCGCACGCACAGATTTGATCTTTGCTGCAAGCGCGCGCAGCACTTGCGAGACGCCCTCGCCCGTCGCGGCAGAGACGATAAGCGGCTCTGCGCTCGCCGCCTTCTTCAAGGCCCGCGCCTTCTTCTTGAGTTCGTCCTGAGGCACCGCGTCGGCTTTAGATAGCGCGACAACCTCCGGCTTGTCCTCGAGCCCCGCGCCATAGGCCTCCACTTCGCCGCGTATGATCGTGTAAGCGTCGGCCGCATCGTCAAGCGTGGCATCAACTAGATGAAGCAGCACAGCCGTACGCTCGACATGACCGAGGAAGCGGTCGCCGATGCCGGCGCCCTCATGCGCTCCTTCAATGAGCCCTGGAATATCAGCGAGCACAAAATCGAAGCCGTCGATGCGCACCACGCCGAGATTCGGGTGGAGCGTCGTGAACGGATAGTCGGCGATCTTGGGCTTGGCCGCGCTCACCGCGGCAAGGAAGGTCGACTTGCCGGCATTGGGCAGCCCAATGATGCCGACATCTGCGATCAGCTTCAGCCTCAGCCAGATATTCAGTTCCTCGCCGGGCTGCCCAGGATTGGCGTGCCGCGGCGCCTGATTGGTCGAGGATTTGAAATGGACGTTGCCGAAGCCGCCATTGCCGCCGCGCAACAGCACGATGCGGTCGCCGGGATTGACCAGATCGGCGATTAACGTCTCGCCGTCCTCATCGAGGATCTGAGTGCCCGGCGGCACCTTTAGCACCACGTCGGCGCCCTTGGCGCCAGAGCGGTTCTGGCCCATGCCATGGCCGCCCTTCTTCGCCTTGAAGTGCTGCTTGTAGCGATAGTCGAGCAGCGTGTTGAGGTTCGCCACGCATTCGACGATGACGTCTCCACCCCGGCCTCCGGCGCCGCCGTCAGGGCCCCCGAACTCGACGAACTTCTCCCGGCGGAAGCTCACGCATCCGTTGCCGCCATCGCCTGAGCGGACATAGACTTTGGCCTGGTCGAGAAACTGCATGGGGAGGCATTAGCACCAGCGGCTTTCCAATACACTACGGGAGCGCCGAATATCGTGAGGGACGCGAGCCGCCGCTAGGCTTGTGCTTTGGCGAATTCGGCAAGCGCTGTCTCGCGGTCGAGCCGGTAGGTCAGGCAATAGGCTTTCACCCCGCGCGCCATACATTCCCGCAGCTCTTTGCCTTGCCGCATGAAGCCTGCCTTGGCAATGACCCGGGCCGAAGCCGGGTTGTCGCTGAAATGGCCGACGGTGAGATAGGCAAAGCTATCGTGCGCAAAGGCGTATTGCACCAGCGCCCGCACAGCCTCGGTGGCGAAGCCCATTCCCCAATAGGGCTTCCCAATCCAATAGCCGAGTTCGGCATGATCAAGACTGAAGGCCCGATAGCCCGTGCAGCCGATCAATGCGCCAGACCGCTCAATAGCGAAAACGACGCCTTCCTCGCCATCTAGCGCGCTTGCGAGCCAATCGGCGGCCATACGCTCGGTGTAGGGATGCGGAATGGTGCCGGTCATGCTCGCCACCTCGTAATCCCCGGCGAGCAGACTGATCTCGCGCGCATCCGACAGTTGGGGCGCGCGCAACAAGAGTCTTGCAGTCCTAATGGTCACGGAAACAAGGCTACACGCGAGCCCGCTCGTGGGCGAGACCGAAGGGAGGCAAATTGAAGGCAGACTGCCTAGTGTGGCTTCACCGACACGTAGACGCGACCCTTGTGCTTGGTCGCATAGGTCACCTCGCCCTCGCGGAGCGCGAACAGAGTGTGGTCCTTGCCGATGCCGACGCCCTCACCCGGATGCCACTTCGTGCCGCGCTGGCGGACAATGATATTGCCGGCAAGCACGCGCTGGCCGCCGGATTTCTTGACTCCGAGCCTGCGCCCAATCGAGTCGCGGCCGTTGCGCGACGAGCCGCCTGCTTTCTTGTGTGCCATTGGTCTGGTCCTTTACTTCTTTTTCGGCTTGGCTGCCGGCTTCTTGGCGGGCGCCTTGGCCGTTGACTTGGTTGCTGCCTTCTTGGCGGCTGACTTCGCCTCAGCCTTCTTGGCCGCCGGTTGCTTCTCCGTCTTGGCTTCGGCTATCGGGGCTTCGGCCTTTCTCTCGGATCTCTTCGGCTCCGGCTTCGGCGCTGCCTTGGAGGGCTTCTTGCCGTCAGTCAGGATCTCGGTGATGCGAAGGGCGGTCAGCGCCTGACGATGACCCTTCTTGCGGCGGTAGTTGGCGCGCCGCTTCTTCTTGAAGACCACGATCTTGTCGGAGAGCCTCTGCTCGATCACCTCAGCGGCGACGAGGGCACCGGCGATGGTTGGACTGCCCGTCTTCGGACCGCCATCCCCGCCAAGCAGGATGACCTCTGACAACTCGATGATGTCGCCAGGCTTTCCGGCGACCTTCTCGATCTCGATGATGTCGTTGGGCGCCACGCGATATTGCTTGCCGCCCGTGCGAATGACCGCGAACATGTCTCAAAGTCCGTATCTGTGGCTTGAAATGCGCTGGCCGGCCCGTGAATGGCCGCCGCGCCGCGCTAGCCGTTGATCAAGCGGCGCAATATAGATGCCAAGGCTTATAAGTCAATTGCCGGACTGCCGCCTAGTCCGTTGGCGAAGCATGAAAGGCTTCACTTCTGTAAACTAAGTGGCGTCCAAGATCGTCAATGGCTCCTATGACAAGGATCAGCACCATGCATCGATTTTTGCTGGCGGCCGCACTCCTCCTCAGCTTCGCGGCTCCTGCCGCCGCTCAAGAAACCACGAAGGTGACGCCGTTGTTGTCGCGTGACCTAACCGACATCCCCGGCAAGGAGGGCACGATGCTGATCGTGGAGTATCCGCCTGGCGGAACGGACCCCGTCCATCGCCATAACGCGCACGCATTCGTCTATGTGTTGGAAGGCTCCATCATCATGCAGGTCAAGGGGTCGGAACCAGTCACCCTTCACTCTGGTGACACCTTCTATGAAGGTCCCAATGACATTCACATTGTCGGTCGCAACGCCAGCAAGACGGAGCCGGCGAAGTTTCTCGTGGTCCTCGGTAAGAACAAGGGGGCACCCATCCTGACACCGGTCGAATAAGGATTGAACTGTCACCCGACGTCAAAACGTCGAACGGCTCGTCCGCGCAGGCGGAACGACTGAGAAGCATGGCACGCCCTGCGGAAGGTGCTGATCGGCATCCCCCCATCAACGCCAAGCTACATACGGCTTCACGCGCTCCAGCCCGGCCGGATTCAGACTGGCAACGACAACGAGAGAGAATTCTTATCGATGAACGAGGTTATTCTCGCTGCGCTACTCGGGCTGATAACCACCTCCTCAGCGATGATCGGGGTGGCGCTGGGTCTTTATTTTCCTATATCCAATCGCCTGCTCGGTTGCATTCTCGCTTTTGCTTCCGGCGGACTGATAAGCGCGCTCGCGATTGAACTCGCCTTCAATGCGGCAGTTCACCTCCACCATCTCGACTTTAGCCTCGGCGCGGCTTGGTTGCTCGTTGGCAGCGGCTTCGCCATCGGCGCGATCATCTACAGTGTGTTCTCGCGCTATCTCGAGCAAAAGGGTGCCGCGGTCCGCTACCCCACCCGCTTCCGCGAATTCATTCAAAAGCGCCGCGAGCATGACGCGAAGGAGTTGATCGAGCTGCTGTCTCGCTGCGACTTGCTACGCCATCTTCCACCGCAGGAGGTCGAAGCGATACTACCTTATGTGCGTACCCGCCGGCTGGGGCCAGGGCAGGTTCTCTTCAATGCCGGCGATCCCGGCGATGCCCTCTATATCGTCGCAAGTGGCGAGATCGAAATCCTTGAAGGTAATGGATCCGACGGGATTCCCTCTGACCAATCCATTGCCAGCTTGGGCAGGGGCGAGGCATTCGGCGAGATGGCACTGCTCAGCGGCAGCCCACGTACCGCGACGGCCCGGTCTTCTGGCGATGTCGAGTTGCTCGAGATTGGCCGGAAGGACTTCGAGCGGCTGGTCGCCGGCGATCCGGTCCTGGCTCGGGCGGTGGAGCGGCTAAGCCACGACCGGGCACTTAACAATCTGAGCGCCGGCACAGCCGGCGCGGCAAGCTGGGCGGCGGTCGCGAGCAGCAGTTTGGAACGCCTGACGCGACGCGAGGCCAATAGGATTCTGGCCGAGGGCGGCCATGGCGCAGGCATTCCCATTGTTCTCGGTAATGTTCTCGACACCATTCCTGGCTGCCTGGTTATAGGCTCCACTTTTCACGGCTTTGGCACCCTATCTCTAACCCTGATGTTGGGCATGTTTATCGGCGGCATCCCGGAGGCGGCGGCGAGCGCCGCAACGCTGCGTCGGGCTGGCTTTCGTTCCCCCACGATCTTCGGCCTTTGGTCGACGGTTCTTGTGGCAGGCACGCTGGCAGCGGCGGTTGGCAATGGGCTCATTGGCGGCTCATTTCCACTCCTCACCGTGTTTTGTGAAGCTGTCGCTGGCGGGGCCGTGCTTGCTCTAGTGACCCACGCCATGATCCCAGAGGCGATCGAAGAGGCGGGTTCGCTGATCGTGTTGCCGACCACGGCCGGCTTTCTTGCCGCTCTATACCTGGCGCTCACCGAATATTCCGTCCGACAATAACGGCGGTCGAAACGCTTAGATACTTGGCACAGGTTGCCGCAAACGGACCGGCAAGCTACATGAGCGCCACGGAGAGGTGCCAGAGAGGTCGAATGGGACGGTCTCGAAAACCGTTGTACGGGTAACCGTACCGTGGGTTCGAATCCCACCCTCTCCGCCAGCTACGCCGTGGGCCTATCCCAAAGATCACGCCAATCCCTGCCACTTGACCAATTTGTCGCGCACGCCAGATCGCCACATTTGCTGCTGGATTCTATCTGTCCCGCCTAAATGCGGGATCTTTACGTGTTGAAGACCTGTGCACGGCGCCTGTCACCCTGCCATCGTCTCGACACATGGTAACCAGCTTCGTGCGATACTGACCGCTTATCTGACCTCATACATAACAGCAGGGCGACAAAGAATGTGCGGAATAGCGGGCGTAATCGATCTAACGGGCAGCCGCGAGCCCGACAACCTCGTGGTGCGCCACATGGCATCCGCGCTGCGTCATCGCGGCCCCGACGATGATGGCTTCATGTTCGCGCCGGGTGTCGGCATGGGTAATCGCCGGTTGGCAATCGTCGGCGTGACTAACGGCCGCCAGCCGATCTTCAACGAGACGGGCAAGGTCGGCGTGATCGGCAATGGCGAGTTCTTCGATTATCCCGAGCAGAGGGCCCGTCTGGAAGCAAAAGGCCACATCTTTCGCACCTGCTCCGATACCGAGATCATCGTTCATCTCTACGAGGATCACGGTGAGGACATGTTCCAGCATCTGAAAGGCCAGTTCGCCTTTGTGCTGGTCGATGTCGAACGGCGCAAGGTACTGCTCGCACGTGACCGCGTCGGCATTTGTCCGTTGCATTGGTCGCGGCAGGGCGACTGGCTTTATTTCGGATCGGAGATCAAGGCCCTGCTTGCTTCGCATGCGGTCCCCCCCACTCTCGACCCACGAGGCCTCGATCATATCTTCACCTTCTTCGCCATGGGCACGCGGCGTACCATGTTTGACGGCATTCAGTCCGTCGCCCCAGGGCATTACTTGCGCGTCACGTTCCGCAGTGATGGCGCGCCTGCATCGATCGAGGAGCGGTGCTATTGGGATCTCGACTTTCCCGACTGGGGACAGGAGCACGACGGCGACGCGGCTACTCTGATCGAGGAATTCGAAGAGACATTTCGCCGTGCCGTCGAGATCAGGCTGCGTGCCGATGTGCCAGTGGTGAGCTATCTCAGTGGCGGCGTAGATTCGGCCTATATCCTCGCCATGGCCTCATCTATCCGTGGAGCTCCGGTTCCGAGTTTCACCGTCAGCGCGCCGCAATCGGTCTTTGACGAGACCCAGGGCGCCGCAGCAACGGCGCACAAGATCGGCAGCAGCCAAACCGTTCTCGACGCGAGCGCCAACGTAATTGCCGCAAACTATGCGGGACTGATCGAGGCAGCGGAGAGTCCCGTGCTCGACACTTCTTGTGCCGCGCTGCTCTCGCTTTCGCGCGAGGTGAAGAAGCAGGGCAACAAAGTCGTGATCACCGGCGAAGGAGCCGATGAGGCGTTCGCCGGCTATCTCTGGTTCAAGTGGCGAGAGCTTGGCCGGATGTTCGACGCCGGATCGTTTCATCTGAGCACGGTGCTGAGCCGCGCCGTGCGTAAAGCCACGACACCGCACGTCAGTCTCTCGGAGATGAGACATATCGATGAGATGATCGGCGGACCACACGCCCAGTCGATCCTCTACAATTTCGTGGCGGGTTCTCGGCACCGCTACTACAACGCCGATTTCCGGAACCGGCTCGGATCGTTCGTCGCTTATGAAGATCTAAGGTTCGATCCAGAGCGGATGCGACGCTGGCACCCGCTCAATCGCTCGCTCTATTTCGGCTACAAGGTGCTGCTTGCGGGCATGCTGCTGAGCCACAAGGGCGATCGCGTGACGATGGCAAACAGCGTCGAGGCACGCTACCCCTTCCTCGACGAGGAGGTGATCGCCTTCGCCGCAAGGCTGCATCCAAGATGGAAGCTAAGGCGTGGGACGAAGGAGAAATATTTGCTGCGCCAAGCGGCGGCCCGCATGCTTCCGCCGGAAATCGCGGCGCGTCGCAAATCGATGTTCCGGCTGCCGCTCGCCGAGAGCTTCTTCACGAACCCGCCGACCTTCGTTCGCGAATTAATGAGCGAGGAGGCGTTGGCAAAGACCGGCTATTTCGATGTCGCTACGGTCCGCAGCGACTACGAGGTGTTCGGCCGCGGCGAGAAATTGGGCACGTTCAAGAGCCTCGGGCTTACCGGCGTGATGGCCACACAGCTTTGGCATCACCTCTTTCTTGGCGGCGGTCTCTGCGATTTGCCCGTACCTAATTTCAGGTCTCCGGCCAAAATAAAATTGGCGGCTTAGGCCGCCGCGGCGACGTCGCCCGCCAGAGCCGCTTCGAAAATCTTGCGACTCCCCTCCTTGGTCAAAGGGACCGGATTACCGCCGGCAGTGGGATCCACCAGAGACATCTCGATGATCGTCTCTACCTTGCTATCGTCCACGCCGAGCCCGCCGAGACCGTGCGGCACACCGGTCTGCTCGCGGAGATCGAGCACGGCGTTTAGGAAGCCGTCGAAACCGCCCTCGATGCCGAGGAAGCCTGCGAGCCGCGCAATCTTGGGCTCGATCGCAGCGCTGTTGAAAACGAGCACGTAGGGCATGAACACGCCATTGGTCGTACCGTGATGGGTGTTGTAGAGCGCGCCGACCGGATGCGACAGGGCATGGATTGCGCCAAGGCCCTTTTGGAACGCCGCAGCGCCCATGGCAGCAGCGCTCATCATATGAGCGCGCGCTTCGAGGTCGCTGCCCTTGGCAACGGCCTTGGGCAGATTTCCGAAAATTAGGCGCATGCCTTCGACTGCGATACCTTCGGCCATTGGATGGTAGCTCGGCGCGCAATAGGCTTCGAGGCAGTGCGCAAGCGCATCCATTCCAGTGCCCATGGTGATGGAAGGCGGCATGCCTGCGGTGAGCTCGGGATCGCAGATCACCACGCGCGGCATCATCTTCGGGTGAAAGATTACCTTCTTAGTGTGCGTCGCCTCTTGCGTGATGACGCCCGCGCGGCCGACTTCGGATCCCGTTCCGGCCGTGGTCGGTACGGCAACGATCGGCGCAATCTTGTCGGGGTCGGCGCGGGTCCACCAATCGCCGATATCCTCGAAATCCCACAATGGCCGAGTCTGGCCTGCCATGAAGGCAATGACTTTGCCGATATCCAGGCCAGAGCCTCCCCCGAACGCGATTACGCCGTCATGTCCGCCCGAGCGGAACGCGGCGATCCCCGCCTCGACGTTTGATTCAACTGGGTTCGACTGGACGTCAGAGAAGACCGCCACGGGAAGACCGGCCTTCTTGAGCAGGTCAATCGCCGTTACCGTAATGGGCAGCGTGGCGAGTCCGGCATCGGTGACGAGCAACGGTCGGCTGATCCCGGCGGCACGGCAGGCCTCCGCAAGCTCCTTGATGCGGCCTGCGCCGAAACGAACGGCGGTCGGATAGCTCCAATTGGCGGTGGGTACGCTCATATCCTGCTCCGGGATGCTCGCGATCAGACGTCGCGCAGATGAAAGCTCTTCGGCTGAGTGAGCGCGTCGAAGCCATATTTCGATAGCGCCGCGCCGCGGCCGGTTTCCTTGACCCCGGTCCACACGAGATAAGGGTCGAGATAGTCGCAACGATTCATGAAAACCGTGCCCGTCTCGATACGCGTGCCAAGCTCGGCGGCGCGATCTGCATCGCGCGTCCAGATCGACGCAGTAAGCCCGTACGGACTGTCGTTCATCAGCGTCACCGCCTCGTCATCGTCGCGCACCTTCATGATGCCGACCACGGGACCGAAGCTCTCTTCCCGCATCACCTCCATCTGGTGATTGACCTCGGTCAGCACCTCCGGCGCGAGATAGGGCGAGCCGGGGCGGTCGCCTTCTATCTTCATGTTGATTAGCGCCCTTGCGCCCTTGCGCTTCGCTTCCTCGATCTGACCGCGCACGATATCGGCAGAGGAGCCACGCACCAGCGGCCCAAGCGTGGTCGCCCGATCTAGCGGATTGCCGACGACGTATTTACGGGTGAGGTCAGCGAAGCCCTCAACGAAGTCGTCGTAAATCTTGGTATCGACATAGATGCGCTCGATCCCACAGCATGACTGTCCCGAGTTAAAGAATGAGCCGTCCACCAGGTTCTCGATGGCATGATCGATCTTGGCGTCGGCCCTGACATAGGCCGGGTCCTTGCCGCCGAGCTCGAAACCGGTCGAGGCGAAGGTCCCGCCTACGGCACGTTCGACGGCGCGGCCTCCGGGGACCGAGCCGGTAAAGTTGACGTGGTCGATACGGCCTGACCCGAGAAGCTTCTCGGTCTGCTCGTGGGACATCACGAGATTGTGGAACAAGCCTTTCGGCAATCCCGCCCTACGGAAGGCTTCGGCGAAGCGTTCGCCGACCAGCAGCGTCTGGGCGGCATGCTTCAAAATGATGGCGTTGCCAGCCAACAAACCTGGCACGATGGTGTTGATGGCGGTGAGATAAGGATAATTCCACGGCGCGATCACCAGCACGATGCCGACCGGCTCGCGTGTGATGTAGCGGCGAAAGCCCGGTTTCTCCGGCGGGTAATAGGGCTTGAGCGCTTCCTCGGCGAGCGTGACCATGGCCCGCGTGCGCTCCTCGACGCTCCCCTTCTCTCCCCCGTAACGCACAGGCCGTCCCATCTGCCAAGCGAGCTCGACCGCAATGTCGTCATTCATGGCAATGAGCGCGTCGAGGAAGGCAAGGATGTAACGCTTTCGCTCAGCGACGGGGACTGCTCTCCACTCAGGCAAAGCCCCGCGGGCCGCTCTCACGGCGGCGTCGATTTCGGCATCGCGTGCGACCGGGCGCTCTGCGTAAACCGACCCGTCAATGGGAGAGATGATTTTCTGAATTTCGGACATGGACGCGAGACTCAATAGCGCTCGAAGCCGCGCCTTAGCTCCCAATCGGTGACGCGGCGGTCATATTCGAACTGCTCCCACTCGGCGGTGTGCACATAATGGTCGATGACCTCATCGCCGAAGGCCTCTCGCAGCATGGTGGAGTCCCGCATCAAATCCGTCGCCTCGCGCAGCGTCTTCGGCACTTCGCGCAGTGACTTGCCCTGATAGGCGTCGCCGGCATACGGCTTCTCCAACTCAAGCTTTTGCTCCACGCCGGCCAGTCCCGCAGCAATCAGCGCAGAAAAGGCGAGATAAGGATTGAGATCGGCACCGCCGATGCGGCACTCGATCCGAATCGCCTTGGTGTCGGCCCCGCACAGCCGGAAACCTGCTGTGCGATTGTCGAACGACCAGATCGCCTTGGTCGGCGCGAAAGTACCGGCCTGGAAGCGCTTGTAGGAGTTTACATAGGGCGCGAGGAACCAGGTGATTTCGCGCGCATAAGCGAGCTGGCCGGCCACGAACCGGCGCATCAGGTCCGACATGCCGTGCTCGCTGTTCGGATCGAAGAACAGCGAGTTCTTGCCAGAGGCATTCCAGATGGAAGCGTGGATGTGACTCGATGAGCCGGCAAGATCGTAGCGCCATTTCGCCATGAAGGTCACGGCCTGGCCGAGCGAATGGGCGATCTCCTTGCAGCCGTTCTTCAGAATGACGTGCCAGTCGGCCATGGTCAGGGGATCGGCGTAGCGAATATTGATCTCTTCCTGGCCAGGACCCCATTCGCCCTTCGAATTCTCCACCGGTATGCCGGCACCCTGAAGTCCGTTGCGGATTGCCCGCATGACCGCCTCTTCTTTGGTGGTCTGGAAAATGTGGTAGTCCTGGATGTAGGTGCCGGTGGTCTTGAGGTTGTTCCAGCACTTGGCCTGCGCCGTCTCGTAGGTCTCGTCGAACAGGTAGAACTCGAGCTCCGAGGCGAAGAAGGACGCCATTCCGAGCGCCTTCAGCCGCTCCATCTGTCTGCGCAGCATCGCGCGCGGGCTGTGCGGCACCGGCTCGTGGTGATGGTGATCGACGATATCGCACAGGACTAGCGCCGTCGCCGGCAGCCACGGAACGCGCCGCAGCGTGGCGAGATCGGGCTTCATTATGAAATCGCCGTAGCCCTTCTCCCAGTTGGCGGCCGCGTATCCTGGCACTGGCTCCATGTCGATGTCGTTGGCAAGCAGGTAATCGCAGCCGTGCGTTTCCTCATGCGCTCCTTCGAGGAAATAGGCGGCGTGGAAGCGCTTGCCGACCAGACGTCCTTGCATGTCGGGAAAGCAGGCCACCACGGTATCGATCCCGGCGGCGGCCGCCTCTTTCTCCAACTCTTGCAAAGTCAACAAGCCAGCCATCTGCAACGACCCTATTGTGAAAGGAGGGCCGGCTCGCTCGGGTGAGCGAGCCGGTTTTGGGAAGGTTCAGCTTAGCGCGGCTAGACTTTGACCACGCCTTCGCGGTGCTTCACCGCGAAGGCTTCCTCTGGCGAGAAGACGAGCGTTTTCCGCCCATAAGCCGCGAAATAAAGGATTGCAAGGGCATACCAGATTGCCACCCCGATCACGCCCGTGCGGTACACCGGATCGGTGAGCTGAAAGCCGATGGTCACGAGCGCGATCATCACCGTCAGGGAGGCCCCCAACACGCCGAACGGGCTGCGATAAGGCCGCTCGATGTTGGGGAAGCTCTTCCGAAGCTTGATGAAGGTGAGCGCCTGGAGCAGGTAGGAGAACATCGCTCCGAACACAGCCATGTTGAGCAGCACGCCGCCGATGAAGGAGCCGGCTGCCTCGCCTCCCATGGTGAACCACACGATCAGCATAACCGCGAGACCGACGACGCCGCCGGTAATCAGCGCTAGGTTCGGCGTTTTGTGCGTGCCGTGGGTAACCGAGAGGAAATGCGGGAAATAACCCGCCCGAGACAACGAGAAGATCTGGCGTCCATAGGCGAAGATGATCGTGTGGAAACTCGCCACCAGCCCGGCGACGGCGATCAGCGCCAATGCCTTTGCCCAGTTCGATCCGAAGATTGCGCGGAATCCGTCGAGAATGGGTTCCCCCGAGGTGCCAAGCGCGAAGGCGCCGTGAACCGTGGACGCGGTACCCGCGGCGTCGGTTACCTCGCGTGTGATCGGAATCGCTGGGTTGATGAGGAGAACCAGGAACCCAAGCGCGATCAGCGTAAACATGCCGAGCATGATGCCCTTCGGCATGTCCCGCTTCGGGTCGGCCGACTCCTCCGCCGCGAGTGGCAACTCCTCAATGGCTAGGAACAGCCACACAGCGAAGGGCAGTGCAGCCAGGACGCCGTGTATCCCGAACGGCAGGAAGGGACCATGCCCGTCGGGAAGCTCCACCGCTGCGCCGGTCGCCGGATCGGCGCCGATATTCATCGCGTACTTGCTGAAGTCGAAAAAGGGAATTGCGCTGACAAAGAAGACGATGAGGATGGCGATCGCGAGCAGCGTTACGATCACGGTAACGGTGAACGACAACTCGACGCCCCGCGCATTGAGCCCGACAAAAACGATGTAACCCAAGATCCACCACACCGGCTGGAAGGCGGCAGGCGTCTCGAAGATTGCCGTGAGGTAAGAGCCGATAAAGAACATGATCACCGCAGGCGTCAGCACATATTCGATATTCTCGGCAATCCCCGTGATGAAGCCGCCCCACGGACCCCACGCCGTTCGGGCAAATGAATAGGCGCCGCCGGTATGCGGCAGCGCCGGACTCATCTCCGCGATTGAATAAGTGAGACCGAGATACATGATGGTGATGATGACCGTGGCGACGAACATGCCGCCCCAGCCGCCAACGGAAAAACCGAGGTTCCAGCCGGAGAAATCGCCCGAGATGACCGCGCCGACTCCTAGAGCCCAAAGCGCGAATACACCCGCGTGACGCCTCAGCTCGCGCTGCTCGAAGTAGTCCTTGCCTGGAATATGATACGAAACCCCGCCTTCGTGTCGCTTCTCAGCCATTTTTAGACCCCCCATAAGTCCCGCAATATCCTATTCCACTTGCAAGGATCACACCACAGCTTGTTCAGCCCCAAATAGGCCTGGGGTGAGGCCGAGAAGGATATCGGCTAGGCGGTCAGCCCAGCGCCTTTGGCCGGGCTCATCGGCGATTTCGTCGTTGCGGATTTCGATCATGGCCGCCGGAAGGTCATGCCGGCGGGCGTGGCGGCTGACGGTGTAATAGACGAGATCCGCCGGAGCATAAGGCTCGTTGACGCCGACCGTCAGCGCCGAGTCGGCGGTGAGCGCGCCGATCAAGGCATTTGCAACGCGGGCATCCTCGTCGAACACGATGCCTATCTGCCAGGGTCGCGCTTTACCGAGATAGACCGGTGTGAATGAGTGAATAGCTACCAGCGCGGTTGGGAGTTGCGCCGGAAGGCGGCGTTCGAGGCAGGCCTCGATTGCGTCGTGGTAAGGTGCATGAATGTGGGCGATCCGTCGCGCTCGATCGGCTGCGCTTAATCCCACATTGGCGGGCACTAGGCGACCCTCGCTCTCGACCACAATCAGACTTGCCGCATCGAGCGGGCGGTTGCAGTCGATGATGAGACGAGAGGCATCAGGCCAGAAAAGCGGCGCATCGAGCCTTGCTGATAACAGGCGCGCGACGGCGAGAGCACCCGGATCCCAGGCGATGTGTAGGCCAAGCGCATCGGCGGCAAAGCCGAATGACTGATATTCCTCGGGAATGCGGTTTGATGCGTGATCGCAGAGGAGGACGAATGGCCCGGCGCCTCCGGCATTTTCCGCTATGATCAGAGAGCTCGTCGCAGGACCGCTAGGGAAAGCCATAGGCGCAGGATCCCATATGGACTCGGCGTGGTTGTCAATCGCGCCGCCAAAGGCCATAGGCTGTGCTCCACGGATCGCCTGAGCCAAGGGGCTCGCATGACCAGCTTGTTGGACCGCCGGGGGTTCTTGAAGGCGACTTCCGGCGTCGTGCTTGGTCTCGGCCACTTCAAAGGCTCAGCCCATGCGGGGCCACAGGGAGGCCTGTCTCTTATACACATCTCCGAGCCCACGAGACAATGAC